>NZ_CP098518.1:2771811-3143622 GCF_023703795.1 Haloplanus sp. HW8-1 | reverse complement strand
TCGTGGGCGGGGACGAAGGACAAGCGCGCGGTCACGACACAGCTGTTCTCGGTTCAGGGGGTCGATCCCGCGGACCTGCCCGCCCTCGACGGCGCGGAGGTGACCGCGCTCGGCCGGGTGGGCCGCAACCTGGAGTTCGGCGACCTGGCCGGCAACGCCTTCGAGATTCGGGTCGCCGGGCCGCCCCGGCCAGACGCCGTCGACAGCGTTCTCGACGCGCTCGAAACGTTCGGTGGCGGGCGCCCCGCGGTGCCGAACTGGTTCGGCCACCAGCGGTTCGGTAGCCGGCGCCCCGTCACCCACGAGGTGGGGCTCCACGTCGTCCGCGGGGAGTGGCGCGAGGCTGTCCTCGCCTACGTGGGCAATCCGGCCGAGACGGAGCCGGAGCGAACCCGGACAGCCCGGGCAACGGTCGAGGACGTGGCGGCGGGCGACGACCCGGACTGGCCGGCCGCCCTGGACGCGATGCCCGGCCATCTCGGCTACGAGCGTTCGATGCTCCACGCGCTGGTCGAGAACGGTGGCCGGGAGGCGGCGGACTTCCGGGCCGCCTTGGAGGCGGTTCCATGGAACCTCCAGCGACTGTTCGTCAACGCGGCCCAGTCCTACGCGTTCAATCGGATGTGCTCGGAGCGCCTGCGCCGCGGGCTTCCCTTCGACCGACCCGTCGTCGGCGACGTAGTCTGTTTCGTGGATGCGGACGCCCCGTCGGACCTCGTCGTTCCCGACACCGACCGTCTCCAGCGGGTGACCGAGGACCGCGTCGACGTGGTGCGTCGCCACTGCGAGCGGGGGCGGGCGTTCGTCACCGCGCCGCTCGTCGGCACCGAAACCGACCTCGGCGGCGGCGACCCGGGCGACATCGAGCGGGCGGTACTCGACGCCCTCGACCTCGCGCCGGCGGATTTCGACCTGCCCGGCAACTTCGACTCGACGGGCACCCGCCGCGCGATACTGGTCGGCACCGACCTCACCGTCGAGCGCGACCCGCTCTCGCTCTCCTTTTCCCTGCCACGGGGATCCTACGCGACGGCCGTCCTCCGGGAGTTCCTGAAGGTGGATCCGCAGGACCTCTAGGTACCGTCGCCGGCGTCGTGCCGTCGTCCGTCGCCGCGACCGTTCGGCCCGGGCAGCCCGTAGCCGAGCAGGAAGAAGGGCACAGCCACGACGACGCCCCCGACGGCGCCGAGGACGGCGAGGACGACACCCAGGAAGTAGAGCGTCCCACCCTGTGACGCGATGGAGAACGTCGTGACGAGGACGAGGACGAAGGCGCCGACGGCGGCAGCCAGCCCGCGGCGGAGCGAGCCGTGGGCGGCCGCGTAGCCGACGAGCGTGGCCGCGTAGACGGGGAGTGCCGGCAGGACGAGCGTCAGGACGCTGGCGTCGTCCCGGATCGAGAGGTCGCCGAGGGGGAGCGCCCGGAGCAGGAGGCCGGCCGCGACGGCGACGGCGAACGCACCGAGGACGACGCCGGCGAGGCGGCGAGCCGAGAGCCCCTCGCGGACCGCGGGGACGGCGAGTGTGCCGCCGAGGGCGAGGGCGCCGACACCGGCGGCGACGAACGGTGGCGTCGTCCCCGCGACGACGGCCTCGGCGTAGAGCGGGTGTGCGAGCGCGAGGACGCCGAGTGCGAGGACGGCCAGGGCGCGGCGGTCGGGGGTGGCGGTGGTCCCGAGGCCGACGCGCTCGGTTCCCCAGGCCACGGCCGCCAGGCCGCCGACGAACACGGCCGCCGGAATCGCGACCAGCAGGAGGAGGTTGCGGCCGACGACGGGCACGAGGGGGAGGGAGACGGCGAGGAGACTCCACAGGGGCGCGAGGGCGGCGTCGGCGGGCGCGAGCGTCACGAACGGCCCGTCGCCCGACCCCTCGAAGGAGGTGGCCGTCATCCGGCGGCCGGACACGTCGGCGCCGGGCAGACCGCGCTCGACGACCATCCCCTCGGGCGCGACGAGGGTGAGGCGGTCGGCGCCGAGGCCGTCCCGTACGGTCGCGCCCCCGTCGTCACGGAAGTAGGTCACGCGGAGGAGGCCGCCGGGCGCGTCGACGGCGACGTCCGGCGTGCGGTAGCGCACCCTGACGGTGTCGCCGTCGACGCTCGTCGAGCGGAGGCGACCGTCGTGAACCGCGACGGCCTCGCGGGCGACCGACTCCCGGAGCGTGGCGTTCTCGAAGGGTTCGGCGTCGGCCAGTCGGGTCTCGACGGTCCACGTCGCGGACCCGTTGCGGTGGACGCGCATCGTGGCGGTGCTGTGCTCGATCCGAACGTCGAGGTCGTGGGTCTGGGCGGCGCCGACGAAGCCGCGGTCGCAGGGCGCACAGACCTGGACGGGGCGGGGGCTGGCGGTCGTCAGACCGACCCCCAGTACCGATCCGACGAGGAGGGTAGCGATCAGGAGGTGTGCGGGGGAGAGGCGGCGGACCATGGGGGGCGTGTGCCGCCGCGTCCCAATGGATCTTGTGTCGAGCCACGTCGAAGGACGAACTTATCAGACGCGACCGACTGTCACCACCATGGAGTGTGGGCGGTGTGGGTCCCCGCTGGAACGCCCCGGCGACTACTGTCTGGTCTGTCACACCGGCAACTGCGACGCCGTCGTCCTCGACGTGTCGGTGGACCGTGCCCACCTGACCATGCTGGACGACGAGACGGTGCTGGGAGAGACGACCATCACGACCCGGCCGGAGGAGGAGGGGCGGAGCCGGGTGATCGAACGGCGCAACTTCGCCGGGCTGATCGCCGACGAGATCCGTCGCAAGCGCCCGGAGACGGTGTTCGCGGCCGGCGACCGGGAGGTCATCCGGGCGGTGCGGGCCGAGACCCACTACGAGTTCTACCGCGTCGCGGGCGAAGACCCCGTGGCGGCGGTGCTGGACCGGCGGGGCGAGCGCGCACTGGAGGTGGTCGAGACGCCGCCGAAGGAGAAACTCGGCGGGCGGCACACGACGCTGATCGGCGGTCGGACGGGACGGCGAGCTATCTCGACGGTGGCCGAACACCCCCACGTCAAGAAGATCGTCCCCGGACCCATCGACGCCGGCGGGACGGGATCGCAGTCCGGCCTGCGGGCGAAGGTGACGCGGGCGGACGGCAACGGGAACGTCCGTCTGTTGCTTCGCGACGGATCGAGCGTACAGGAAAACCGGATCGTCACGACGGCGATGGACCGCGAGACGGGCGAACGCGTCAGGACGGATCTGAACGAGGAACTCGCGGCCGCGGACCTGCAGTAACGGCCGTGACTCGCAGGCTTTATCCGTTCGCTACGGGTATCGAACGGTACCATGGCCGAAAACAAGGCACGCAGTACCGGGAGCGCGGGCCGATTCGGCGCGCGATACGGGCGCGTCGCCCGTCGCCGCGTCAAGGAGATCGAAGGCGAGATGCAGAACGCCACCCTCGACGGCGACAGCGTGACGCGAGTCGGGACGGGCGTCTGGAAGAACGAGGAGACGGGGGAGGTCTTCACCGGCGGGGCCTACCGGCCGGAGACGCCCGGGGGTCGCACCGTCCAGCGGTCGATCCGCGCGGCACTCGCCACCGACGACGAGGAGTAATGAGCTACAAGTGTTCCCGGTGTAAGCGCGACGTCGAACTCGACGAGTACGGCGGCGTTCGCTGTCCGTACTGCGGGCATCGCGTGCTCCTGAAGGAGCGCGCCCCGACCATCAAGGAAGTCGACGTCGAGTAACGCCCGTGGCAGTCGAGTCCACGGACGACGCGCCACACCGTCTCTCCCTCCGGTTCGAGTACGACACCGAACGGCACGCGGCGGTCGTCGAGCGGAGCGTACGGGTCGAGGTCGGCGAGATCGACGACGCGCGGTCGACAGCACGGGTCGAGCGGGAGGGACGGACGGTCCGGGTGTGGATCGGCGCGGCCGACCTGGTCGCCCTCCGGGCGGGGACGAACACCTGGACGCGGCTACTCGACGTGGCGGAGCGGGTGACCGGGGCGGCCGAGGGGGTCCCGAGTCGGACTGACGGGGGGTGACCCCACCGTCCCGAATCGGGAATACGGGGCTTTTTCACTCCGGGTCCCGACGATTCGCCTATGCAAGGAAATCTGCCGCCGGAAGCCCAGGATAAGCTCGAAGAACTGCAGGATCTCCAAGAGACGGCACAGCAGGTCGCGGCCCAGAAACAGCAGGCCGAGACCCAACTCAACGAGTCCCAGACGGCGCTCGACGCCCTCGAGGATATCGAGGAGGACACCGCCATGTACCGCGAGGTCGGCGAGTTGCTCGTCGAGACGGAGTACGACGAGGCCTACGACGACCTAGAGGAGAAAGTCGACAGCCTGGAGGTTCGCGTCGAGCAGTTGAGCAAACAGGAGGAGCGCGTCCGCGAGCAGTTCGAGTCGCTCCAGGGGGAGCTCCAGCAGATGCTGCAGGGTGGCGCGGGCGGCGCCGGCGGCGCCGGCGGCGGCCCGATGGGACCGGGCGGCGCCGGCGGCGCGTAAGGCCGTGGCCGCCGACGAACCGGACGACGAGACCGTCGTGCGGACGGCTGCCGAGGCCGCCGAGGGCGTGGTGTTCGCCAACTACCGGCAGTCGGTAGTCCGTGACCTCGACGTGACGGTCACGTTCGAGGAAGGTGTTCTCGACGTCGACGTGTATCTGAACGTGCCGGACGACGAGTCGGACCCCGACCCGGAGGCGGTGGCCGACGAGGCCGCGCGGGCGGCGCAGGCCGCCGTCGACGACCTGTTCGGGGTCGATTCCGACGCGCGGGCCGACGACGCGGCGTAAACTCGGTTGAATTCCCGTTAACCGCCACCCGACATTAATGACCGACGGATCACAGCCCCGGGTGGAGTGTTCGATACACGAGACGACGCGACGGACGTTCCTCCGGAGTAGCGCAGCGGCCGCCGCCCTGGCGGTCGTGCCGACCATCGGCGCCGCGGATCGCGTGTGGATGAACGCCGAGACGCCGATCGGAGCCACCCTCTACGACGTGGAGACGACCGTCGAGGGCGAATACGCCGTCGGCGCGAGCGGCTACGTGCTCGAACGGGAGCCGCCCGCTCGACGACCCCCGACACCGCGGACAAGGTACTTCTGTCCCGGTTTCTAACGAGGGGTATGCGAACGCGGCTATGCGTCGGTCTCGCGGTACTGCTCGTCGTGGCGTCGGTCGGTCCGATAGCGGGGGCGGCCGAACCCCCGACCGCCGTCGACGCGGAGACGACCGGGGCGGACGTGACGCCCCAGCGGGCCGATCCCGACACCGACACCGTCGGGTGGGAGGGTGGATACTGGCACGACGAGCGGGTGGATATCAACCAGTCCGACGGCCTGAGCGACGCAGAGATCGACGCTTACGTCAGCCGCGCGATGGCGCGCGTGGAGTACATCCGTCAGGAGGAGTTCGACGCCGACGTGCCCGTCGAAATCCTCTCCCGCGAGGAGTTCCAGCAGCGACAGTCCGGGAACGCGACGAGCAACGCCTCCTTCGACGCCTGGAACGATCAGGTGTGGGAGGCGCTGTTCGTCGTCGGTGAGGATACGGGTGCCAACACCGCCCTCCAGAGTGCGTCCGGGCAGACGACTGCGGGCTTTTACGCCCCGGCGGACGACCGCATCCGGATCATCACCGACTCGCCCGACAGCCCGACCATCGACAACGCGACCTTGGTCCACGAACTCGTCCACGCCCTGCAGGACCAGAACGACAACCTGGGCGAGCGAATCAGCAGCACCGAGACCCAGGACGGTGACCTCGCCGTCGACGGCGTCGTCGAGGGCGAGGCCAACTACATCGAGCGGCGATACACCCAGCGGTGTGGCGACGAGTGGGAGTGTGTGGGCACACCCAGCGACGGCGGCTCCCCCGGCGAGCCGCCGAACCTCGGCATCCTGCTGACGCTGCTCCAACCGTACTCCGACGGCCCAGTGTACATCGACTGGCTCCGCGAGCGGGGTGGCTGGGACGCCGTCGACACGGCCTTCGAAAACCCGCCCGAATCGAGCGAGCAGATCATTCACCGGACGGACGATCCGCCGACCCCGATCGAGTACGAGGACCGCGCCCGCAACGGCTGGGAGACGTTCCCGAACCAGGGGGAGAACGGCTCCGACACGGTCGGCGAGGCCTCGATGTACGTGATGTTCTGGTACCAGGCGCGGACCGCCCGCGCCGATACGGTTCCGGTCCAGTCGGTGACGCAAACGACCGGGCCGCTCGATCTGTACAACTACGACGCGGAGCCATCGGCGGGCTGGGGGAACGATCGCGTGTTCCCCTACCGAAAGGGGAGCGGTGACGACGCCCGGTACGGCTACGTCTGGGTGACCGAGTGGGACAGCGAGCAGGACGCCTCGGAGTTCGTCCGAGCCTACGGTGCCATCCTCGAAGCCCAAGGCGTCCCCGAGGTGAGCGGGGAGGGACGATACGTCGTCCCCGACGGCGAGTTCGCCGACGCGTTCCGCATCGACCGGTCGGGGACGCGCGTCACCATCGTCAACGGACCGACGCCCGAAGCGGTCGAGGACATCCGCCCGAGGGCGGCGAACGGGGACGGGACGGCGGGCGGTACGACCGCGAGCGGTGACGAGGCGACCGCCGCGTCGACGGACGAGGGTGGCTCGACCGGCCTCGAAGCGCCCGGGTTCGGAGCGTTGGCGGCTCTCGTCGCGGTTCTGGCCGCGGTAGTGCTCGTGGCGGCGCGGCGACGCGACTGAGGCGGTGGCGCGGACCGACGGCATCCTTTTCACGCGGCGACGCCGAGGGCCGACGGAATGGCCCGGCGTTCGGCACCTGCGTTCGCAGCACTCCTGATCGTCCTCGCCGGGTGTGGTGGCCTCACCGCACCCGAGGGAGAGTCGACGACATCGACGGTGACGGCCGACACGACGGAGACACGGACGTCGACGTTCACGGTGACGGGAACGCCGACGCCGACGCCGGCAGATCACCCCGACTTCGCCGACCCCCAGACGGACCGACTGGGCTGGGAGGCGGGACGGTGGTACGACGAGCCCCTGTCGGTGAACGCCACCGACGGCCTGAACGGGAGCGAGCGGACGGCCGTCGTCGCGCGGACGATGGCCCGCGTCGAACGCATTCGAGGGCTGGAGTTCACCGACCCGGTCCCGGTCGCGGTGGTGGACCGCGAGACGTACCGCGCCGAGGAGGAAGTGACCGCCACGGCGTTCGACGAGGCGGTGTGGGAGGCGCTCTTGCTGATCGGCGAGGACCGGTCGGTCGAGGCGACCTTCGAGTCGTTCTACGGCGCGTCGGTGCAGGGGTCGTACGTGCCGAGCGAGGACCGCATCCTGGTCGTGAGCGACGCGGCGGAGCCGAGGATCGACCGGCGGACACTCGCCCACGAACTCGTCCACGCCCTGCAGGACCAGCACTTCGGGGTCGACCGGCAGAGGGTCACGCGTGACGAGCGGCTGGCACGCCAGGGGTTGATCGAGGGTGACGCCGGCTACGTCGAGGACCGCTACGAGCGGCGGTGTCGGGCGGACTGGCCCTGCCGGCCCCGGCCGCCGAGCGGCCCGGGAGCGAGCCTCGACGGCGACCTTGGCGTCTACGTCGCCGTCTACCAGCCCTACAGCGACGGGCCGGCGTTCGTCCACCACCTCCGACAGCGTGGCGGGTGGGAGGCGGTGAACGCCGCCTACGCTGACCCGCCGACGAGTTCGACACAGGTGATCCACCCCGAGCGATATCCGAACTGGTCGGCGGAGCGGGTTCGGATCGCGGACCGATCGGCGACGAACTGGTCGCGACTGAACCACACGCCGCCGGGGACCACGGTGGGCGAGGCGTCGCTGTTCGCGACGCTCCGAGCCAACGGCGCCGTCGAGCCGTTCCACCTCCAGCGGACGAGCCGGCCCCACCGGGCGTACAACTACAGCCACCCCGTGACGACGGGGTGGACCGGCGATCGGATCGTCCCCTACCGGAGCGCGGACGGCGGGACGGGCTACGTCTTCCGGACCGCGTGGGCGACGGAGGAGGACGCCGCCGCGTTCGCGGCGACCTACCGGCAACTTCTTCGGGAGCGTCGGGGCGCGGAACGGCGTGACGGGGACGTACTGGTGGTGCCCGCCGGCCCCTACGCCGACGCCTTCCGCGTCACGCACGACGGAACGACCGTCACCGTCGTGAACGCACCGACGGTCGAGGCGCTGGATTCGGTCCACGCCCGATGAAGAGGAATCCTCTTCGACCCCGGCGACCGAACGAACGGATTTTTCACCGGCGGGGTCGAAGCCCGCGGGTATGGGATCGTTCGACATCGTCGGCCCGGCGGCCATCCGCGACGGGACGGCGACCGACGCCTACTTTCTGCGGACCGAGGCGACGCTACGACACGCCGATCGGAACCCGACGGTCGTCGCCGAGGTGACTGCCGATCAGTTCCCGGACGGGGAGTTCGAACTGGTAGCGGGAGTGAAAGACGTCGCGACGCTGCTGGAGGGCCTCGACGTCGACGTCGACGCGATGCGGGAGGGGCGACTGTTCGACGGCGGCCCGGTCCTCCGCATCGAGGGACCGTACCTGGAGTTCGCCCGATTCGAGACGTCGCTGCTCGGCTTTCTCTCCCACGCGAGCGGCATCGCGACGGCGGCCCTAGAGGCGCGGCGGGCGGCACCGGACTCGACGGTGCTCTCTTTCGGCGCACGACACGTCCACCCCTCGATGGCGGCGATGGTCGAGCGGAGCGCGTTGCTCGCCGGGCTCGACGGCTTCTCTCACGTCGCCGCGGGCGAGGTGCTCGGCCGGGAGGCCGGCGGGACGATGCCCCACGCCCTGCTGATCTGTTTCGGGCGCGGGAACCAGGAGGCGGGGTGGCGGGCGTTCGACGAGGCGGTCGGGCCGGACGTGCCGCGGGTCGCGCTCTGTGACACCTACGGCGACGAGGTGGAGGAAGTGTTGCGCGCGGCCGAGGCGCTGGGCGAGAACCTCGACGGCGTTCGGATCGACACCACGGGGTCCCGCCGGGGTGACTTCCGTCACATCCTCCGGGAGGTACGCTGGGAACTCGACGCCCGCGGGCACGACGACGTGACCCTGTTCGCGAGCGGCGGCCTGGGCCCCGCCCGCCTCCGCGAACTCCGGGACGTGGTCGACGGCTTCGGCGTCGGTGGGTACGTCTCCAACGCGGACCCCGTGGACTTCGCGCTCGACATCGTCGAGGTCGGGGGAGAACCGGCGGCCAAGCGGGGAAAGCTCTCGGGGACGAAACAGGTCTATCGGACGCCGGCGGGCGGTCACCACATCCGTCTCGCGGATCGGGAGGGGCCGGCCGACGGGGAGCCGTTGCTCGAACCGTTGATCCGTGACGGGGAGGTCGTCCGGGAGTTCGACCTCGACGCGGCGGCCGAGCGGGCGCTGACGGACGCGGCAACGGTCGGATTCGGTGCGGACTAGAGCTGTTCGACGCTGCCGCCCTCGGGGCGCTCGCGGAAGACCTGTCCCTCGAAGAGCGTGATCATGGTGTCGTCGTCCTGCCAGGCGAGCGGTGTGAGGCCGGCTTTCCGACAGGCGTGGGTGAGAAACTGTTCTTCGTTCCAGTCGTTTTCGACCGGGAGCGTGGGGTACATCCAGGCGTGCTGACCGTCGGCGTCGATGGCGATGCCGTGTGTGCCGAGTTCGAGGTCGGCGAGCGGGTCGTTCGTGAGGACGTGATTGCAGACGACACAGATGGAGATGTTGAGGCTCTCCAGTTCGGGGGGTTCGACTTCGGAGCCACAGGAGTCGTCCGACGCAGCGGTGATGGCGGCGTCGACGATGGCGTGGCCGAGCTGGTCGTTCCCGCGATAGGCCCCGGCACAGCCGCGGAGGCGTCCGCGGCCGCGGGTCGACGTGATCCGGACGAACGACCCGGTGCGTGCGTAGAACGCGTCGCGCATGCTCCCTGGCTGTTCGCGCTGCCCCTGAAGCACGTACGCTTCGACGGCCTCGCGGGCCAGTTCGACCGCTCGGGCGCCATCCTCGTAAGAAAGGTGTACCGTCTGCGCCTCTGACATGCGTCATACGATGCCCCGAACCGACTTTAAGCCTTCCTTTCCACCGGGGAAGACCGTGATGATTTCCGGCCGACGGGTCGGTCGACCGAACGGCTTATTCGGCCACCCCGGGTAGATAAGCGTGGCAGAGAGAGCCCGGCTCCCGTGTCCACCAGGACATGAGGAAAGTCCCCCCACCGTCCGGACGGGTGACCGGGCGCAAGCCCGGAGTCGGAGACGGCTGGCTCTGGAACAGAAACGAGACCACTCGGCCCGACCGATGAGGTGTGCGAACCCGAGCGCAAGCGAGGGGAGTTGACCCACCGAGGGCTGTGAGGCGCTCCGCGCCTCGATGCGAGCGGCGTCAGTCGCGAGTAGGGAGACGCTACGCGTCTCCGGCAGGTGAACGGTGCAAGCCGTGAACCGCGTGATCGCATAGCGATCACGGACGATGCGAGCGGCGGAAGCCGCAATTCGACGGCCGAGAACGGATGGAACGGCGAATCCTCACCGGTGCAAGTCCGCCTCGTCAAGGTAGTCCGGACGCGGAGGTGGACGCTCAGCCGAATGCCGGGAGAACGGAAGGGGGCTTACTCCTCTCAGCCGCTCTACGCCTCCAGCCACCGCTCTAGCCCCGGATAGTCCGCGATCAGGCCGTCGGCGCCGGCCTCGACCGCCGCGACCGCCTCGTCCCACGTCCGGACCGTCCAGACGTTGACCGTGCAGTCGGCGTCGAGGTCGGCGCCGCGGACGGCCGACAGCGGCGGGTGGATCGCGTCGGCATCGTACCGATCGGTGAGTTCCCGCCCCGTCGCGTAGTCACGACAGAGCGCCGCGAGACGGGCGTCCGGATCGCGCTCCCGGACCGCCGCAAGCGCCCCCTCCGAGAACGACGAGAAGCGGACCGACCGGTCGTCGAGCGCATCGAGGACGCGGTCGACGAACGGCAGCCACCGCTCCCGGGCGGCGTCGCGGTCCGACGGCGGGATCGACCCCCGACGGACCACTGCGTCGGGGCGCTTGAGTTCCACGTCCAGCGGAACCGCCGTGGCCCCACAGAGGTCGGCGAGCGTGGGCACCGTCTCCTCGCTCGGACCGACGGTCGCGGCCGTCACCGTCTCCGGCGGGAGGTCCGCCACCGCCCCCGTCCCGTCGGTGATCCCGCGGCTCTCCCCGCGGCCGTCGAGGCGGGCGTCGTGGAAGACGACGGGCGTGCCGTCGGCGCAGGCGACCACGTCGACCTCGACGCTGTCGGCGCGGGCGGCGGCCGCGCGGACGGCTGCGACGGTGTTCTCGGGGTTGACACCCGCGAAGCCGCGGTGGGCGACGACGGCGGTCACTGTCCGTCGAACCCCTCCTCCCACCGGAAGACGCCGTCCCGCTGAATCGTCGCGCCGTCGACGACGAGGCGCGATCCCTCACCCATCCGGGTGATGAGGTCGACGTGGATCGCGCTCCCGTTGCCCGCCTGGCCGTCCGGGAGGCAGGCGTCGTAGGCACGACCGAGAGCGAGATGGACGGTCCCGGCCATCTTCTCGTCGAAGAGGACGTTGTCGGTGGGGCGGGTGATGCCGCGATTCATGCCGATCCCGAGTTCGCCGAGTCGCTTCGCGCCGTCGTCGGTGTCGAGTAGGTCGGCGAGGGCCGCCTCGCCGGCCGCCGCCGAGAACTCGACCACCTCGCCGCTCTCGAAGACGAGGCTGGCGTCACGGAGCGCCGTCCCCTGGACCGTGATGGGCACGTCGAAGGTCACCTCGCCATCGGCGCCGACCGGGGCGGTGAACACCTCGCCGCTGGGAAGGTTGTGGGAGTCGTAGGCGACGGAGGCGGCGCTGTTCACGGCGGTCCGTCCCTCGATGGGGAGGGTCACGTCGGTGCCGTCGGCGACGATCCGGACTTCGTCGCCGTCGTCAAGGATCTCCGTCAGCCCCGCCATCTCCGCGGCGAGGCTCTCCCAGTCCCGGAGGACGGCGTCGTAGACGAAGTCGCGATAGGCCGCGTAGGACATGCCGGCGGCCTGGGCGAGCGAGCGGGTGGGGTGGACGGTCGACACCCAGTCGGTCGCCATGCGTGCCTCGCGGACCTCCGCCCGAGCGTGGGCGTGTTCCCCCCGTACGTCGCCGGGGACGTCGGCCGTCGCGGCGGTGTTCCGGCCGCCGCCGAGCGAGAGGTAGACGTCGGCGCGGTCGTAGAGTGCGCGTTCGGCCTCGGCGGGGGCGAAGTCGCCGTCGTGGGCGCGGAGATACGCGCGGGTCATCTCGTCGGAGCCATAGGTGGCCAGTAGGTTCGCCCCGCGGTCGCCGAGGACGGCCGCGACAGCGACGGCGAGGTCGTGAGCATCCTCGGCGACGCGAAGCACCACGTCGTCACCGGGATCGACGCGGGCGCTCCAGTCGACGAGCGTCTCGGCGTGGGCGCGGATGCGGTCGTCCATACGTGAGCGTGACGACCGGCGGGCAAAAGCGCCCGGGGCGGCGGGCGATCACCCCCGGCGGACGTCGCCGAGATCCAGGTCGGGATCACGGACGAGGAGGACAACGGCAATCGCGGCCGACAGGGCGCCGAGCGCGACGACGGCCATCGGCGCGAGCAGCGGGAAGTCGAACTCGGGGCCGAGGAGGTGGACGGCGACACCGGGGAGCGCCGCGAGCGTCGCCGTCCGCGGCGAGCGCTCGCCCCGGGCGACGCGGAACGCGAGCAAGCCGAGGACGAGTCCGTAGACGACGAAGGGGAGTTCGTAGAGCCAGTAGACGAACGGGAAGCCCCCGGCGGCATACGTATAGAGCCGGTAGTGTTGTCCCTCGTAGGCGACGGCGTACAGCCCGTATCCGGGTTCGCTGTAGTCGGAGTAGGCGAAGTCCTCGGGGAAGTCCTCCTGACCGTAGATGACGTGAGTGCCGTCGGGGTCCTCGATGGCGCGGCGAACGGCCGTCCGTGCGGACGGCGAGAGCGACCGGTACTGCAGGACCGGCGTCTCGTCGTCGATCCGGTTCGGCTCGACGGGTTCGGCGGAGACGGTCGCCTGTTCGCCCCAGTCGGCCATCGTGACCGGCGCGCCGACGAGCGAGAGGGCGACGAGCGCGGCGAGCAGCGTCGACAGGGACCGGTTCATACGGGTGACGGATCGGCCGACGATAAAACGTCTTCCGGTGGTACGGGGTAGCGAGGCGGTGGGGGACCGACCCGCAACCACGACCACAACCACAACCACTACCTCCCGGCGCGCGGGAGTCCCCGGTATGGAACTCGGTGTGGTCGGACTGGGGCGGATGGGACAGATCGTCGTCGAACGCGTCCTCACGGAGGGACACGACGTCGTCGCGTTCGACATCGACGACGAAGCGGTGGCGACGGCCGCCGACGCTGGCGCGGGAACGGCCGACTCGCTGTCGGCGCTCGCGGACCGCCTCGGCGACGAGAAACGGATCTGGCTGATGGTGCCGGCGGGGGATGCGGTCGACGCCGCACTCGACGAACTCGAACCACACCTGTCGGGCGCGGACGTGGTCGTCGACGGCGGCAACTCCCACTTCGAGGACTCCGTCCGCCGCGCCGAGTCGACGCCGGCCGCCTACCTCGACTGCGGGACGAGCGGCGGGCCCGCGGGGGCCGACCTCGGCTTCTCGCTCATGGTCGGCGGACCCGAAGACGCCTACGAGACGATGCGTCCCGTCTTCGACGCCGTCGCGACCGGTCCCGACGGGCACGACCGGATGGGCCCCGCGGGCGCGGGCCACTACGTGAAGATGGTCCACAACGGCGTCGAGTACGCCCTGATGCAGGCCTACGGCGAGGGGTTCGAGCTACTCTTCGAGGGCCGGTACGACCTCGACCTCGAAGCGGTCGCACGGACGTGGAACAACGGCGCAGTGATCCGGTCGTGGCTGCTCGAACTCTGCGAGGAGGCGTTCCGCGAGGAGGGGAGCGATCTGGGCGACGTGGCGGACCACGTCGCCGGCGGGTCGACGGGGACGTGGACGGTTTGGGAGGCGC
Source organism: Haloplanus sp. HW8-1 (assembly GCF_023703795.1). NCBI lineage: Archaea > Methanobacteriati > Methanobacteriota > Halobacteria > Halobacteriales > Haloferacaceae > Haloplanus > Haloplanus pelagicus. Next base: position 3,129,658 of record NZ_CP098518.1, on the reverse strand, counting down.
TGGAACGCGAGGTGCCGGTACCGCTGATCCACCAAGCGCTCGCCGAGCGGTTCGCCTCGCGCCGGGATCGGTTCTCGCGACGCCTCGCCAACCGTCTGCGCTACGGGTTCGGCCGCCACGAGGTCGCCCGCCGGGAGGAGTGAACCCCCGGCCGGCGCGAGGATCACAATTCCCTTAACCCCTGCATCCAAAGCCCCGGTTATGGTCGAGGTAAATCTGGTGGGGCTGAGTATCGGCGCAGCCCTCACGCTCACGGCCGTCGCCCTGCATCTCTCGAAGGGGACGGGGTGGACGCCCACAACCGACATCAGCCAGGAGGTACTCGAGCGCCGGGCCGAGTCGGTGCCCGAGACGGAGTTCCCGGAACCGATGAACCGGGCCATCGGCGCCGGCGGCGGCGGTGCCGTCGCCGCGGGGGCCGTGGCGGGCGAGGAGGAGGGCGCCGAACTCGAAGGAGGCGCCGAGGCGGCCGAGGAGTCCGGTCCGTGGGACGTCTCGGACGACGAGGCCGAAACCTTCGAGATCGAGTACGCAAAGGAGGGGGACACCATCGAGGTGGCCGAGAACGAGACCGTCCTCGAAGCCGGCGAGGACGCCGGCTGGGACCTGCCCTACGCCTGCCGGCAGGGCCAGTGTGTCTCGTGTGCCGGCCAGATCACCTCCGGGGGGAACGCCGAGGACTACGTCGTCCACGACGATCAGCAGATGCTCGACGACAACGAACTCGGCGACGGCTACACCCTGACCTGCGTGGCCTACCCGAAGGCCGACTTCACGATCGAAACCGGCGAAGCGCCCTAGTCGACGACGTCGACACTCCGCCTTCTCCCGCCCCTTTCTCGTAGAGATCGCCGACGCCGACGGTCCGCCGGTGTTCGTCTACGATCCGTTCGACGACGGCGAGCTCCGGTGCCGTCCTCTCGTCGGCGGTGGTGTCGCCCATCTCGAAGACGGCTTCCCGCTCCGCGTCGGGGATGCCGGAGCCGTCGTCGGCGATGGCGTCGCTGGCGGCGGCCTCGCTTTCGTCGGTGTAGAGGGCGACGGTCGCGGCGTCGAGGGTGGCGTCGGTGACCGTCCGGACCGACAGCCGATCGTCGGCCCCCATCTATGTGGACGGCGACCTCGCCGGTCTCGGCGGACGCATCGCCATCCACGGAGAGAAGCTAAACCGAGGAGTCGGCCGCTGTATGGGTCGTGGTGTGAGCGCCGAGACACTCGGGAAAAAACGAGATCGCGGGCGTCAGTCGGCGGTTCCCGAGTCGGCGTCCGGGGCGCGCTCGACCGTGACGGCACCGGCGGCGGCGGCGCCACGGTCGACGTCGGCGAGAGCGTCCATGCCGTCGACTGCGAGCGCGACGAACGCCGCCTTGCTGATCAAGTCGAGGTAGGCGACGACCAGCATCGTCATGTCACGGGTGAGCAAGCCGATGCCCGACGGCGCCAGGACCCAGACGACGGGGTACAGCGTCCAGAGCGCGATCGTCAGGTTGCGAAGCGTGACGAAGAGGATGCGCGCCCGCTCGCTGGAGAACGACGCTAGCCGGGGAATGCGGGCGTAGAGTTCGTACACCAGCACCCCGAAGGCGGCGAGACCGCCGGCGAACGCCAGCCAGCGGACGGTCCCGGGTACGGCGACCGCGACGGCGCCGAGGACGAGTAGCGTCACGTCGGCGACGACGAGTCGCGTGAGCGAGCCACGGCCGGTGTTCCCCAAGAGGGAGAGAAAGAGGAGAATGAGCGGGGTCGTGAGCAGCCAGTCCACGTATCGCGGGAGTGAGACGACCCGTCCGGAGACGACGAGGTCTCCGATCCCGAACGCCATCAGCGCGTACGCCACGGCCGCGATGCCGGTCACGCCGGCGAGGACGAGGTAGTGGGTGCGCCGCTCGGGATCGTTCCCCAGCCCCCACAGCGGCGGGAGGGTGCCGAGCGCCATGCCGACGGCGCCGATTGCGGCCCACGTCGCGGTCGAGCCGATCATCGGCGCTCCCCCTCCGTGTGGCCGCCGTCACCGATCGCACCGGCCGAGGAACTCCCGTCCGCCGCGTCGGCCCCTGGCGAATCGACCTCGAAGTCCGCGAGTTGTTCGCGCAGGCGGGCGGCCCGCCGTGTCAGTTCGTCGGCCGCGTCGTCCACCTCGGCGAGGGTCCGCTCCTGTCGACTGGCGGTGTCGGTCACGCCGGTGGCCTCCTCGGCAGTCTGCTTGCTGATGGCCGCCACCTCGTCGAGGCTCCCGACCACCCGCTCGGTGGAGTCGGCCTGGCCGTCCGTGGCGTCGGCGATCCCCTGGATACTCGTGTCGATCTCCTCGACGTAGTCTGCGATACGTTCGAGCGCCTCGATGGCTCCCTCGACGGTCTCGACGCCCTCGGCGACGCGCTGGCCCGTCTCCTGGGTGCCTTCGACTACCCCTTCGGTTCGCTCCCGGACGGATTCGATGCGGGCCTCGATCTCGCTCGCGGACTCTTTGGTCTCCTCCGCGAGGTTCTTGACCTCGTCGGCGACGACGGCGAACCCGTCGGCGTCGCCGGCCTCGCCGTTGGCGTGAGCGGCCTCGATGGAAGCGTTGAGCGCCAGCAGGTTCGTCTGCTCGGCGATGTCGGAGATGACGTCCACGATCTCGCCGATCTCGGCCATCTCGTCGTGGAGTGCCTCCACCTCGGTCTGGGTGTCCGCCGTCGTCTCCTCGATCCCGGCGAGTTCCTCGACGGCCGCCTCGGCGGCGGCACGGCCGTCGGCACCCGCCTCGGCGGCGTGTTCGGAGGTGTCCGCGACCGTATCGACGGTCGCCGCGATTTCTTCGGCGCTGGCCGAGAGATCGTTTACCTCCCCGGTCATCTCCTGAAGACTCTCGGTCTGTGTGCGCGCCCCGTCGGCGATCTCCGCGACCGCCTCGTTCACTTCCTCGCTCGCCGCCTTGACCTCGGCCGCGTTCCGGTCGACTGCCTCGGCGGCGTTGGCCACCTCGGCGCCGAAGGTCTTGACCTCGCGGATCGTCGACTCGATGGCCGAAACCATGTCGTTGAACGCGACTCCGATGGTGGCCATCGCGTCGTTCGAGTCGCTCACGTCGATCCGGCGGGTGAAGTCGCCGTCCGCGACGTCTTGCATCACCTCCCCGTAGGTCTCGGCGGTGCGTTCGAGGCGTTCGTTAGTCCGGGTCGCCTCCGCGCGGGCCGCCTCCGCCTCCGCGCGGGCCGTCTCCGCCTCGTCGAGCGCTTCCTCCGCCTCGTCGATGCGTTCTCGGAGCGAGGCACGCATCTGATCGAACGACCAGTAGAGCTGTCCGATCTCGTCGGTTCGGCCGGTCGTCAGGTCGACGTCCAGATCGCCCGTCGCCATCGCCTCGGCCTTCCCGGAGAGACGCCGCAGGGACAGGGAGGTCCGACTGCCGATGGTGACGCCGATCAGCGACAGCGAGATGACGGCCACGAGAATGAGTCCGACGATGCCGGAGACGATCCCCCGCTGGACGGCGAAGGCCTCGGAGGCTGGCTCCGAGACGACCACCGCCCAGTCGGTCGTCTCCATCGGCGCGGCTGCGACGGCGCGGCCGTCCCGCTGGACGAACGTCGCCCCATCGAACCCCCCGTCGGGAACGGTCGTCGACGTCTCCGCCGCCCCGGTGCCGATCAGGTCCGTCTCCGGGTGCGCGATGATCGTCCCGTCCTCGCCGACGACGACCGTCCGCCCGGCGTCGCTCGCGCCGGCGAACTGGCTCACCTGCGCTTCGAAGTCGACCATGTAGACGAGCAACCGATCCGACCGCCCCTCGACCGGCGTCGCGACGGCGACAGTCGTGAAGTCGACGACGTTCGGGCGGAACGGATCGGTGACCAACACGTCACTCGACCCCTCGAACGACACGTCTTCCTGGGCGAACGGTGCGCCCTGGGCGCGCGCGTCGACACCGACGAGTTCGTCGTTGGAACTCGTCACGATGGTGCCGGACGTGGCGTCGACGTAGTGGACCGCGGCGACGCCCGGCGGCGCCCGCTCGTCCCGAACCAGTTCGTCGAGATACGACTCGACTGCCGCCCGGTCGTCGCTCCGGAGTGCCGGGTGGTCCGAGGCCACCCGGGCCTGGGTCGTCAGACCGGTGAGCCACGCGTCGAGCTGTGCCGAGCGCTGTTCCGTTCGGTCCGTCATGTGGTGTTCGACGTCCTCGCGCAACTGGGTCGACGCGTTGGCACTCACCACACCGCCGACGGCGACGGTCAAGAGGAGTGCTGCGACGAGCGCGGCAGCCAACTTCAGCCCGTACCGCTCTCGTATATGATCCAGAAGGGGAATGGCCATGCCTACGTCCGGGTAGTGAAGCGGTTATAATAACCGCACCCCTCACAGTACAATATCTGATAATCGGCTGCCGGCTGCGAGTCAGTCGGACGGGGCGGCCGGCCCGTCGTCGGTCAGCGGGGTGGTGCCGAAGCGTGCCCGGAGGCGGGGGATCACCGACCGGTCGAGCGCGACCGGGCCACTGCCCGTGATCAGGAGTGCCGAGGAGAGCCCGAAGAGGGTGACGTGAGCGAGCACCGGGTCGTCGGGGAGGCCAAAGAGCGTGGTCGTGAGGATGAGAAAGCCCGCGCCGGCCGCGCTCCGCGTGAAGGTGCCGGTGAGGATACAGAGCCCGACGACGAGTTCGCCGAGGCCGGCACCGAACACCCACATCTCGGGAGCGACGGGCAGGACACGCGTGAGCTGATACTTCTCGACGACTTCGAGCGCCCGGCCGGGGTTCAGCCACTTCTCCGTCACGCCGAGGTAGGCGAAGTTGAACCCGAGAAAGAGACGGATGAGGAGGGGCGCAACGGCTTTCTGGACGCCGAGTGCGGCGAGGATGTCCCCCGGCGTCGTCAGGTCGCGGAACCGACTGGCGAGCGTGCCGTCGGTGAGCACCAGTCGTCGGAAGAGGAGGTCGGCGCTCGGCTGTCCGGGACCGACGACGAGAATGCCGAGAAAGCCCGCGACGTACTCCGAACTCAGGAGAAGCGTCGGGAAGTGCGTCGCCAGCCCCACGGCGTACGCCACGAGTCCCGCGGCCGCCGCCAGCCGGGTCGCGAGGCCAAAGAGGAGGAGAAACGCCAGCGTAATCTGGAGGAGACGCGCCTCGGCTGGCACCGCAGGCGAGAAGAGATATCCCCCGAACCCGGCGCCCATGAGCGGGAGGCCGGTGGCGAGGCGTAACAGCCAGCCGAGATACGGCTGGTACGAGCGGAGCGTCCGCCGCAGCACGGTCACGTCCGCCAGGTGGTCACCGTACCGGAGCCACCCCGCCGTCGCGACGGCCACTCCCGCGCCCCCGGCGCCGAGGAGAACGAGGTTGAGCGGGGCCGAGAAGACGGCCGTCAGGAACTCGACGGCGGTCGGGCCGTCGCCGCCCCCGTCGGTCACGTAGTCGACGTGGGCCGTGGCCGGACGAGTGGCGACGGCCGCCGCGACGAGCGCCGCCGCCGCGACGCGGCGTGACCGGGCGTGCCTCATTATTTCGTCTGACGCAATCGGCGATAATAAAGTCTCGGCCGCGGTCCGGTGTCGGCGGCGATCCGGGCGAAATGTTTACATAACAATAATTAATATAGTCTAACATTACGGGCCATGTTCCCCGCCGATCGTCTCCCACAGGGGCTCTTACAGTCGTCGCTGATCCCGAGAGGCGCACGATCGGAGATCTTTCAGGAGATCTACGTCGTCTTTCTCGTGTTGGGGACGGCCATCGGCGTCGTCGTCGTCGCGTACATGCTGCAGAAGGCGTACCGGTATCGGGCGGCAGCGGACTACACGGTCGACGACCGCGAGCGGCCGCGGGTCGGCGAACTCCCGACGGGTGGCGGCGGCGGCCGAAAACTGTTCGTCTCGCTGGCTCTCAGCGCCGTCGTCGTCGTCTCGCTGATCACGTGGACCTACTTCACGCTCCTGTACGTCGAAGACCCAGCGCCGACGGAGACCGAGGAGGCACTGGAGATCGAGGTCGTCGGCCACCAGTTCTACTGGGAGTTCGTCTATCCCGACGGCCGTTCGGTGGCGGGAACCCTCCGCGTACCGGAGGATCGACGCGTCCGGTTGCGGGTGACCTCGGCGGACGTGTTCCACAACTTCGGCGTGCCGGAGTTGCGGGCGAAGGCCGACGCCATCCCCGGCCAGCGAAGCGAGACGTGGTTCGTGGCCGAGGAGACGGGGACGTACCGGGCGCACTGCTACGAACTCTGTGGGGCCGCCCACTCCTATATGGACGCCGAGGTGCGGGTGATGGAGCCGGCGGCCTACCGGGCGTGGTACGCGAACGGGAGCGCGGAGGGAGGGAACGCGAGCGCGACGGCGGGCGTGAACGCGACCGATCGCGTCCGTATCGGAGGGTAACCTCATGTCAGCATCCGACTCAGCGACCGACGGCTCGACCGCGCGATCGGACGGAGGAATCGCCCGCGAGGGGGCGAGTGACCCGGTAGACCACGCGTTCCCCCCGAAGGCGTCGATCAAGCGCTGGTTCGTCACGACGAATCACAAGGACGTCGGCATCCTCTATCTCGTCACGTCGCTGCTCTTTCTCGCCATGGGGGGCGTCCTCGCCCTCCTGATGCGGGCGCAACTGTGGGTGCCGCGAGCACCCGGAACGGGTCCGCTCTCCGCGCTCGCGTACAATCAGGCCGTCTCCGTCCACGGGCTGGTGATGGTGTTCTGGTTTCTCTCGCCCTTTGCTTTCGGCTTCGCGAACTACGTCGTGCCCCTGCAGATCGGCGCGAAGGACCTCGCCTTCCCGCGGCTGAACGCGCTGAGTTACTGGCTCTACCTGGCCTCGGGGCTCCTCCTCGGCGTCTCGTTCTTCCAGGGCGGATCGTTCGCGGGCGGGTGGACGATGTACGCGCCGCTGAATCTGCCGGCCTACACCCCGAGCGTCGGCGGCAGTTCCGCCATCCTCGCGTTGATGCTTTTCGTCGTCTCCGTGACCGTCGGCTCGGTGAACTTCCTGACGACGATCCACCGCATGCGCGCGGAGGGCCTGACGCTCCGTCGCCTCCCGCTGTTTACCTGGACCATCCTGCTGACGGTCTGGATGATGCTGTTTGCCTTCGCGGCGCTGCTCGCCGCGCTCCTGATCCTCTCGGCCGACCGGCTGCTCGGGACGACGTACTTCGCGACTGAGGCCGCGAACGGCTCGCTCCTGTGGACGCACCTGTTCTGGTTTTTCGGCCACCCGGAGGTCTACATCGTCTTCTTCCCGGCGGTGGGCGTCATGGCCGAGACGTTCCAGACGTTCACCGGACGGCGACTCGTCGGCCGCAAGTGGTTCATCGCCTCGATGGTGCTGGTCGCCCTCCAGAGTTTCATCGTCTGGATGCATCACATGTTCCTCACCAGCATCAACCTCAGTATCAAGACGCTCTTCATGGCGACCACCATCGGGATTTCGCTGCCCTTCGACCTCATGGTGTTCGCGCTCATCTACACGATGGTCAAGGGGCGCATCCGGTTCAAGACGCCCTTCCTCTTTTCGTTCGGTGGCCTCCTCCTGTTCATCGTCGGCGGGATCACCGGCGTGTTTCTGGGTGCGGTCGTCCTCGACTACGAGTTCCGGGGCACCTACTGGGTGGTCGCACACTTCCACTACGTGATGGTCGGCGGCGTGACCGCGCTCGTCGGCGGCCTCTACTACTGGTATCCGAAGATCACGGGGCGGATGTACGACGAGTTCCTCGGCAAACTCCACTTCGCGACGTATTTCGTCGGGTTCAACCTCCTCTATTTCCCGATGTTCGTCGCCTGGGAGACGCCCCGACGGGTCTTCGAGTACGAGGCCGGGATGACGCCGTGGCACCAGCTCGCGACCGTCGGGGCGGTCGTCTTCGGCGCCTCGTTCCTCCTCATGTTCTACAACATGGTCGTCTCCGCCTACGCCGGTGAGCCCGCCGGGGACAACCCCTGGACGTACGCGTCGACCGCGGAGTGGGCGGTCGCGTCGCCGCCGCCGCTGGAGAACTTCCCCGGGCTCCCGAGCTACGGCGACGGCACCCTCCGATTCCTGGATCGGTCCGCCACGGCCACCGCGGGCGGCGAGGCGGGGGAGGTGACCGACGGCGGTGCCGCCGCGAGCGGCCACGGCGAGGACCACGCGAGCGTCTGGCCGTTCGGCGTCGGCGTCGCCGCCTTCCTCGTCTTCTTCGGCCTCTCGGGGCTCGAAAACGGGGCGTTCCCGACGGGGACGATGGGGCCGGTCTACGCCGTCACGCTGGGACTGGGCCTCGTCGCCACGCTCGCGACGCTGGTCGGAATGGGATACGAACGGTTCCACGGACCGAGCGGTCCGTTCGGCGAGAGCTGGCCGTTCGAGGGGGTCGACAACCTCAAGACCGGTGTCTGGATCTTCCTCGCGTCGGACGTGGTGCTGTTCGGCGCGTTCATCGGCGCGTACGTCTTCCTCCGGTTTTCGGTCGGGTGGACGGGATGGGAGCCGATTCCGGAGAACATCGGACCCGGGCTGATCAACACCTACCTCCTCCTGACGAGCAGTTTCGCGGTCGTGCTCGCCCTGGAGGCCGCCGAGCGACGGAACCGTCTCGGAGTCGTCGCCAGCCTGGTGACGACGCTCGTCCTCGGGATCGGCTTCCTCGGCAACAAGGCCATCGAGTGGGCCCACCTCTTCGGAGAGGGCGTCGGGCTCTCGTCGAACATCCGAGCGTCGACGTTCTTCCTGACCACCGGGTTGCACGCCGCCCACGTCATCACCGGGCTGGTGATCGTCGCCTACCTGCTCCCGCGAGCGTGGCGGGGCGCGTATCTCGACGACGCGGGACCGATCGAGCACTTCGGGTTGTACTGGCATTTCGTGGACATCGTGTGGCTGTTCCTGTTCCCCCTGTTTTACATCCTATGACCAGGCTCAAACTCTATACCGCGATATACGTCGTCCTGTTCGTCTCGGCGACGGTACAGGTGCTCGTCGAAGGGGCCGGGCTCCCGTACGGGCGGGCATTCGCGCTCATCATGGCGCTGTCGTTCGTCAAGGCCGCCGTCGTCGCGGGCTACTACCAGCATCTCCGGTGGGAGCCGCGGTCGCTCACGTATCTCGTCGGACTGGGGCTGCTCGCGGCGCTGGCGTTGACCGTCGCCTCGACGTACTCGATCACCTGAATCCGTGTTCACACCGTCCACTGCCGCCGTTCCTGCCCGCGTCGGGACCGTGTGCCGCGTCGCGCGCGACGCCCGTGGCGGTCGGCCGCCGTCGCGACGCACGGGGCGATGCCGATGACGACCGTGCGGGCACGGGCCGTGTGGGCGCTGCTGTTCGGGCTACCGATGGGCGGCGGCATCGCCCTGGCGACCGCACGGACCGCCGGGACCGGGCTCGCCGATCCGCTCGTCGTCGGGGCGGGCGGGACGGCGGCGCTCCTCGTGGCCGGTTTCGTCTTCGGCGCGACCCACCGTGGCGCGACGGAGACGTCCCCCGACGCCGGCTATAGTAGCGATTGAACGTCATTGCACAGCTGATCGCAGTACGGTGTACGATCGGCTGAGCAAGCAGTTTCAATCGCTACTATAGCTTTATTCGGCCGGACCACGTACCGTGCTACCATGGACCGTTCGGGAGTTGCCTACGGCGGGGTGCTCTGCCTGCTGATCGTCGGCGTCGCCGCGCTACTCGCCGGCGAGTTCTTCCACGGCGTCGGCTATCTGGTTCCCGTGGGCGGCGGTCTCGCGCTCCTCGCCGTGGGGGGACTGACGGCCGCAATCGCGCGGTCGCCACCGCCGACGCGGGCGGACGGCTGATCGCCGCGCTACAGGAAGCCGCCGCCGAGGGCGATCATATAGAGGAGGACGGTGATCGTATAGAGGACGCCGATCGCCGCGACGACCCGCAGGTGGAAGTAAAACAGCGCGTCGCGTTCGGCCTCGCGGGCGGCCGCGTACGCGTCGCGCTCGACCGCCGAACAGGCCTCGGCGTGGCGCTCGCCGACGTGCAGGTCGTGAGCCTCGCGCTCGGCGAAGGGGCGACGGCAGTAGGGACAGACGGCGGCCACGGTCTCGTCGGCGCGGACCGCCGTCTCGGGGGTCGTGACGGTCCCACGCGCGTCGCCGCGGTCGGCGTCGGGGAACACGAAGGAGGTAGGCACGGGCGTCACAAAAAGGCGGGGGTGACGGTCGGCTGGCCGACGATCCACGCGCTGGTCATCGTGTAGCCGATCATCACGCCGACGAGCGGATACTGGCTCCGTATCGGCCGGAGGACGCCCGGGAACAGGTCCATCGCGAGGGCGTGTGCCACCCAGACGGCGAGCAGGTGGCCGGCGACGACGACCCCGACCTGGAGCGTGCCGAACCACGCGGGCAACACGGCGACCTGGACCGTTCCCCCGCCGAACGGGTCGGCGAGGGCGGCGGCGAGGGCGGGCGACAGCGTGAGGAAGTAGCCGAGGAAGTGAGCGAGATGATAGCCGGCGGCGATGGGGAGGAGTGCGGGCGCGAACCGGCGGCCGATGGCGACGGGCGCCAGCAGGCTCCCGGCGACCGACCGGGACCGGGCGACCGCGAGCCGGTAGGCGCCGAGGAAGCCGGCGAAGCCGACGAGCAAGGCGAGCAGGTAGAACAGCCACACCAGAGGCCGGCCGGCGAGTTGAAGCGGGGCGAGCGGTGCGAGGAGGCGGCGCGCGAACGCGTTCCACGCGGGCGTCGTCACGAGGCCGTCGAACGTCGTGGCCCAGAGGAGGGCGACGACGAAGGCGGTCGCGCCGGGGTCGTCGGTGGTCGGGTCGGTGAGCGCGGCGCCCGGGAGCCGCACCCGGAGGTCGACGCCGGCGACCACGGGGGGATCCTCGATCCGGCGGTCGAACTGGACCGGCGCGACCCGTCCGTAGAGGCGGAACACCCGCGACACCGGATCGACCCGGCGAAACCACGTGACGACGCCGTATCTTCGCGCGCCTGCGAGTGTGATCGCGGTGTAGCCGAGGATCAGGGCGACGAGCGCCCGCGGGACGGTCGCGAGCGGACTGACGACCTCGATCCACACCAACGCGAGCAGGAAGCCCACGCTCGGCCACGCCCCGTACCGCCTCGGGAGGACCCGCCGCCCGGTCGTGGGAAGCGAGCGAGCGAGCGTTCGCCAGGGGTTCACCGCCGGCCAGGTGTTCCCGACGAGATAGGTCGACATCGCGTAGCCGGCCCACCAGCCGACCCAGACGACGAGGACCGCGAAGTTCGCGGTGGGAGTCGCGGATCCGGCGGCGCCGGACACGAGGACGGCGGCGAAGGTGACGACGCCGGCCGCCGAGAGCGCGGCGGCGACGCCGCGGTGGAGCGAAACGGGTGTGGGGAGGCGGGCGTACCAGGCGTTGACGGCACGGATGGCCGCGTGGTCGGTCAGGAGGCTGGTGACGAGAAAGGAGGCGCCGACGAGGACGCCGCCGGTGAGAACGGTGAGCCACGGGGGGACGGGCGCCGCAGTGACGGCGTCGCTCAGGCCACCGACGTGGAGTGGGGGCCCGACCGGGTCGGGGATCGCAGTCGACATGGGCCCGACGGGTCACCCGACCAGGAGTTGCACCGCGACGACGCCGATCAGGACGACGCCGAACAGCCACACACTCAGTCCAACGGCGTGTGCCCGGGGGAGCCCACGGAGGCGCGCGAGGCTGTACACACCCCAGGCGAAGTAGCCGAGGATGGCCGTCGCCAGGGCCACGACCGCGACCAGCGCGGTGTCGACGACCGCCGTGGCGACGAGGAAGACGGCGAGAAGCGCAACGAGGCCGAGGCCAACGGTGTCCGAACGGACGGTCGACGACCCCGCCACCGTACCCCCGGCGAGTCTCGGGACGCGACGACTCGACGGCCGATACGTCGCCTCACGCCGGATCCGGCCGACCGACGCGGCGGTCCCGACCGCCAGCAGTCCCATCACGACGGAGACGAGCAGGAGTTCTCGGGCCGACATACGTGTTCACTCGCAAGAATTTGTTTTACTCTGACAAGAAAGTTCGGGTCGGACGTCAGACGGCGTGTTCCGGAATACCGGTGAGTCGTTGCATCACGAGTCCGAGGACGGCGCCGTAGATCCAGTGTGACACGAGCGTGACGACCACGAACGTCGCGTTGATGAACACGCCCCCGGCGGGCCAGAAGATGTAGACGAAGCCGACCCAGAAGAAGGAACTGATGGTGGCCCCGCGCAGGTATCGGGGCTGCTTCGGGGGGAGAAACGTCGCCGTGACGATGAAAAAGAGCGGGAGGACGACGACGCCGCCGCCGCCGAAAAACAGCAGCCCAAGGGTGGCGTCGGCCTGTGAGATGACGAACTCGGCAAGCCGCGCGAGCGACTCCAGTTGGAAGATGCCGAGCAGAATCGGGACCCCGGCGATCAGCGGCGACATAGCGATGAGGCCGGCGGCGCCACCGACGAAGGCGCTCGTGATGCTCCGCAGGGACAGTGGTTCCTCGCTCTCTCCAAGGGCCGGTTCCTCGACGGCCGTCTCCGTCCGAGGCTCGTTGGCCATACATCCTTCATGGTTCTTCATGGAAATAATTGTTACTGTGATAACATTTTAGCCGGTGAGACGTCCGGAGCGGCGTGTTACGGCGATCAGAAGCGATCTCACCCGATCACGTTCGGGTGAATGGTCGGTCGGCACCGATCACGTTCGGGGCCGGGCGACGACCGGCCGTCGGTTAGGGTATCGTGAGGCGAACGCCCGCGGATTCAGCCACGGGAGGCGATCAGAGTCCGACGTTCACGGCGAGCGGCCACGGCTCGCTCGCGAACACGAGGAAAGCGAGCGAGCCACCGAGGAGGGCGGCGTTCTTGAGGAAGTTGTTGAACTCGTCCTGGTACTGTTCCTCGGGCGCGTTCCAGAAGTCGTGCATCGTCGGCGTCGCGACGGCGAGGAAGACGGCGAGGGCGCCTGCCGCGAGCGTCGGGAAGACGCCGAGGACGATGCCAAGCCCGCCGGCGATCAGGAGGCCACCGGAGGCCGGGACGCCGAGCGACGCCATGGGAATCCCCTTGGACTGTGCGTAGCCGATCATGCCCTCCGCGTTCTGAAAGTGGTTCAGTCCAGTGAAAGCGAGGACGGCGCCGAACAGGAGGCGGGCGAGTAGGAAGGCGACGCCCGCGCCGGCGGTGTCGAAGGCCATCAGGCGATCACCTCGGGACGGGCGGTCGTCCGGAGCGATGCGTCGGCAGTGGATGAGCGGATCATCGTATCGACTCACAAGACCTCGACGAATATATACGTTATCTGACATTGGTGTCACCGGGTGACGCGGATGTTACCGGGGGCCGTTCCCAGCGTAGTAACACTCCGACACCTGATTCGTAGCGTAACTGCTAACCGTCCGAGCGGCGACAGGTAGATATGGCGATAGAGACGGGAACCGAGGACGCGGAGACCTGCTATGTCATCGACTCACTCGAACAGATCGGCTCCCAGTGGCGGTTGGCGGTCCTCCACGACCTGCAGGGCGGGGAGAAGCGGTTCAACGAACTCAAGCGGTCGACGGGTGCGAGTTCCCGGACGCTCTCGCGGGTCGTCGACGACTTACAGGAGATGGGCTTCGTCGACCGGCGACTGGAGGAGGACGCGCCGGTGGCGACGTACTACTCGCTGACCGAGAAAGGCGAGGCGCTCTGTCCGGTGTTCGACGCCATCGGCGACTGGGCGAGGGAGTGGGTCGCCGAGGAGGAACTGGGTGGCTGATCAGTCGTCGCCCCGGTTCCGCCAGGCGACGGCCGGCCCGGCAAGCAGGAGCAACACGCCGACGACCGCGACGAGGGTCCAGACGGCGTAGAGCGATCCGCCGGCCGCGGTAGCCTCTCTGGTGGCCTCCGTCGTCGACGGATCGTTCAGGAGGAGCAACGCCTTGTCCTGGGGCATCACTGCCGGATAGGTGCGGTCCGGCGACACCGAAAAAAAGCGGATGAGATGCGGCGACGTATCGGGAGGGACCGATATCTCGCGACCGTAGCCGCCGACGATGACGGCGATGAGTCCGAGCAGACTGATGTCGAGGGGGGAATCACCGATGAGCAGCCGTGAAGTCATGCACGCGCTACGGGACCTAGCCACATATACCGTCGGCCGGGACCGATTGCGACATACTTAGCCGGCCTCGGCCCAACCTCCGTCCATGACGCACCTCCTCGTCCGCGCGGCACGGGGCGAACGAACGGAGCGCCCGCCCGTCTGGCTGATGCGACAGGCCGGGCGGCATATCCCCGAATACCGGGAGATCCGCGCCGATTACGGGTTCCGCGAGGCTATCGAGACGCCGGAGGTGGCCACCCGGATCACGCTCCTGCCGTGGGAGCTGTACGAACCGGACGGGCTGGTGATGTTCTCCGACATCCTGACCGTCCTCGAACCGCTGGGGTTCGACTATCATCTCGAGAGCGGGGTCGGCCCCGTCGTCGAGAACCCCGTCGACGGGCCTGCGGACGCCGACCGCCCCCGCGGATCGGTGGCCGACGACCTCGGTTTCGTCGGCGCGCTCCTCGACAACCTGGTCGAACGGGTCGGGTCGGAGACGGCCATCATCGGCTTCGCCGGCGGCCCCTTCACGCTCGCCTCCTACGCCGTCGCCGGCGGCACCTCGCGCAACCACGGCCCCGTGCGACGCTTCCGGGCTCGCCACCCGGAGGCGTTCCGGACGCTGCTCTCGGCGTTCGCCGACGTGGTCCGGGAGTATCTGGAGTATCAGGCCGACCACGGCGCCGACGTAGTCCAGCTATTCGACACCTACGCCGGCGTGCTCTCGCCGGCCGACTACCGCGAGTTCGTCCTGCCGCTCCACCGCGAGATCCTGTCGGACCTCTCGGTGCCCTCCATCGTCTTCGTTCGCAACATGAGCGGGCGACTCGACAGTCTGGAGGCGACGGGCGCCGACGTGGTCGGCCTCGACTGGACGGTCGACATGGCCGACGCCCGCGAGCAACTCGGCGACCGCCCCGTGCAAGGCAACCTCGATCCCCAGTACCTCTTCGGATCGCCCGACTTCGTTCGCGAGCGGACGACGGAGGTCATCGACGCCGCCGGACCGCGCGGCCACATCCTCAACCTCGGCCACGGCGTCGACCGCGATACCCCCGTCGAGTCGGTGCTGGCGTTCGTCGAGACGGCGAAGTCGATCAGCCGGTAGTCGCGACCGGCGCCGTATTGGCCGCGTCGGCCCCCGCGAACCGTTCGGCCAGCCGCTTTGCCTCGCGGATTCGCGCCGGGACGCCCATCCGCCCGGCGTAGTTCGACGCCAGCGTGATCTCCTCGGGGAGGTCGACCGACTCCATCGCCGTCCACGACCCGTCGTAGGCGGGGATGCCGCGCGGGTGGCGCGTGACGTTCACCACGTCGGCGGACGCGCCCATCACCGTCTCGAACTCCTCGGCCGCGATGTGCCCGAGTTCGTCCGCCGGGCGGTCGACCAGCCCCGGATTCTCCATGCCGCCGAGAAAGCAGGTGTAGACGCCGTCGCGGTCGAACAGGCTGGCGTTCCAGGTCACACCGAGGGTGTGGAGCGGGTCGTCGTGGCGCACCTGATAGCCGTAGCCGTCGGGATCGGCCTCCGAGACGAGGTGGACGTACGCGAGCGGGTTGTAGTAGAGGCGGCGAAGCGCCCGGGCGCTCCCGGCGTCGACGTCCGCTAGCAGCCCCGCCGCCACGTCGGCCCGTACCGTCACGACCACGTGGTCGACGGTCCGCCCTCCCGCCTCGGTTTCGAGTCGATACCCCGTCCCCTCGGGGACGATGCGCTCGACCGCCGTCCCCAGTTCCACGCGATCGGCGTTGCGCTCGTAGAGTGCGCGGGGGAGTTGGACCATCCCGTCGGCGAAGGAGATCGGGGGCTGGCGCTCCTTCCCCTCGAGGCGCCGGTTGACCGCCGCCCACACGAGACTTCCCGAACGCTCCATCTTGCGGACCGTCCGGAGGGCGTACTTCCCGGGCATCTCGGCCGGATCGGAGCCGTAGATGCCACCGAACAGCGGTTCGACGAGGTTGTGGTACGCTTCGGTGCCGAACTTCCGGACGAAGTAGTCCGCTGCCGTCTCGTCGTCGCGGGCGCCGCCGGTCAGCGGCTCCGCGAGCAGGCGGAGTTTGCCCCGCGTCGAGAGCAGGTCGGTCGACAGGAACTCCCGGGGGGAGAAGGGCACTCGCCGAAGGCGGCCGTCCGCGTAGACGTACAGCGGGAGGTCGGTGTCGGCGACCAGGAGGTCCGACCGGAGGCCGCAGTCGTCGACGAGCGCCTCGATTTCGGGCGTCAGGCGGGTGCGCTGGGGGCCGTGTTCGAGCACCCGTCCGTCGACCCGTTCGGACCCGATGACCCCGCCGGGATCGGCCGACGCCTCGTATGCCACGGCGTCGACGCCGCGCTCGCGACAGTACTGCGAGAGCGCGAGCCCCGTGATGCCGGCGCCGACGATACCGACCGTCATTCGTCGTGGGGCGCGTTCAGACACATCGTCCCCGGAACGTCCCGACACTCACACTGCTGGAGACCGGCGTACGACGGATCGTATCCTGCGACGAACGGCTCCACGAGGTCCGCGAGCGCGCCGACGAACCGCTCGTCGTCGTAGGGGATGGGGACGCGGTAGAACTCCAGGCCCGCCGCCTCGGCTTCCTCACGCAGTTCGACGTCGAGTTCGGAGAGCGTCTCGCTCTGTTCGTGCATGAAGCTGACCGGTTCGACGACGACCCGGTCGGCTTCGACTGTCTCGATGACCTCCTCGACGTCGGGTTCGGTCCACGCCACGTCGCGGTTCTCGTGGTTCTGGTAGCCAAGTGCGTAGTCCGGGGCGTCGAGGGCCGTCGCCACGACGCCACAGAATTCCTCGACGTACTGTTCGTAGCGACTCCCCTCGTCGAGGTAGTACTGGGGCGTCCCGTGAGCGGAGAAGACGAGCTGCGTGCCGTCCCCCAGCGAGAGATCATTCTCGTTCAGGAACGAGCGGATGTTGTCGATGCGGACGCGGGTGTACGCGGGGTGTTTGTGCCAGCCCGTCAGGCCGTCGACCGACACGTCCCAGCCCACGTCGTCGAGCGCCTCGTCGAGTTCGTCGAGCGACTGGACGGTCGTCGAGGGGCCACACAGCGGATAGACCGGCAGGCCGATCAGGTGGTCGACGCCGTCCGCTCGGGCGCGCTCCACGGCGTCCGTGATGAACGGCTCGGTGTACTGCATCCCATAGTAGGTCTCGACGTCGTAGCCGCGGCGGTCCAACTCCTCGGCGAGCATCGTCGCCTGCGTGGTCGCATGGTCGATCAGCGGCGACCCGCCGATCGCTCCGTACTCCTCCATGAGACCGGGGGCGCGGCGCCCGGCCAACTGGCTGGCGCGCTCCCGTGCCTCCGCCTCGGTCGTCTCCTCGCCTTCGATGTCCATGTTGGCGAAGAAGATGCGTTCGAGGTAGTCGACGACGACGTCCCGGTCCGGCTCCGCAGGTTCACCGAAGTTGAGTAACACGATCCCGGTGGTCATGCGCTCGACCTAGGGACAGGTCGGTACAAAACCTGTCGGTCGGGCCGACGACCCGGGGGTAGACCCGAACATTTAAGTAACGGTCCGTCCGGACGGGACGCCGGTCCGCGGAACACATCGGCCGGGTCGGATCGTCCGCGGAAGCGACCGACCGAGAGATCGACCGTTCGATCCGTGAGATCGAGTGCCGGTTCGGCCGAATCGCCACGAAACACCCACCCCGGCTGATCGGCGGCGAGCGGGTCGTCCCCCGCGAAGACGACGTCCGCCGGCGCGGTGACCCCGTCATCGACGAGTTCGACCCCGACGCCCGATCGGTCTGGAGTGGTGGCCGACGTATATCGGTGGTTAGAACCATCCGAAACCCGACGAATAGAACGTTTTGGAGAAATCGACACCGATCTCGATGAACCGTAGAACCCCCCGGTATGCTCCCGATACCTAAGCCATATGACGCCAAACGACACGCTATGAGTTCCGAACCAGCGAGCGATCGAAAGGGGAACGGGGAGACGGGAATCACGCCGTCGGCAGGCGAGACGATCGAGCGACACCTTCACGCCGCGCTCGACGACGCGGAGAATCCCGAAACGCGGTTCCACCTCCGGCAGGCGCTACAACTCGTCGAGGCCCTCGACGATCCCGGTCCGTAACCGTCGTCGGCAGTTAGTAATCGTTATACGCGGGGTGGACTAGGCCCCACGTATGCAACGACGCGCTGCGGCCATCTACGTCGCGTTCTTTATCGTCCTCGGCGCGGCGTCGTACTCGCTGATCGCCACGGCCACTGCGCCGACGGTCGAGTTCGACAACCCCGATCACAGGCTCGCGCAAGGGGACGAGTTCTCGGTCGAGAACCGCCAGTACACCGTCACGACGATCTCGGCGGAGATGGAGGGTGGCGGCGGCGGCCACGGCGGTGCGGCGAGTGTCACCCGCTCCGGACAACTCACTTGGACTAACGACTCCGCCCGGTACACTCAGACGTGGGAACACGACGCCACCGTCACCTACCAGGGAGAGGATTACCGGGTCGTCGTCGTCCAGGAGGAAGACCCCACGACGTTCGGCCTGGAAGAGGTGATCAACCGGAGCGCGATCCTCCGGAACGACTCCGCCGCCCGCAACGAACTCGTCACGGTGAACGGCACGGAGTACGTCGTCCGCGAGACCGACGGCAACCGCACGCTGACCCCGGCGAGCGAGTACTTCCCCGAACCGGCGTCGACCCAGTACAGTGAGGGCGACTCGCTGCCGTACCAAGGGAACACGACGACGGTCAGCAGCGTGTCGAACGACAGTGCGACGCTCGCGTGGACGGCCCCCCGGACGAACCCCGTCGACGTCGGCGACGAGGCCAACGTCACGCTGAACGGCCAGCAGTACTTCGCGTACTTCCCCGACAACAGCACGCTCGTGTTGGAGAGCGACTACGGCGTGTATCAACGGCAGACCGCGGAGATCGACACCTACCACGAACACGTCAACGGGTTGTGGGGAATCTCCATCGTGAGCTTCGCGACGGCGATCATGCTGCTCGGCATGGCCTACATGCCCTCGCGATACTGACCACTGACGGCCCGTCTCTTCCTGCCGCAACGTCGCCGCCACGCGGCGGAACCGTTTTTTGACCCGTCTCCAATTATAGACCATGAAAGTCTGGATCGACCCGAAGGAGACGGCGGCCGGCACATGGGGGACGTCAGAGGTCCCGTCCGATACGTCGGGATCGCCGGCCGTGCCCGTCATCGAGCGTGCGGTGGGGACTCGGTATCCGATCCAGTACGCGGACGGGGCTTTTCTGACGCCGAAGACGGCGGAGGGGACGGACGTCCCGGGACCGGGTGGCTACGCGCGACTCCAATTCAACTGCGCCGTGGACGGTGCCGGGACGATCAAACTGACCGCCCGTGGATACCGGTGGGGCGATGACGAGTCGGCCATGCGGTTCAAATCCCTGTTCTCGCGGGAGCCCACACCGACGGAGACGATCCCGTTCGAGTCGTACGAGCGGTGGCTCCGCTCGCAGCACGGCGTCGTGAAGGGATTCGTGGAGGGCGACGAGTACATCGACTTCGAACCCGCCGAGGAGGAAATCGAGGAAGGCCGCGATCAGTGTGCGTGGGCGGACCTCCGGTGGGCCGTCCGGCTACGGCTGGCCGAACTCGAACTCGTCAGAAACCCGGCCTTCGCCCGCTACCGGTTGCAGGAGCGCGACGAGTGGGAGGCAGTGCGGGGCACGCTCCGTTGGAAGCCGACGGCCTTCGGCGACGCCGAGAGCGAGACGTGAGGTGGGTCAGCCGCCGCGGACGGGGATCTTCGCCAGTTCGACGCGTCGTTCGACCGTCTCGACGGAGCCGCCGCCGTAGAGGAGGGCGACGACCTCGACGGCTCTCGGGGTCGACCCCGCGGGGATGGACCGTTCGGCGGTGATGGTACGGCTCTCGGACGGCGCCAGGCGATCGGTACTCGTCCGTCCGGAGACGGTCCGGCCGTCGTCGAGGTGGACGCCGAGCAGTTGGAACTCGTAGTCGGTGTCGCCGGTGTTCCGTACGTCGACGGTCAGCGAGAGCGGCCAGCGGTCGCCGTCGATCTCCCGAAGGACGGCCGAGGCGAGGGTTTCGGCCCGATCGGTCTCCGGAAGCATGTCGTCGCCGACGGCGACCGCGTCCGAGCCGACAGTGGCCGTCGCGGTGTCCTCACCCGACGATCCCCCGCCGCCGCCGCCGAACTGGTTCCGGAGGAGACCGAGGAACGTGAGCCCCTCGACGAGGATCGGGATGCCGATCCCGAATCCGACGAGCAGCCGGATCAGCGTCCGTTTCGAGAGGCCGCCGACCGCCCCGTGGTCCGTGTCCGGAGTTGGACCGTCCGCCGTCCGATCGTCGGCGCCGCTCTCGGTACCGTCGGTCTCGTCGGTTCCGGTCGGAAGGTCGTCGGTCACGAGTGGATGGAGGGGATCAGACGGGGATGGGCGGACTACCCGGGGCGAACAGCCCGTCGCTGATCATCGCCGACAGCGGCAGGCCGTAGGCGAGGACGATCAGCAGGATGGCGACCGCCGTCCACAGTTTCAGGTTGTCGAGGATCCGCGGACTGTGTTCCGGACCGGAGAGCGGCGCCGGAATCGCCCCGTTGACCCGAAGCGAGTCGTTCCCGCTACCGCCGAGCCACGTCCCGAAGATCACGATCAGGAAGAGGACGAGCCCCAAGAACAGGATCGTCCCGCCGATGGCTATCTGCAGGCGCATCTCGCTCACGCCGCCGACGACGCCCTGGAACGTGATGCTGTCGTACTGGGGCTCGGCGGTGCGGCGCGGAATGCCCGCGAGCCCGGCCCGGTGCATCGCGTTCGACATGAGCGTCATGCCGATGAACCAGACGTACGGCTGGATCGTCGCGAGCGAGCGGAATCGCAGGCGGTTGCCGGTGATCTGCGGGAACAGCCAGTAGCCCGCGGCCATGAACGTCAGCGCGGAGGCCGTCCCCACGGTGAGATGGAAGTGACCCGGCACCCACAGCGTGTTGTGGATCAGGTAGTTGATGTTCATGCCGGCGTTGATCATGCCGGAGAAACCCCCGGCGGCGAACATCAGGCCGGCGAGCGCACAGCCGGCGAAGGCGGGTTCGTCCCACGGGAGTTCCCGCAGCCACCCGAGTCGACCCTCGCCGCCGCGCTGTCGCGCACCGTGTTCCATGCTGGCGACGACGGTGAAGGCGGTGAGCAGGCTGGGCAGGAGGAGGAACATGGTGTTCGTCATCGCGATGAACTTGAATCCCTCCGGGATGCCGGGATCGACGTACTGGTGGTGGAACCCGACCGGCGTCGACAGCAGGAGAAAGAGGACGAACACCACTCGCGCGAGCGGGTCGCTGAACAGACGACCGCCCGAGAGCTTCGGCAACACGGTGTACCAGATGAAGTACGCCGGCATGAGCCAGAAGTAGACGACCGGGTGGCCGAAGTACCAGAACAGCGTCCGGGTCAACAGCGGATCGACCTGCTGGATCAGGCCGAGCGACCACGGCAGGAGGAACACGAGTACCTCGACGGCCACGCCGGCCGAGGAGATGTACCACATCAGCATGGTCGTCAGCGCCATGAACGTCTGCAGGGGGATGCGCTGGTCTGGGTTGTCACCGCGCCAGCGCCAGTACGTGCGGAACCAGTCGACGCCGGCGAGCCACGAGCCGACGATGAACAGCGCAAGCCCGGCGTAGAAGGCCGGGTGTGCCTTCATCGGCGCGTAGAACGTGTAGAGCACGTCCGCGTTCAGGGGCATCTGGGGCACCAGTCCGCCGAGGATGGTGACCGCCGCCATGACCGCGCCCACGAGCATCAGGCCGAACCAGGTCATCGCGAACCGCGCGCTCGGGAGCGGTCGATCGAGGCTCCGGGTAACCCCCCACGTGAACAGGCCACAGAGGGCGAAGGTGGTAAACACCAGTGCGAGGAGGACGCCGTGACCCGTGAGCACCGTGTAGTAGTCCGCGGAACTCACGAAGCCACGGAAGTATCCCGTTCGGTGGAGCCCCTGGATCATGCCGAACAGACCACCGATCCCCAGCGCCGTGAACGCGACCAGCATGTTCCAGCGAACGATTCGTGCGTCGGTCGGGAAGTCGTCGACGTATGCCATTTAGCTACCCTCCGTGTCGTACTCGTCTTCGGGAACGACCACGAGTTGGCCCGCCATCGTGTGGTGGCCGGCCCCGCAGTACTCGTGACAGACGATCCCGTACTCGGCCGGTTCGTCGAACCGGACGGTGACCTCCGCTACCTGCCCGGGAATCGCCATGGTGTTGACGTTCGTGCCCGCGATTTCGAAGCCGTGAACCACGTCCGGGCTGGTGATGTAGAACGTCACCTCTGAGTTCGCCGGCACGCGGATCGGCGACGTCGTTCCGGGCTGGAACAGGAACTGTCTGGCGACGACGTGAACCTCGTACTGGTCCTCGCCGACTTTCGTCACGCCGGGATCGGCGAACTCGGTATCGCCGAGCGAGTCGGCGTCGATCGTGCCGCCCGAATCGTCGACCATCTTTACCCCCGGGCCGAGCGCTCCGTAGGTCACCGTGGCGATGAGGCCGACGATCAACAGGAGCGCAACAGCAGTCCAGATTTTCTCGTATCGATGAATTTCCATTCGTGTTCCCCCCAGTTAGCCGATCACCGTCGGTCCGCCACCGAGGAACTCGACGAAGTACATGAACACCCACAGCAGGCTGATGATCCCGACGTAGATGGCGATCAACGTCGCCGTGCCGTAGGGGTCGTAGTCGTCGTGGTCCAAGTCGCGGACGGCCCCCGCCTCGAACACCGATTCGGAGGGCGCCCGCGCGGCTTGGGACGGAGTCGTGTCCGTCTCTCCGGTCGTCGTGAACTCGTCGTAGTTGAGGAACACCCAAGCGGTGACCCCGAGAACGAGCGCGAGCGCCGCCGCGACGGCACCGCCGACGAGACGGAACGCGAGCGAGAGGGTGGGCGAGGCGCCGCCGGCCTCACCGCCACCGCCGCCGTCGCCGCCACCACCACCGCCGCCGGCCTCACCGCCACCGCCGTCGCCGCCACCACCACCGCCGCCGTCGCCGCCACCGCCACCGACGACGAGGGCGCCCTTCATGCCGAGCGCGAGGTGGGGCTGACAGTAGTACTTGTAGATGCCTTCGGTCTCGAAGGTGTGTTCGTGGGAGTATCCGGAGTTCTCGATGCTCTCGACGCCCTGCCAGCCGGCGCCGGACGGCTGGGATTCGAGCAGGATGTTGTGGGTGTCGGACACCCACTCGAAGGTCACCGTCGTGCCGGGATCGATCCGGACGGCGGCCGGGCCGAAGGCGTACGGGCCGCCGTTGCCCTCGGCGCCGACCTCGACTGTCACCGAATCCTGTCCGGTTCGATCCACCGTACCGTCGAAGTTCTGGGTCTCGGCACCCCGGCTAGAGCCGAACCAGCCACCGTAGTCGACGCCGTTCTGTGCGGCGACGGGACGGGCACCGAGGCCGGCCGCCGTCGTGCCGGCCGCTACGGTCCCGGCGGCGGCCCGGAGCGCTCCCCGGCGAGTCAGGACGGATCGGTCCGTCGGATCGGTCCCCGTCATGCGCGTCGCCCCCCGTTCCCGTGGTCGTCGGTGAACGTCTCACGCGTCGGCCGTGGCCGGCCGATCGGACACCGCCGCTGTCCCTCGTGCCGACGAGGACGACGCCGGGAGGGACGGTCCCGTCGTCTCCCGGGGTCACCCCCGGACCGCTCGTCGGTGAGCCGTTCGCTACCGTCGAATGCCACCATACGTGCGATCACGGACCCTACGTCACATAATACGAACGGCCATTTTCGGAACGTTGGAATAGCGGCGGCAGTTATTAAGCAGACACGCCCAGACATCCAGTATGGTTTCCGTCCACCAGGTACCGTCCGTCGCGCTGCTTGCGCTGCTCCCGGCCGCGCTGTACGCGCTATCCGTCGATACGATCGTCGTGGTGGCACTCGTCAACGTCGTCCTCATCGCCGCGAGCGTGTACACGATGTTCCTGCCCAGCGAGTCGACGCTCAAGGCGGCCTCAGCGTAGGCGATGATCCCACTCGCCGGCTCCGGCGTGGCGTCGGCCGTCGCCGCCGAGGGTGACGTCTCCCTGCTCGTGTTCCTCACGATCGGTGCCCTCGGCGGGGCCCACTGTCTCGGGATGTGTGGCCCGCTCGTCACGCTGTACGCCGACCGCATGGGTGCGGAGACCGACCGTGTCCGGCCCATCGACGTCCGTCAGCACCTCCTGTTCAACGCCGGCCGCACGGTTAGCTACGCCGCCATCGGGGCGGTGATGGGGGCACTCGGGGCGGTACTCTTCGACGTCGCCGCCGTCGCCACGCTCGCGACCGACGTGCGCGGGGTCACGGGGATCCTCGCCGGCGGCTTCATCGTCTTCACCGGCGTGGGCTACCTCCGCCGTGGCTCCGTCGGCCACGGCGTCTCGATCCCGCTCGTCGGCGACGCCTTCTCGCGAGTGTACGGTGCCGTCACCGCACGCGTCGACGCGTGGGTCGGCGGCCCGCGGATCGTCGCCCTCGGCGCACTCCACGGCCTCTTGCCCTGCCCCCTGCTCTATCCCGCCTTCATCTACGCCTTCGCCGTCGGCTCGCCGCTCAGGGGGGCGCTCTCGCTCGGCGTCCTCGGAATCGGAACCGTGCCGACGCTGCTCGCGTACGGCACCGTCTTTCAGTCGCTCGGGACGGACTCACGGGTGGGGCTCCACCGTGCTCTCGGCGTCGCGTTCATCGCCCTCGGCTACCTGCCGCTAGCACACGGATTGATGCTCCTCGGGATCCACCTCCCCCACCCACCGATCCCCGTCTACCAGCCCCTCGGATGATGTCCTGTACGCTCTGTGACCTGCCGACGCCGGACTCGCCCGTCACCGACGACGAGGTGGCTGGAACGTTCTGCTGTCGTGGCTGTCTGGAGGTGGCCCGACAGCTAGATGCGGTCGACGACGACCGGACCGCCGCAGACACCGATCCGGAGGACGTCCGGGCGACGCTGTCGGGCGGGGCGGACGGCGGCGAGGCGGCCGACGACACCCCCACGACCGAGACCGACACCGCCTTCGTCGCCGTCGACGGGATGCACTGTGCGACCTGTGAGGCGTTCCTGGAGTCGCGGGCCACCGACAACGAAGGCGTCGTGGCGGCGGAGGCGTCCTACCCGTCGAACCTGGTGCGCCTACGCTACGACGCGGAGCGCCTCGACGCGGACGAACTGCCGCCGCTACTGGACGGGGCGGGCTACCGGGCCCGCGACGTCGACGCGGAGGGAGAGGACGACACCACCGAGACGGTCGGGCGCCTGATCATCGGCGGTTTCTTCGGCATGATGACGATGGCGTGGTACGTCCTCTTTCTCTATCCCACGTATCTCGGTCTCGATTCGGACCTCCTGCTGTTCGACGTGACGGGGGCCGCCGGGGGCTACCTCCTCTGGAACGTCTGGGTGATGACGAGCGTCGTCCTCGGGTACACCGGCTATCCCATCCTCCGCGGGGCGTACGTCAGCCTCCGGGCCGGGCGACCGAACATGGACCTCCTGGTGGCGCTCGCGGCGGGCACGGCCTACGTCTACAGCACCGCGACGCTCCTGCTCGGCGGCACCGAGGTGTACTTCGACATCACGACGGTCGTCGTCCTCGTGGTCACGCTGGGTGGCTACTACGAGACCCGACTGAAAGAGCGGGCGGCGGGACAGTTGACCGAACTCACCGAGAGCCGGGTCGACGAAGCACGGCGCCGCACGGCCGAGGGCGAGGAGAGGGTGTCCGTCGACGCCGTCGACCCGGGCGACGAACTCGTCGTCGGGACGGGCGAACGGGTGCCGGTCGACGGCCGGGTGATCGAGGGGACCGCCGCCGTCGACGAGTCGCTCGTCACCGGCGAGTCGGTGCCCGTCCGTCGGAGCGAGGGCGAGGAGGTGATCGGCGGCGGTCTGGTGACCGAGGGTGGAATCGTGATCGAGGCGTCCGCGGCGGCGACGAGCACGCTCGATCGGCTGGTGACCCACCTCTGGCGTGTCCGGAGTTCGCGCTCGGGCGTCCAGCGTCTCGCCGACCGCATCGCGGCGGTGTTCGTCCCCGTGGTCGTCGTCCTCGCCGCCGCGGCGGTCGTCGTCCACCTCGGACTCGGCGCGGCGCCGACCGCCGCCTTCCTGACCGGACTGGCCGTGCTCGTGGTGTCGTGTCCCTGCGCGCTGGGACTGGCGACACCGCTCGCCGTCGCGTCGGGCGTCCGCGAAGCGCTCGACCGGGGGGTCGTCATCGCGGAGGGCAACACCTTCGAGCGGGCGAGCGAGGCGGACGTCGTCGCCTTCGACAAGACGGGAACGCTGACGACGGGGGCGATGCGCCTCCACGACGCCGTCGGCGACGACGACGCCATCGCGCGGGCGGCGGCCGTCGAGACGTTCGCCGACCACCCGATGGGACGGGCCATCGGCGAGGCCGTCGACGCCCGCGAGTCGTCGGTCGAGGACTTCGAACGCCACCCCGGGCGCGGCGTCAGCGGCG
This sequence comes from Haloplanus sp. HW8-1, assembly GCF_023703795.1. Taxonomy (NCBI): domain Archaea; kingdom Methanobacteriati; phylum Methanobacteriota; class Halobacteria; order Halobacteriales; family Haloferacaceae; genus Haloplanus; species Haloplanus pelagicus. The sequence goes on along the minus strand of NZ_CP098518.1, from coordinate 3,103,150 downwards.
TCGTCCGGGGGGAGGGACCGACGGGTGACGACGCCGTCCGGGTGACGGTCGGGCGGGCCGACCTGTTCGCGGACGCGACGGTGCCGGAGCGCTACCGCGAGCGATACGACCGCGCCGTCGACGCCGGACGGATCCCCGCGTTCGTGGGCTGGGACGGCGAGGTGCGGGGCGTCCTCGTCGCCGGCGACCGCCCGCGACCGGAGTGGGAGTCGGTCGTCTCGGCGGTCGCCGAGACGGTCGACCGGGTCGTCGTACTCACGGGCGACGGCAAGGCGGCCGCTGCCCGCTTTCGCGACCATCCCGACATCGACGACGTGTTCGCGGACGTCCCCCCGGAGGCAAAGGCGAAAGTGGTAGACCGCCTCCGCGTCGACGGGACGACCGTGATGGTCGGCGACGGCAGCAACGACGCGCCGGCGCTCGCGGCCGCCGACCTCGGCATCTCGCTTGAGAGCGGGACACGCCTCGCAGCCGACGCCGCTGACGCCGTCGTCACGACCGACGACCTGACGACCGTACCGAAGGTGTTCGACCTCACCGAAGCGACGAGGCGGCGCATCCGGCAGAACCTGGGGTGGGCGTTCTGTTACAACGCCGTGGCGGTACCGGTGGCCCTACTCGGCGCGCTCAACCCCCTCGTCGCCGCCGTCGCCATGGGCGCGAGCAGCCTGCTGGTCGTCGCGAACTCCGCGCGAGGGTTCGACATCGACGACGTGGCCGACGGGACGAGCGTCGGCGGGGCCGACGGCGACACCCGACCGTCGGTGACACCGGCGGCGACCGACGGCGGTCAGTGACGGCGTCGCTCAAAGGCGTATTTTGGTCTTACACAGCCTTTTGCATCCCCGTGTCGAAGGATCGACCACGATGCCCTCCGTCCGTTCCGTCCACGCCCGGTCTGCCATCGCCCGCGCCGGGACCGCCGTGCGTGCCGCCGCGTTCTGGGCCGCCGTTGCACTGCCACTTGCCGCCATCACCCTCCTGACGTTCGGGTGGAACCTTCGCCTCGTCGGCGCCGTGTTGGCCCTCAACGCCGCGGCGCTGGTCGTCGGGCACGGCTATCGGACCCGTCCGAACCGAAGCCACGGCCACGGCCGCTAACCGGCAGTATAAGGCCGCCGCCCGGCAACGTCCGACCGAATGCGGGTGACGCTCCTCGGCACCGGCGACACGACCGGCACCCCGACCGTCGGCTGTGACTGTACCACCTGTGAACGTGCCACTGCCCGTGGCGTCGAACGCTCACGCTTCTCGGTCCACGTCGAGAACGACCGGACCGGCGAGTCGCTGCTGGTCGACTGTAGCCCCGATTTTCGCCACCAGTTTCTCACACAGGACGTTCCGCTCCCGGACGCGGCCCTGGTGACCCACATCCACTTCGACCACCTCGACGGCCTCGGCAACGCCTACCGCCTGTTCGACGACCTGCCCGTCCACGCGACGGACGTCGTCGATCCGGCCACCGGGGAGAGCGTCGCCGAGACGATCCGCCGAAAGTACGACTACTTGGATCGGGTGAGCGTCCACGACCACGCCCCTCACGAACGGGTCCGGATCTGTGGGCTCGACGTGCGGTTCGTCCCCGTGGATCATCCCCCGCTCCTGTGTTACGGCGTCGTCGTCGAGGATCCAGAGACGGGCGCGAAATGCGCGCTCACCGGCGACACGAGTTTCGACATCCCCGACGAGTCGCGGGCGGCCCTCGCCGGAGCCGACCTCCTGTTGGCGGACGCCATCGTTCCGGCGTCGCTGTGCGAACACCACCCACACGGTGGTTCACACCGGAACGCCGAGGGCGTCCCCCGCACCTTCGGCACGAAACACATGACCCGCGAGGGGGCGCTGGAACTGGCGGCCGAACTCGACACCGATCGGACCCGACTGGTCCACCTCGCGCACTTCTATCCCGCCGAGGAGGCCTTCGCCGAACCCCTCGCCGTCGACGGGGAGACCTACGACCTGTGAACAAAACGTATAACCCGCGGTCGGCCACAGTCACAGCCGTGACCGTCGTCTCGACGCTCGGCCGCGGCGCCGCCAGCGGGCTGGCGGGGGCGCTCGTCTGGATCGCCGTCTCCCTACTCGTTCTCGGCGCCCCGGAGCCGCGGCGGGCGGCCGCAGTCGGACTCGTCCTCGGCGTCGCCGTCGCCGGCCTCACCGCGCTCGCAGGGCGGCGCTGAGAGCCGTCGCGAGTCCGGGCGCCTCAGGTGAACCGGTCGAGTCCGGCCTGCCGCCGCCGAACCCCGTCGGGATCGGCGATCCACGGCGTCCGCGCGTCGCGTAGCCCCTCGCGGTCAACGGGTGGCCGATCACCCGGCTCGAAGGCCGGACACGACTCGCCACACGCGCTCCCTGGATCGACGACCCGATCGAACGCCGCACAGTAGGGCCGCCCGTCGTCGGTCGGGCACATCGACGCACACGGCGGATACGACCGGGGACGCCACCCCTTGCCGTAGGCGCGTTCGGCGATCGCCCGCCGTTTTCGGGCCTTCTCGGCCGGCGGGACGACGACCACGTCCGTCCGGAGCGGCCGCTCGTCGAGGGGCTCGATGCCCGGTTCGTCGGGTGCGAGCGGCGTCGGCTCCCGGACGACCGTGAACTCTCCGTCGTCGGACCGTGCCAGGGTGTCCGCAGGTCGTGGCTCCCCGCTTCCGCAGAATCGCCAGACTCCGACGGCCTCTGGGATCCGGTTCAGGTGCGCGCCGGTGACGTAGCTCTCGGTGGCGAGGACGACGGCGTCGAAGAGGCCGAGGCTGACGTCGCGGCGCAACTGCCACTCCAGCTCCCCCGGCCGGCCGAGGTCGGGTTTGTTCTCGATGCCGATCAGCCGGCCGATCCAGTCGGGATAGCGGGTCGTCTGGCGGACGTACCGGCGACTTCCGCGTCGCTCCGCCTCGAAAAAGTCCACCTCGACCGCGCGGTCGGCGGCGCGGCGGGCGGCGTCCGGCGAGCAGTCGAAGGCGTCGACGGGATCGACCGCCCGGCCGGGACCCACGTCGCTCTCGATCGCTCGCGGTGGGATCGTCTCGCTCGTGATGGCCGTGCGGTGGTCGAACGCCGGGCCGGGGACCACAGCACAGACGTCGACGACGCGAGATCCGGGATCGGCGACGGCGGCGCCGAGCTGGCGGCCAAGCACCCACTCACGACGGTCTTCGAGGTGGGAACACAGCGCCAGTTCGAACGCGTACTCCGTCACCACGCCCGTTATCAGTCGTCCACGACGACTTCCACGGGGTCGTCGTCGCCGCCGTCGGCGTCCGCGTCCGGAGTCAGGCCGCCGTCGTTCTCCTGCCAGAGGAGAACGCCGGCGACGAGGACGACGAGCCAGGACCGCCAGTTCGCCAGGTTCAGGGTGTAGCCGATGCCGAAGGGCTTCTCGACGACCATCCCCTCGCCGGGTTTCCAGTGTGCGGAGAGCAGGCGCCCGAGGCTCGGGCGTTCGAAGTTGTACGGGATACCGAGAATCGAACCGGACTGCGGTTTGTCGACCATGGGGGGATGGTACGGTTCCCCGGGATAAATCGTTTCGGCTCGGGAGCGGGGATGACCCTGCCACGGCCACCGGGTCGCAGGGGCGTCGACGGGGCGGCGGACGCGGCGGCAGTCCGGCGACGATTCCGCATCCCGAATCGTTCACTATCGTCCGTTCTGAACGCTGTGACGCCAGAATTATCCCTTCTGGGCACGTACGTCATCTCCATGGAACACACCTCCGCTGTCACCCCCTCCCGGTCGTCTCCTCGGGAGAGTGAGGGCCGCAAGGCGACGCTGTTTTGCCCCGACTGTGGACACGCCAGTCCACTCGACGGCGACTGGGACGAGCGAACCGTCGCCGGACACCGCTGCGTCCGCTGTCCCGACTGCAGATCGGTCGTGGACGAGCGGCGTGCCCCGGAGCCACAGCCGACAAGCGCCGCGTCCTCGCTCGACCGGTGTGTCGACACCTGGACGGACTACTGGTCGACGTGGACGACGCTGCTCGGCGGCCGCCCCTCGGCGGACTCCGACTGCTGATCACTGGTACCGACCACGACCCTCGACCTCCCGGAGTCGTGAGAGAACCGCTCCGTCGCCCGCCTCGGCGTACCCCGCTTCGAACGCCGACAGGGCGTTCTCTGCGTCCGCCGCCGCGACCGTCCCACGAACGCTCCCTTCGAAGACGTGACAGTCCATCGCGTGGTCCTCGACGTGGCCGCTGTGGTAGCCGAGGCCGAAGTCGATCAGGTAGCACCGGCCCCCGCCGATCCGGACGTTCCGCACCGTCGGATCGCCGTGGACGATGCCGACGTCGTGGAGAGTCGCGAGATGGGCGCCGACGACCCGGGCACGGGCGGGTGTGAGCGCGGCAGCGAGGTCACGGTCGCCGATCCGGTCGAGGGTGAGCGTCGCCTCGGCGACGTCGACGTCACGCACGACCGGCGTCGGGACGCCCCGGCGCCGTGCCTCGCTCGTCAGGCGAGCCTCGGCGACCGTGCGCTCCCGACGGAGTCGCGCGTCGAGAGCGGGATGCCGGTAGGCTTTCGGCAGGCGACGCTTGATCACGCGATCCGCCTCGACCGTGACGACGGCTTCGGCGCCCTGTCGCTCCGTCGTCTCGACGGGATCGATGGCGACCGACTCGTCGCTCCGCCACGCGACGGCCACCTCGTCCGGCCGAAAGTTCGGGTCGACCGCCGACTCCCCGACGGTGATCGTCTCGCCGGCCGCGCACATCTTCGCTCCGAGGACGGCGATCATGCCGGCGTTGTCCCGGAGATATCGGGCCGCGGGGGCGTAGAACGCGGCGCCGCGGTCGGCACACATCGTCGACAGCATCTCCCGCAAGCGCTCGTTCTGTCCCACGCCACCGCCGAGGACGAGTTCGGTCGACCCGGTCAGCGAGAGGGCGCGCTCGGCCACCTCGGTCAGCATGGCGAAGATCGTCTCTTGGAGGGAGAAACAGACGTCCTCGACGGGCGTCCCCTCGTCGTAAGCGTCCTTGGCGGCGCTCATGAGCCCCGAGAATGAGAAGTCCATCCCCTTGACGACGTAGGGCAGGTCGACGTACTCGCCGTCCGCGGCCGCCGCCTCGACTTTCGGTCCGCCGGGATGTGACCAGCCGACGTGCCGGGTGAACTTGTCGATGGCGTTGCCGACACCGGTGTCCATCGTCTCGCCGAGGACGCGGTACCGCCCGTCGTGATACCCCAGGAGGTGGGCGTTGGCACCGCTGGCGTTGAGACAGACCGGAGAGTCGAAGCCAGCACCGTGGCGCCCGATCTCGAGGTGTGCGACCATGTGGTTGACGCCGACGAGGGGCACGTCGAGCGTCCCCGCGAGGGCGCGGGCGGCCGTGCCGACGATGCGCAGACAAGGACCGAGTCCCGGCCCACGGGAGAAGGCGACGGCGTCGATGGGCCCGTCGGCGGCGTCGAGGGCCGTCTCGATCACGGTGGGGATGGCCTCGCCCATGTGTTCGGCTGCCTCGCGCGGGTGAATGCCGCCGCTCTCGGGCTGGTAGGCGTCGGTTTCGATCACGGGATTGGTGGCGTCGAGGGGCGTGGGGTCGTCGGGGTCGTACGCGAAGACCGCGGCGCTGGCCGCCCACGCCGTCCCCTCGATGCCGAGAATCCGCATCGACCGCTACGCTTCTTCGGCGTCCGCTTCGGCGTCCTCGGCGTCCTCGGCGTCGGGACTGATCTTGTTCCGGTCGAGCATGTGGTCCTGTTCCACGTCGCGGGCGTGGTCCGGACTCTCGTACACCTTGGCGTAGCCGATGGTCTTGCGCATCCCGAACTTCGTGTCGAGTTCGTGGACGACGACCTCCGCGGAGTCCTTGTTGAGTTTGGCCGCGAGACTGTCTCGAACCGAGAGACGGGAGGGGGTCGCGTCCTCGTGAGTGATCCGGAAACGCACGTCCGTGCGGTGCAACATGGGGTTCTCGTCTTCCTCGATGATATCGATATCCATCGTTCAGTTACCCATACGTGGTCTCGAACCGGACAAAAGGATTACGAAGCGCCCGAATCCCCGTCGGCGAGGAGCGCGAGGGCGGCGTCGACGTCGCCAGTCATCCGCGAGAGCAGGTCGCGAGCGGTCGCTCGCGACTCGTCGGTGACGGGGACGAGCACCATCCCCTCACCGGGTTGTCCGTAGACGACGGCGCCGCCGAGCGGCGTCGCGAGGACGGCCGGGAGCGTCGCCAAGTCCTCCTCGCCGTCGACGCCGATGACGGTCGGGCCGTCGTCGAGGGCGGTCACGAGCGCCGACAGCAGGTCCCGGGAGAGCGTCGCCGCCGGGTTCGTCACCTCGACGTCCGGCTTCGGGAGAACCCGCGCCACCTCATCGTCGACGGCGTGGCGTTCGGTCTTGCCGTCGATCACGGCCACGTCCGGCCGCCGGCCGGCGTCGACGAGGTGGGCGGTGACCACGTCGCCGACCGCGACGAGTGGGTCGCCGGCGCCGTCGGCGGCGAGAAGCGCCCGAGGATCGGTGAACACCCGGCCCAGCGGCTCCTTGAACGCCCCGCGAAGGTCGTCCGGGAGTTCGAGCACGGTCAGCGGACCTTCAGCGCGTACCCGCCGGCTTCGGAGACGTTCATCTCCTCGGCGACCTCCGAGCGCTCGGGGTGGGTGATGATGACGTAGCCCGCCCAGTCCTCCGTGAGGCTCGACGACCCGCAGTTCGCGCAGGTCTGCGTGTCGGGGTCGTTGATGAAGTGACACTCACGGCAGGCGAGGCGGTCCTCGGCCATCAGTTACCCTCCATCTGTGCCTCGCGTTTCTGTCGCTCCTCCTCGAGCCAGCCGTGTTTGCCGAGCCCCGGCTGTTTCGCCGTCAGCCCGATCTTGCTGTCCCGGGGGTTGCGCTCGTCGACGCTCTTGGTGACGATGCGAACCCGGACCTCGTCGCCGACGCCGAGGGTGCGGTTGGTCTCGGTCGAGGCGAGTTGCTGGTTCTCGCCATCGTAGGCGAGATATTCGTCGGAGATCTGTGAGACGTGGAGCAGGCCGTCGACGGGACCGATCCCGACGAAGGCGCCGAACTCCACGACCTCGACGACGGTGCCGTCGACGACCTCCTGCATCTGTGGATCGAAGGTGATGGCGTCGAAGTCGGCCTCGTAGTAGACCCCGGGGCGGTTGGGCAACACGGCGCCGTCACCGATGTCGTGAACCTTGATGACGCTCACGACGCTCCCCACCTCCTCGTCCATCCGACCTTCGAGTTTGTCCTGGAGCAGGCGCTTGACCCGCTCGGGCGTCACGTCGGCGAGGTGCCGCGGGGGCACCTCGACCGTGTCCTTGAGTCGTACCCGTTTGTACATGCTAAGGTTGTGTTATGTTCAGTGTGTTCCGACCCCTTAAACCGATCACCCGAACGCCACGTTCGAGCAGCCGGTCACGAAGGGGACCGTCGTTCGTCACGACGTACTCGCACTCGCCCCGGTCGGCGAGTTCGACGAGCGCGTCGTCTGCGTGCGATACGTCCGTCTCCACCACGCGACAGCGCTCCGCCAGATCCCGGCCGACGCTGGCGGCCGTCGCCTCCTCGCCCGCGCCCGCGCCCACCGACAGGGACTCCAGTTCCGCGATCACCGCGGCTGGCGTCACGAACTCGACGTCGCCGAGGAGGCGGTCGAGTTCGTCGAACACCCGCACGTCGCATTCGACCGGCATCATGAGCGCACTGGTGTCCATGGCGACGGGTGGCCCTGTCACTTGAGCGTGCCGATGCCGATGAGCCGCCAGCGGGCCCCGACGCGGCGGTTGATGGCGATCTTCGACCCCGACTCGGCACAGACGGGACGTTTCAGCGATACCTCACATTCGCCGGAGCGCGCGCTGCTCACGGCCCCGACGGTCGTCGCGGTGCCGACGGTGAGCATCAGGGGTTCGCCCGTCGAGATCTCCTCGATCTCGTCGCCGTCCTCGCCGACGACGCGATCCAGCAGTTCGACGTCCATCTCGAAGGCCTCGCGGGTCGGCGGGAGCGTCCCCGGGTCGCCGGCGACCTGGCCCGCGAGCGCGTCGCCTTTCGTCAGCGACGGGTCGAGCCCGGTACCGACGCCCAAGAGGCCGCCGGGGCGGGCTACGCCGACCGACTGGCTGCCCGCCTGGAGCGATCGCACCTCGGTCGTGATGGGCCGCCACTCGGTCTGGCCTTCCTCGTCGACCTCGCGGCCCGGTCGAAGTTCGATCTCTTCGCCCGCTTCGAGCGTCCCGTCGACGAGGCTCCCGCCGACGACACCACCCTTGAGGTCGCCCCACGTCGTCCCCGGGCGATTGATGTCGAAGCTCCGCGCGACGAACATCCGTGCGGCGTCGGTCTCCTCGCGGTCGGGCGTGGGGATCTCCCGCTCGACGGCGTCGATGAGGAGGTCCATGTTGACCTCCTGCTGGGCGCTGATGGGGACGATAGGAGCGTCCTCGGCGACGGTGCCCTCGACGAACTCCTCGATCTGTTGGTGGTTACGGACCGCCTGCTCGCGATCGACGAGGTCGATCTTGTTCTGGGCGATGACGATGTTCTCGACGCCGATGATGTCGAGCGCCATCAGGTGCTCCTCGGTCTGGGCTTGCGGGACCGGTTCGGTCGCGCTCACGACGAGCACCGCGCCGTCCATGAGCGCGGCCCCCGAGAGCATGGTCGCCATCAGCGTCTCGTGGCCGGGCGCATCGACGAACGAGACCGTCCGCAGGACCTCGCTTTCCGAGCCGTCGGGACAGGTCTCGTCGACGGTGTAACACTCCGGTTCGTCGACGCCAGGACACCGACGGAACGTCGCGTCCGCGTATCCGAGTCGGATGGAGATACCGCGTTTCATCTCCTCGGAGTGTTGGTCCGTCCACGATCCGCTGAGGGCCTGGACCAACGTCGTCTTGCCGTGGTCCACGTGGCCTACGAGACCGATGTTCACCTCCGGTTGCTGATGTGTTTCCGTCGCCATTGAGAGTAATCTTGGAGGAATTTCGCTCCCTGCCGGTGATAAAGTTGCTGTTCTCCGGCGCGGAGCGGACCGACGCCTCTTTGCCACGACCGATCCCACCGTCGGTATGCTCAACTACGTCACGACCAACCCGGGGAAGGTCCGGGAGGTCCGGGAGTATCTCGACGACGGCTCGGTCGCCCAGCTCGAGTTCGACTACGCCGAGATCCAGGCGCCGACCCTCGAACCGATCGCCGCCCGCGGCGCCCGCGAGGCGTACCGCCACGCCGACGGGCCGGTCCTCGTCGACGACGCCGGCCTGTTCGTCGACGCCCTCGACGGCTTTCCCGGCCCCTACACCGCGTACGCCGAGGAGAAACTCGGGATCGAGCGCGTGAGCGCCCTCGCCCGCGAGGCGGCGGATCCCGACCCGGCACGGGCCGCCTTCCGGTGTGTCCTCGCGTACTGCGACGGCGACCCCTTCGACGCCAGCCCCGACCCCATCGACCGCGGGGAACGGGCCGCGGCCGCGGCGGCCGACGAGGACGAGGACGAGGATGCCGACGACCTCCCGGTCAAACTCTTCGTGGGCTCGGTCCGCGGGCGCCTCGTCGACCCGCGCGGCGACGAGGGCTTCGGCTACGATCCCGTGTTCGAGTACGACGGAACGACCTTCGCGGAGATGGGGCCCGCGAAGAAAAACGCCGTCTCCCACCGCGGCCGCGCCTTGGAGAAGTTCGCGGAGTGGTATCCGAACCGCTAGTCTCGCGAATCGCGGTCCGGCCCCGGATACGCCCCGCCGACGGCCTCGCGATAGAGGCTCTCGGCGTCGAAAAGCGTCGCGAAGGCCCGCGGGTGGCGAACGCTCGCCTCGACTCGTCCGCGGATGGCTGCCCCCGCCGACGCCGACAGCAGCGACTCGTCGAGGGTCAACACGTGCATCGCACCGCCGCGGTAGGCGGCCGCGAGCGCCGGGTGGTCCTCGGGGGGATGGTCGACGAGTTCGCAGGCCTCGGCGGCGCGGACGCGCCAGTCCGCCGCCAGCCGTTCGTCGCCGAGGTCGGCGATTACGGCCTCGGCGTCGTCGAGGAGAGGGTCGCCCGCGACGAGGGTCATCCACGAGTGTTCGCGGACGTGATCGAGCGCCGCTCGCGAGGGGTCGCCGACGAGGACGTCCGCCGCGAGGACGTCGGCGCCGGCGACGACCCGCGTCGGCGCGGGGTCAATCATCGTCGGCGGCCGTACGGTGGCGACGGAGGGCGTCGATGACGTCGGCCTCGGTCCGGTCGTAGTCGTCGGCGCGCGCAAAGAGGTCGTCCCAAGTCGATGTCACGGCCGACGCTGGGTCACGAGGGATAAAGAGGCTTAACCTCGCCGGTCGGTGTGCCTTGCACGGGCGGCGGCGCGTCCCGCGTCGCACCGGGACGGCCCCTCGGTCCGTGGTGTCGGACGCCGCTCCCCCGCAACTCGAGAGGGCTTCGTAGTGGCATATAGTCCTCTTAGTTACACTCATGTGATCGTCCGGCGTTCTGCGAGCGTGAGCCTACTCGCAGACGGGACGGCGGCGTCTCTCCCTCTCGACCGGATGATTCCCGCACGGGCACAGATCCCCGAGGATCCGACCCCGGGGAACTACGTCGTCGTCGACGTGGCGCAGTTCTCGACGACGGTGCCCGAACTGTTCGCCAACGGCGCGACGTACGTCCACGTCACCGAAGACCGGGGCGACGAACTGGCGTTCAAGGAAGCCAACCCCCGGGCGAAGATCGGTGGCGGCTCCGGTCCGAACTACCGGGGAGAGCCGGGCTACGACTTCTTCAACTCGCCGAGTTTCGTCCAAGGCGTCGACGTCGCGGGCTGCCCGACGGCGATGACTTCCACGAACGGCGGCAACGCCGTCACCGACCTCCGGTCGGCCGGCGGCGACGAGGTCGATGTCTACGTCGGCGGCCTGACCAACGGCGTCGCGCTGGCCGATCACCTCCGCGAACAGGACGCGGAGACGTACTTCGTCGCCGCCGGCTCCAACGGGAAGCCGTCGCCGGAGGACGTCGCCGGCGCGCTGTTCATCGCGCGCCACCTGCTCGGCGATCCGCCGACCGACCGCGAACTGGCGGTCTACCACGAGATGGTCGCGTTCTCGAAGGGGCCGAAGTACGAACGGCGGCCCCAGATCAAGCGCACCGACCTCTACGAGTACGCCCTGGCTGTCGACAGCCGGGACGTCGTGCCGAAACTCGATGGCCAGAAACTGTACGACGTCGCCGGTAGCGCGTGATGCGGACGGACGTCCACGCGCATACGACCTTCTCCGACGGCTCCGAACTGTCCACAATGATCGATGCGGCCGAGGACACCGGCCTCGACGCTCTGGGACTGACCGACCACTGCATCGTGGCCGACGACGCGTTCGGTCGCCGGACGCGATACGACCTCGTCGAGACGTACGAGCGCCGGCGGGAGGTCATCGAGGCGGCCCGAGAGCGCGTCGACCTGACGCTGTACGACTCCGCGGAGGTGAGTTACGTCGGGAGCGAGACCGACACGACCGAGGCGTTCCTCGAAACCGCCGGCTTCGACTACACCATCGGCAGCGTCCACTTCGCCGGCGAGTACGACTACACCAGCGACACCCCCTACGTCGGCGAGAGCGACGGGTTCCGTCGGGCAGCGGTCGAACGGTACTACGACGCCGTCGTCAGCCTGGTCGAATCGGACCTGTTCGACGTGCTCGGCCACCTCGACTTGCCCGAGCGACTGGAGACGCTGCGCGGTCACTCGCGCGCTGAGGACTACGAACGCGTCGCCGCGGCGCTGGCCGACTCACGGACCGTCCCGGAACTCAACGCCGGGCGAATCGACCGGGCACTGGGACGCCCCCACCCCGATCCGTCGATGTTCGGCCCGTTCGCCGACCGCGATGTCGGGTTCGTCCTCGGGAGCGACAGCCACCGACCGGGGGAACTGACCGATCGCGTCCCGGCGCTTCGCGACGTCACCGACGACGCGGCTATCGAACTCGTCGGGGTCGACGACCTGTTGGCGTAGCGGCCGGGGGTCGCGTGTCGAACGCGTCACCCGACGGTCGTCGACCTACAGGAATACCGCGACGACGACCACGAACAGCAGCGACACCAACAGGAACGTCACGTCGCGAGGCTGTATTTCGAGGCCGCCCAGCCTGAGTTCCCGGCTGGCCTCGTCGCCCAGCGAGTGGGAGAACCCCTTGGTCTCCATCGCCTCGACGGTGACTCTGGAGCGTTTCGCGACGTTGAACGCCATCGGGTAGAACGCCTTGATAGAGAGTTTCAGCAGATACAGGTAGTATCGCCACCGCAGTAGACCGCGGTTCTCGGGGGCCTTGTTTCGGAGCCGCAACGAGTTGACCAGATCGTGGTACTCCTCGAGCAGGACCGGCATCATCCGGTAGCCGTACGCGATTGCGAAGGTGAACGGACGGGGAACCCCGAGGCTCAACATTCCCTTGGCGAGTTTCTTCGGACTCATCGCCGAGAACGCCGCCAGACTCACGACCGAGATGACGGTCAGTTTCATCGTGAACGGCAGGAGCGCGACGCTGTTGTCGACGACCGCGCCCTGGAGCCCTCCCGATCCACCTTGCCACCAGTAGACGACCGAACTGACGATGACGATGAAGCCGATGTTCGAGAGGCTCCCCCAGATCAGGAGGGCGAGGAGGTAGATACTGGTCTGTGACAGGTACGCCAGGAGCAGCGACGCGACGAGCATCACGAACAGGGGTTCGGGCTCGTAGAAGAACCAGGGAACGATGACGAATATCGCCGACCAGATGATCACGACGCGCGGATCGAACTTGTTCAGCAGTGCGTCGTCGTTGTCATAGGCTGTCCGCATGAGGTCGACCTTGATGTCGGCGATTGTGACGTTCCGGAGCGCGTCGAGATACCCCATCACCGGGCCTCCTGTTTCGACAGCCGCTCGATGATATCCGACGTCGTCAGCGAGGGCGGGTCGATTCCGAGTCGTTCACTGAGTTCGACGACTTGCGGTGCCCGGAGGTGGGCCCGCTCCAAGAGTTCGGGCCGTTCGAACAGCGACCGTGGAGTTTCGTCGGCGAGGATCCCGTCGGGACCGAGAACTACGGCCCGATCCGCCCACTCGGCCACTAGCTTGAGGTCGTGGGTAGCGACGACGACCGTCTCCGTCCGGGACTCCGACCGCGAGAGCATTCGCGTCACCTCGCGGCGGCTCTGGAGGTCGAGGCTCCCGGTCGGTTCGTCCAGCAACACGATGGTCGGCTCGGTCGCCAGACCGATAGCCAGCGACGCCCGTCGCTGTTGGCCGATGCTCAGGAGGCGACCGTCCCGGTCAGCGATCCCTTCGAGGTCCAGAAAGTCGACGACGTCGTCGACCCGCTCGTCGACGTTCGGCGCGTCCCGATTTTTCAAGTAGTACGCGACGTCCTCCCGGACCGTCTCCTCGACGAACATCTCCTCGGGATTTTGGTGGATGTACACCGTCTCCTCGGCCAGTTCCTCGGGGAGCGTATCGTTCGTATCGTTGCCGAGAACGACGACGGAACCCTCGTCCGGCGATTCGAGGCCGGTTAGCAACCGGAGTAGTGTCGACTTCCCGGTTCCGTTGGCACCGACGAGTGCGACCCTGTTCCCGGCGTACAGATCCATATCGACCCCGTCGAGAACCGTCTTTCGGCCCTCGCGGAGCGTCGGATATCCGTGGGTCACGTCGCGGACGCTAACGAGGGTCTCAGCACCCCCACTGCCGTCCGGCGTAACCGTACGCCTCCCTTCGGGGACGGCCGCCGGAAAGGCATCGACGGCCTGTTCGACCGTCACCGGATACCGGCCGTTCGCCAAGGCTCCGTCCCCCTCCGGGAGTCGCCGAGCGATCTGGGTGACCTGTGGCGGATGGATGTTCGCGTCGAGCAGTTCCTCGACCCGATTCAGACCGGCGTCGACCGGTTCGGTCCACGCCACGTCGCCGTCGGCGACCATGACGAGCCGATCACAGTAGTCGGCGATGAACTCCGTATGGTGCTCGATCACGATCACGCCGACGTCGGTGCTTCGTTGGATCTCCCGGAGCTGTTCGTAGGTTCGGCGGGCGTTGTCGGGGTCGAGTTGGGCCGCTGGCTCGTCGACGACGATGACGTCCGGTGCCATCGCCAATACCCCGGCGAGGGCGACCAGATGTTGCTGGCCGCCGCTGAGTTCCCAGATGAAGCGGTCAGCCACATCGCCGAGCCCCACCGCTTCGAGTGCGTCCATCGCACGGGCTCGGTAGTCTTCCAGACCGTGATTTTTCGGAGCGAACGCCACGTCGTCGAGGACGATGGGTTGGACGAGTTGGTTCTCGAAGTCCTGAAACACGTACCCGACCGTCCGGGAGAGCGCCGAGACGTCGCTCTCGGTCGTGACGGTGTCACCAACCGTCACCGTCCCCTCGAACGTTCCGTCGAAGAAGTGCGGGACCAGTCCGTTGAACGCCTTGCAGAGCGTCGTTTTGCCGCTCCCGTTACCGCCGATGATCGCGGTGAACTCACTGGAGTCGATCTCGACGTTCGCGTTCCGTAACACTGGGTCGTCGCTCCCCGGGTATCTGAATGTCAGGTCTTCGACAGTGATTGTCGTTGAAGCCATTGGAGTATAAAAATCGAGCCGTTGCGATTACGCGGTGTCCCGCTGGCGGTAGTACACCACGCCGTAGGCGACGACTGCGGCGGCGACGATTGGGACCGCGAAGAAGACCTGTCCGTAGGACTCGACGAACTGCGGTTCGAAGACGAGGAACGCACCGCTGGTCTCGCTGAAGGCCTCGAAGACGAACGCGATGGGCGTCAGAACGACCCACGCGATAAGTCCCTTGTACGTGTCCCGGTTGATCCGCTTGCCGCTCGGATGTCCCTCGACCGGTTCCATCCCGAGCAGCGGTTCGATCTTCCCGCGCATCCGCGGATAGAAGTACATCATCGGAAGCGCACCGAAGATAATCCCCGCGATGATGACTTGGGTGGTCGCACCCGCGACTTCGACGGCCCAAATCGTCTCCGGAAGCCACTCGATGGCCTCCAGTGATTCGACGCCGACGTAGAACTTCCCGACGTCGATGAACTGTGCCGCGAGTTCCTCCAGCCCCTTGGCGACCACCGCCAGCACCGCGAGCCACTTCACGTCCTCCGGATCGCTGATCATCGTCGTCGCGATGTACAGCGAAATCGTGATCATGAGGAGGCTCTCGACGGCCCCGAACGCACTGAAATCACCTATCAGGATTTCGCCGAAGACGATGCCACCGACGGGAACGGCCAGACACGCCCAGAAGGACCGAAAGAGGAAGACGAGCGTGTAGGAAATGAAGAGAAACGGCCCCAGTTCGAGTTCCAACCCCCCGAGCGAGAACGACGGAAGCAGCTCCGCGAACATCATCTGCAATCCGTGAAGTGACATGACGAGTATGAACACCATCATGTCCTGATTGTCGAAACTGAACAACCCTTCTTCCTGCTGGTTTGTCAGCGACATCCAGATACTGCTGTCCGGCAGTGTCTGAATACTGTTTATAATTTTTATATTTTCCAGTATGCGCCACTCCCGATCCCTCGGTACCGTTGGAACGACCCTTCGAACCCCTCGACTGGCCGTGGGTCGGTCGCTCCGGATCACGGGTCCGTCGCCCGACGACGACGGAGGGGGGCTACGAATTTCGACCCGCTCCGGTCGCGTCGATCACCGACTGTGGACGGTGTCGTCACGGCTTCCGGCCGGTCAACTGCCCCCCGTCGACGTGTCGGCAACCTCACCATCGTCTGACGTATATTTAAGTCGAGGGACGGCAACCGTCCGACTGGGCGCGCACTACCGGCTTCAGTTCCCATCCTCCCCACCCGCGCGCCCGGCACACCCCACTGGCACCTCGGTGCTCGGCGCCGTTCCCCCACGGCGCCGTCTTCGGCCGCGACGTTCCGGAGCGAAGGCCCGTACACGCTCACGGGGCCGGGCATCGAGTTCCGGGGGGAAGTTCGACGACGTCCGACCGCTTCGGCGTCGTCGGTCGATCCTTCGTCCGGATCAGTGCTCGATCTCGATTTCCGTGCCCTGAGCCGCCGCACCTTCGAGTACCGGGAGCCGAATCTCGAGGATGCCGTTACGATACTGCGCCGAGATGTCCTCGTCGGCGACGGTCTTCGGGAAGCGGAACCGGCGGTGGTAGGTCCGTCGTCGGTTCCGCGATTCGTCCGATCGCTCCGCTGCGACGTTGAGGACGCTGTCGTCCCACGTCACGTCGATATCCTCGGGATCGAACCCCGGCATCTCGACGCTCAGGACGAATTCGTCGTCCTCCTCGTACAGTTCGTAGTCGTCACGGCCGGTTTCGAAGAACTGACTGGGAAAGTCCATGCCGCTCGTCCACGAACTTGGCGGATTCGGTCGCAACGCCATGGCTGGTCACCTCGATTGCAACTGAATGTTGTTCGCGGTTCTATAAAAATCTTTTGCTGCTGCCGCAACCGACGGAGGTCGCCGCTTCGGGAGGATTCGGCCGGGGTGCGTGTCGTGGCCGTATCCCACGGCGCGGTTCGGTTCTGTCGAGGGGAGATCCACTTGCCCGGTTCGCGGCGGTACTCGCGGTACGTGACCCCCATGTGCAGTCGTGTGCCGGCGTCTCGACTCGACTCGTCGTGCGTCGAGATCGTATTCGAGCGACCGAGGGACGCCGAAACGCCCGAAAACGGGAGTGAAAGCCTGGGCCTTCATCGAGCCAGGCAAAACACGAGGTTTGTTTTCCTGATACGGTGGTGAATCGAAATACAGCGTGGGGCACCTTGGTTAGCGAGAGGGGATTCTTGACTGGAGTGATTTCAACGAAGTGGTGCCCAAAGAGTGCGCGTACAGCGTGTGTACGGTAGAAAGAGCCTAGGCCGGGATTTGAACCCGGGCTCTCGTCCTTACCAAGGACGCGCTTTACCGCTAAGCTACCCAGGCACGCGTACACCGCTTGGCCGGAGTTGTCTTTAGGCGTTTCGATTTACGGGTCGGCAGGTGGGGCGGCGTCGCCTCCGGCGAGGGCGAGCACGCGGGTAGCCACCGCGTCGGGGAGCGCGGCGTCGGGCGGAGGGAGATCGCCGTCGAACTCGCGGGCGAGGTCGGCGGCGTACTCGAGGAGGTCGTCGCCGGGGACGACCCCGACGGCGGTCGTCCCGGCGGCGACGGCGAGGACGAACACGTCGGCTTCGAGGCTGCGATCCAGCGCGCCCCGGTCGGCGCCCGGTTCGCGGCGGCGGGTCTGGTCCCGGCCGAACGAGCGAACCACCTCGACGGCGCGGTCGGCAGTCTCGGTCCGAGCGAGCAGGTAGAACCCGCGGGAGACGAACACGTCGGCGGCGAGGATGTCGAGGTCGGCCCGACGGGCGCTGTCGTCGTCGCCGACCCAGGGTTCGGTGTGGGCCAGCGAGCGGGTGAGCCGGAGCCCCTCGTAGATGAGTTGGACGCCGGCGGCGCGTTCGGCGAGGTGGTCGGAATCGACGCTGCCGTCGAGTGCCCGGGCGCTCACCAGCGTCAGGACGCTCGGCGTCATCGAGGCGTCAGCGAGGCGGTCCTGTAGCACCTCGCCGAGCCGTTCGGGCTCGATGTCGGCGAGCGCGTCGCGGGCGGCACGCCGGGCCCGCACGGCTTTGTCCATTGCCGTACGGTTGCGGGGCGATAGCCAAAGACCTTTGGAAACGCCCGGCCGCGGCCGGGAGATCGGCGTGACCGTCGTCTCGTCGCCGGCCGAACGACCACCGACGACGGCCGCGACTACAGGTGGAGCGGATCGGGCGAGGGAGGCATCGACCGCTTGTGGGTGCTCATCTCGTAGAGGGAGACCACACGCTCGATCTGTTCGGCGGTCACGTCGAGATGACGGACCGTCGCGGACCGCGAGAGCGGCCCATCGACGTGGAGCGCGAGGATGGCATCGAGCGTGTCGTACCCGAGTCCCATCTCCTCCTCGTCGGTCTGTCCCGTCCACATCTCCGCCGAGGGTGTTTTGGTTACGAGGTCCTCGTCAACCCCGACATGGGCGGCGAGCTGTCGCACCTGCTGTTTGTAGAGGTTGCCGATCGGGTGACAGTCGACCGCGCCGTCGCCGTACTTCGTGAAGTAGCCGGTGAGCGCCTCGCTCCGATTGCCCGTCCCGAGGACGATCCGGTTCTCGGCGTTGGCGACGAAGTAGTTCAGGACGGCACGGATCCGCACGCGGACGTTACCGGCGGCGGTGCGGAGCGGATCGGTCTCGACCCGCCGTTCGGTCGCCTCACCGGGGAACGCCTCGACGAAGGCGTCGTAGATGGGGGCGATGTCGATCACGTCGTATTCGATCCCGAGGTCGCGAGCGACGCGTTCGGCGTCGCTCATGTTGTCGGCCGCGTTCACGTCGCTGGGCATCACGAGTCCGTGAACGCGATCCGAACCCAGTGCCTCGACTGCGAGGTGGGCGGTCAGCGTGCTGTCGATACCGCCGGAGAGACCGAGCACCGCGCCCTCGGCCGCGGCGTCGTCGACCGTTCGTTCGACGAAGGTCTCGATGTGTTCTCGGGTCGCCGCCAGTTCCGCCTCCGAGAGACGGAGATCGAGCGGCGCCGACGCTTCCAGGATGACGGATTCGTCGCTCATCGGACGTGGATACGGCGCCGGGTTTGAAATACTCTCTCATCAGCCGGAGGTGGTGGACATGCGTCCGTATTGCCCGGCCGAAACCGACGGTATTGGTGGTTTCGTCACGTCACGTCGAGTTCGGTGTCGTCGGCGGCGCCGGCGGTCCCGCTTGCGGCGTCCCGACGCTCGGCCACCGATCCCTCACGCCCACCCTCTGTCGCCGGGTCCGTCGTCGTGGCACCCTCGCTGATCCGGAGGACGCGACGGTACGGGAAGAAATCTCGGCCGTCGGCGTGGGTGAGCCAGACCCCCGAGTCGTAGAAGTCCACCGACTCGGCGCGGATCGACGAGTCGCCGAACTCCTCGCTCGCCTCGTCGGTCAGGAACACTTCGAACGACTGGTTGGTGGTCATATCACCCCGTAACTACGGCGCGAGCCAGTATAAGCGTTCGTTCCCCGAAACGCTACGTTGAAGTGGGCCGCCGAGAGACGTCGTGATGCGAGCGCCGTTGGTCCAGTGGTAGGACAGTGGCTTCCCAAGCCACTAGCCCGGGTTCAATTCCCGGACGGCGCACTCACTTCGTTCGTGCGCCGCCCGTAGTTCCACTCGCTCACTTCGTTCGCTCGCGGGACTCCCGGATGGCGCATTCTCCGACCTTCTGCTGCGCTCGTTCGTTCGCTGCGCTCACTCACTCGCTGGCAAAAGCTCGACCACCGCCAGAAATCGAAGATTTCTGGCTGTTCAGCCAGAACGCTCTGCGTTCTGGCGACAAAAGCCTTCGAGCCTCCCTTCGGTCGGCTCTCGACCTGCTCGCTCACTCCGTTCGCTCGCAGGACCCGCACTCGACACCGCCGGGTCACACGCCCGGAACCCCGGCGCCACGATTTTTGTGTCGTCGCGACCCACCGGCGCCCGTGTTCGCCGTCGCCCTCCAGTCGACACCCGCACTCGCGCCGCCGCTGGCCATCCTCGCCGTCCTCGTCGTCCTCGGGGTCGTCGTCGGTGCCGCCGGCAGCGCCGTCGCTCGCCGTCTCTCGAACCCCGTCGGCAAGTACCGACTCCTCTACGTCGGCGTCCTGCTCCCGTTCGCGCTGCTCGCGTACGGCGTGCTCGCGCTCCTGAGCCTGGGCGACGCGGTGGCGGCGGCCGTCCTCGGCGGGACCGAGGGCGTCGCCGCGGCCGTCCTCGCCGACTTCGCGGGACTCCTCGGGGGCGGCCTGGTCGGACTGGCGGCGTACGCGCCGACGATCCGCGGCGTGCGGGCGGCCCGCGGCATCGACCTGTCGACCGGGTGGGCGCTGGCCCGGATGGGCCGCTACGTCGTCGGCGTGAGCGCCGTCGTCGCCCTCGCCCTCGGTCCGCTCCACCTCACGAACATCGCGTCGCCGCTGGGACTGGCGGGCGTCCTCGTCCTCGCCGTCGCGGTGCTGTTCGGCGGGGCGCCCTGGATCGTCGCCGCGGTGCGCTCGACGACGACGCCGACGGGCGCGACCCGCGACCGCCTCGACGCGCTCCGCGAGCGGGCGGGACTCGACGTGCGGGACACGCTGGTGCTCGACACCGGCGACGAGGAGACGGCGACGGTCCACGTCCGTGGGCCGCCGGGCTACCGGCGGCTGTTCGTCACGAGCACGTTCCTGGATCGCTTCGACGACGGGACGGCCGCGGCGCTGCTGGCGGTACAGGCGGGGCGGATCGAGGGCCGCGTCGACCTCCTGCGTGGGGTGAGTGTCGTCGCTGCCGCCGTCCCCCTCGTCGCGTCGGTCGCCGGGCGGGGGCCACGGTGGGTGTTACTCGGCGCGGCGTTCGTCGCGCTCCTCGTCGGCTTCCGATGCTGTCGGTGGGCCGTCCGGGCGGCCGACGACGACGCCGCGGACCGGGTCGGCGCGGACGCGGTCGCGGACGCCCTCGAACGCTACGCCGCGGTCCACGCGCTGGCGCCGACCCGCCGGCGCGTGCCGAATCCGCTCTCGGTGAACGTCGCTCTCGGCGACCGGATCGACCGCCTCCGCGGGCGGTAGTCACGGCTGGGCGTCGTCGACGGCGGCCCGGAGTCGCTCGGTGGCGTCGGCGTCGTATCGGAGGACGCGCCGCCACCACGGTCCCTTCCCGGAGTCGGCCGAGAGGTCGGTCACGAGGGGGCCGGCCGTCGCACCCTGCTCGGGGGAACTCAGCGGCACCGCCCGCTCGAACAGCCGGGAGTCCTCGCTCCCGGCCACGAGCACCTTCGCGTCGAACGCGGCGCGCTTGACGTGGGCGTTGCTCGCGAACCGCTCGCGCTCGGCGGGCGGCAACTCCTGATACGCCGCGCCGGTGATCGCCCGATCGACGCGGAACTCGCCGATCAGGTAGGCACCCCACTCCGGCGGGAGGGCCGGCGCGTCCGCGGGGTCGCCGCGAAGCGAGAGCGTCGCGTAAAAAAAGAGGGAGTCGCCCGGATCGAGCGCCGAGAGTGGCCCGGCCTTCACGCCGTGTTCGTCGCCGTAGGTGTAGGCGGTCGAGCCGTACAGTCCTGAAAACTCGGGATCGAGATGGACGCGGCGGTCGGCGACGGCCGAGACGTCCACGTCGAACGGGACGTCGAGGTCGGCGTACGTTGGCACCGGATCGGCCGTCGGCTCCCGTTCCGGGATGGGGACGTAGGCGAACCGCCGGTCGGGGAGGATCGGCCCCCGAAACCCCGGAAGCGTGGCGTTGGCGCCGACGTTGACGGCGACGGCTCGGGCCATTTAGGCGGGGACGACCCGAAGCACGCGGTCGTCGGCCGCGACGGGATCCCCCCGACCGTCCCGGTTGCTGGTCGTGAGGTGGAGGTGACCGTCCGGTCCGGTGAAGACCGTTCTGACCCGCCCGAACTCGCCGTCGAACAGCCGTTCCTCGGCCGCGACACCGGGAGCCTCGTCACCGTCGAATCGGACGCGATGGAGGTGTTCGCCCGCGAGCGTCCCGAAGAAGAAATCGCCCTGCCACGCCTCTATCGGTCCGTCGTAGACGGCCGCGCTCGCGGGAGCGATCGTCGGCGAGTAACTCGTCACGGGGTCGGCGAAGCGGCCGTCGTCGCTCGCTCCCGTCACCTCGGGCCAGCCGTAGTTCTTCCCTGCCCGAAGGACGTTGATCTCGTCGCCGACCGAGGGGCCGTGTTCGGTGCTGTACACCGCGCCGTCGCGGACGGTGAGCCCCTGGGGGTTGCGGTGGCCGTAACTGAACACCGGGGAGTCGAAGGGGTTGTCGGGGTGGGGGTCGCCGTCGGGGGTGACCCGGAGGACGGATCCCGCGAGGACGTCGCGGTCCTGCCCGTGTGCGCCGGTCGCGGCGTCGCCGCAGGTCACGTAGAGCGCGTCGTCGTGAACCAGGAGTCGCCCGCCATCGTGGATGTGTGCGCCCGGAATCCCCTCGATCAGGGGCTCCGGGGCCCAGTCGTCGTCCAGGTCGTGTCGCACCAGTCGGTTCGCCGTCCCGCCCCCGTCGGGTTCGTACGTCTGGTGGGTGTAGGCGTACGGTGCCTCCGGGTGGAAGGCCAGACCGAGGAGGCCGCCCTCGCCGACGGCCGCCACGGGGACGTCTTCGACGACCGGTTCGATCGCCCCGTCTGCGAGGCGGACGATCCGCCCCGGTCGTTCGGTGAGATAGAGGTCGCCGTCGCGGGAGGCGGCGCCCCAAGGCACCGACAGGTCGGTGGCGAGGGGTTCGACGGCGACGCCGTCACCCGAGGCGGGGGTCGGCGTGTCGCCGTCCGTGACGGTGGGAGAAACTCCGTCCGCTCCGTCCGCGCCTCCGTCGCGGGGCCGGCCAGCACACCCGCCGAGCGCCGCCGCGGCACCGAGGGTCGCCAGGTAGCGTCGTCGGTCCATGTCCGCACTGGGGGCTCGACTGGTAAAAGCCTACGTCGAGGGGTCCCGCTGGAACTCGTCGAATACGTCGAGGTCGTCGGGGAGGTCGTACTCGATGCGGCGCGACTCCTGTCGGTTCTCACCGCCGACGTCGAGGGGGGCGGCGCGGTCCTCCCAGCCGGGTTTGACGCGGACGCTCTTGGCCGGCATCCCGACGGCGACGTGGTGGTCGGGGACGTCACCCTGGACGACCGCCCGGGCGCCGACGACGGCGTTCTCGCCGATCCGACAGCCCGCACGCACCATCGCGTCGTAGGTGACGCGAGCGTCGTCCTCGATGACGGTGTGGTAGTTTCGCACCTCGGTCTGGTCGACGATGTCGTGGTCGTGGCTGTAGATGTGGACGCCGTCGGAGATGGAGACGCGGTCGCCGATCGTCAACTTCCCCCGGTCGTCGAGGTGGACGTCGTCGTGGACGACCACGTTGTCGCCGACCGAGATGTTGTGCCCGTAGGTGAAGGTGATGCCCTTGAAAAACCGGCAGTCGTCACCACACTCCGCGAAGAGGTGATCGGCGAGCATCGACCGGAAGCGCAGCGCGAACTCCACGTTGTCGGCCATCGGCGTGGCGTCGAACTGTCGCCAAAGCCACTGGAGATACTTCGACTCCTCGAAGCGGTCCTCGTCTTTCTCGGCGTAGTACTCGCTTTCGAGCGTGGCGTTACAGGGGTCGTACCCCTGGAGACGGACGCGTTCGGCCGGCGACACGTCGCCGCCGTCCTGCCACCGCTCGTACGCCTCGCGGTCCCCGAACAGGTCGATCAACACGTCCTGTACGACTCGGCAGGTGTCCTCGTCGGAGGCTAAGCGCTCGTCGACGTGGTCGATGAACTCCCTGACCCCGGCGTCGGCCTCGACGGGCAGCGAGACGTGGCGCTTCGTCATTGCAGGCGTGGTAAGTCGGGGGTACCCAAAGGGGTTCGGGTGTGCGTATCCGCCGGGAATCTGCGCGGCGGAACCGTCTACGCGAGGAAGACGTGTCGGGGGCGGTCAGCGAGCACGTCGCGTCCCCACGAGACTGTGTCCGCGAACTCGTCGGAGCGGAAAAAGCCCATCGCGTCCTCTTTCGACCGCCACTGGCTGGCGATGAACATGTCGTTCTCGTCTTCGAGGTTGATCATCAGGTCCGTCTCGCCGTGGCCCTCCATGTCGGCGAGCAGGCCGCCGACCGTCTCGAACTTCTCGACGAAGTCCTCGCGGTGTTCGGACTTGACCGTATAGAACATCCCCATGGTGCCGAAGCCGGACTCCTCGCCCGCCCGGCTGACGACGTCGGGAAGCTCCGAGAGGAAGCCCGCGGCGGTGTCGGCCGCGCTCGCGGTGTCCCAGATGCTCACGACCGCCCGCCGGTCCCGGTCGAGGGCGTCGTACACCGCGGTCTTGACGTGCGTGTCGTAGTGGTCGAAGTTCGACCGCAGACCGTCGACCTCCTCGAACAGTTCGTCGGCGTCGGCCTCGGAGTAGAGCACCGTCGCGTACACGTCCTCGCCGTGGGGTTTGCCGGCGTAGATGTCCAGATCTTCGAGTTCGCCGCGGATATCGTCGGCGTCGTCCTCGGCGTCGGCGTCGCCGTCGCCGCGGGTGTGCTCCGCGTCGCCGTCGTGGTGCCCGTCGCCGTCGTCGTGGTGTCCACCATCCTCGCCGTGAGCGTGGCCGTGAGCGTCGTCGGCCTCGTCGGCCGGAACCGTCTCGCCCGCGAGGAACGCGGGCAGGTCCTCGGGCGGGAAACGCCGGCCGACGTAGAAGGGACCGAACTCGCTGTAGCGGGCGCTCGCCTCGTCGTAGCGCATCTCGTAGACGATATCCTTCAGATCCGTGGGATCCTCGGAGAAGAGGGTGACGCCCCACTCCCAGTCGTCGAGGCCGACCGAGGAGGCGACGATCTGTTTCACCCGACCACCGAACTCGCGGCCGTGTTCGCCGTGCTCTTCCATCATCTCCCGGCGGCGCTCGAAGGGAAGGTCGTACCAGTTGTCCTGTTCGCCCCGCTTGCGGCTCATCGGGTAGAAACTGACGTACTGGTCCTCGGGAATCTCGGGTTCGAGTTTCCCCTCGATGTACCGCTTCAGTCCGGCGTCGACCTCCGTCTCGTCCTCCGCGAAGTAGTCGTCGGAGACGTAGCCGCTCACCTCGGTGACGGAGACGTAGGAGGTGGACTGCTCGGTGAAGGCACCGAGGGCCGTTCGGTCGAAGCGTCGCTCGGCCGTCGAGAGGGCATCGAGCGTCGGCCGCAGGTGGACGATCAGCAGGTCGGCCTTGTGACCCACCATCGAGAAGACGGCGGAGGCGCCGTCCTCGGCGTCGGCGACGGCCTCGTGGTGCTGGAGATGCTCCACGCCCTCCTCGATCGCCCGCTCTTGCTCCCGCTGGGGGGCGTCACGCCACGCCGCCCAGTCGAGGCGACGGAAGTCGTGCAGTGCGTACCAGCCTTCGTCCGTCTGGGGAGGCTCTCGCATGGAGGGAGGTTAGGACCGGGGGAGTATGGGAGTTGCGTGTCGGCGTCAGTCGGTGGGAACCGGAACGGGCGCAGGGCGGGGCGGTCGCGGTGGCGGGGCCGTCGCGGTGGCGGGGCCGTCGCGGTGGCGGGGCCGTCGCGGTGGCGGGGCCGTCGCGGTGGCGGGGCCGTCGCGGTGGCGGGGCCGTCGCTGTGGGGAGCTGTGGGGAGGGCTGTCGACCGCGAGCGAACGAAGTGAGCGAGCGGGCCGAGAGCCGACCGGAGGGAGGCTCGAAGGCTTTTGTCGCCAGAACGCAGAGCGTTCTGGCTGAACAGCCAGAAATCTTCGATTTCTGGCGGTGGTCGAGCTTTTGCCAGCGAGTGAGCGAAGCGAACGAACGAGCGCAGCAAAAGGTCGGAGCGCAGCAAAAGGTCGGTCAGAGTAGCTGCGGCCCGAAGATCATCAGGATCAGCGACGCGAGCATCGTCAGCCCGACGCCGGTGGTGACGGTGCGGACGAGGCGTTCGGGGTCGCCGACGGGGAGCCGCGACACCACCGCCTCGGCGCACATCCGGAGGATGCGCCCGCCGTCGAGCGGATAGCCGGGGATGCAGTTGAACAGCCCGAGTTGGAGGTTGACCCAGGCGGCCCAGAAGAGGGTGTTCGCGAGGATGAACACCCCGTCACCGAGCGGGGCGAGCGGTCCCTGGACGACATAGAAGTTCGTCACCGACGGGGTGAAGCCGGGGAAGTTGGGTATCCCGAGGACGACGGAGGCGAGCGGCAGGACGAGCGCGACGTAGACGAGACTGAGCGGCGAGTCGGTCAGTCCCGGGAACGACGCCGCCGCGCTCGACCCACCGTCGCCGCCGAGGAGTTCGAGGTAGGTGCCGGCCGGATAGCTCCGGACGCCGAAGTCGGTGACGAGCAGGCCGCTCGTGCCGGGGAAGATGTCGACGCCGAGGAAGCCACGGCCGTCGCGTGGGTTCTCGCCGAGTCGTACGTCGTACGTCTCGAACTCGCCGTCGACGTAGGCACGGACGGGGACGCGGGCACCCTCGTCGTACTCGTCGAGGACGCGCGCCAGGGAGTCCGAGGAGGTGACGCGCTCGCCGTCGATGCCGGTGACGATCAGGCTGGCGTTGGTCGGCGCGCTGGCGTTCGCCAGCGGACCGTTCGGAGCGACGCGGGTGACGTACGCCCCCACGGGCACGACGGCGTCGCCGGCGGTCGTCTCGATGCGGGCGAACTCGCGGTCGACCGTCGCCGCGCGGAACTCCCCACGGGTGTTGACGGGCGTGCCGTTGACGGCCGTCACTCGAATGGGATCGCTCCCGCTCTCGACGGAGACGTTGGCGGGGTTGCCCGCGACGCTCCCGACGACGACCAGCGAGCGCTCGACCCTGACGGTCCGCTCGCCGTTCAGTTCGACCGAGACGGTCCGATTTTCGGCGGCGAGGAGGGCGTCGTCCATGTCGCCGTCCGTCTCGACGGCGGTCCCCGCGACGGCGGTGATGCGGTCGCCGTTGGCGATGCCCGCAGTGGCGGCCGGCGACCCCTCGTAGGCGCCGTCGACCGCGACGCCGGGAGCGATGCCGACGGCACCGATGACGGGACCGAAGAGGAGGGCGAAGGCGACGGCGGTCAGTACGAAGTTGTTGGTGACGCCGGCCGCGAACATCCGGGTGCGGCCGCCGCGGTCGGCCTCGCGCTGACTCTCCTCGTCCGGTTCGACGAAGGCGCCGACGGGGATGAGCGCCAGGAACACGACGCCCATCGACTCGATGTCGATGTCCTCGACCCGGCAGAGCAGGCCGTGGCCCCCCTCGTGGACGACGAGGCCGAGCAGTAGGCCGAAGACGATCTCCGGCGCGACCGCGAGGGGGAGGAAATCGTTGACCCCGGGGACGACGAGGAAGTTCTGTGGCTGGTTGACCGCCGACGGCGGCGGCGGATTCCGGAGGATGGTCATCGCCTGGAAGAGCAAGAGGAGGAACATCCCAGCCATGATGACGAGGGCGACGCCGACGCCGAGGTTGCTGTACGCCCGCCAGAAGCGTTTGGGTCGGGCGAGGCGGGTGAGGAGGGCGCGGCCGCGACGGGTGTGGATCGTGGCGATCGGGCCCTGTAGCCTGATCGCGTCCGGGAGGAAGCCCCGAATCTGGAGCGCCTTCGCGACGAGAGAGTAGACGAGAACGCCGACGAGCACCCACAGCAGCGTGTTCATCGACCCGAGGGAAGGTCGCGACGGCAAAAGGCGTTCGGATACGGGGGCGTCCGGTGGTCGGCGGAGGGGCGTCGTCGCCCCGAGCGGCGACCCACACCACCGGGACGGGACCCCCCCGGCTTTTACTCTCGGGGGTTCAAGCAGGGAGCATGACACGGTTCGACGCCGCCGACGCTGCCGGTCGACGCAAACTGTTCGCGGAGGCGGTGCTCGCCCACCGGAACCGCGGGAGTTCCTTCCTCACCGTCGAGGTCGACCCGTCGGACGCGCCGGAGACGGACGGCGACGGGGAGGGTGCAGACGGCGGCGGGGCTCCCTGGATCCAGTTCGCGGAGCAGACGTTCAACCTCGACTGTACCGACGCGGAGCTCGGCCGACTGAAGGACCTGCTCGCCGAGTTCCCGGAGTTTCGCATCGAGCAAATCGAGCGGCCGGAGGAGGCGGAGGGCGCGAACGTGCGGGTGACCGCCCGCTCGGACGCCAGCCGGCTCGGCCAGTTCCTCGACCGTGCCCTGCAGGTCACCTACGATCTCGACGACGACTACCGGGCGTGGGTGACGGAACTCTGAGCGCGGCCGCCGTCCCGGCCGTGTCCGGTTCGGTCGCGCCCGGGAGGCGGCGGTCGGCGACCCTGACGGTTTTTGGTTCTTGACCGCCCGACTGGGTGTATGGACGCGGACGCCGTGACCGGCCCCCCGGACGGGATGCTCGACGCCCGGGAGGAACTGACGCCGATGCTGCGCCAGTACTTCGAGTGCTGTGCCGACTACGAGGACGCCCTCCTGCTCTTCCAGAACGGCGACTTCTATCAGACCTACTGCGAGGCCGCCGAGGAGACGGCGCGGCGCTGTGAACTCACCCTCACCAGACGCGAGGACAGCACCGGCACCTACCCGATGGCGGGCATCCCCGTCGACGACGCCGCCACGTACGTCGAACGCCTGCTCGACGCGGGCTATCGCGTCGCCATCGCGGAACAAGTCGAGCCACCCGAAGCGGCGTCGGGGCTCGTCGACCGCGCGGTGACGCAGGTGGTGACGCCGGGCACCGTCGTCGACGACGAACTCCTCGGAACGGGGACGACCAACTACGTCGCCGCGGTGGTCCGGGCGGGGACGACCCGCGCCGTCGCCGCCGTCGACGCCTCGACCGGCGACTGTCTGGTGACGAGCGTCGAGGACGACGCCCGTCTGCTCGCGGAACTCGACCGCTTGGCGCCCGCGGAACTGCTCGTCGGCCCCGACGCGACGGTTGACCACGAGGCGCTGACCGTCGAACCGATGGTGACCGACCACGAGGCCGCCGAGATGGACGAGGCGGCGGCGACGGAACGGCTCGAAGCCTACGTCGCCAGCCCGGAGTCGGTGGTCGCGTCGGCCGCCGAACGCCGGGCCTGCGGGGTCGTCCTCGCCTACGCGGAGTGGACGCAGGGCGACGACGGCCCCCTCTCGTACGTCACCCGGATCCGACGGTACGATCCCCGGGAAGCCCTCGCGCTCGACGCGACGGCGATCCGGAGCCTCGAACTGTTCGAGAACCGCGGTGCCGGCGCGAGCGAGACGCTCTTTTCGGTCGTCGACGAGACGGCCTGCGCGCTCGGCCGACGGGCGCTCGACGGCTGGCTCCGACGGCCGCTCGTCGACCGCGAGCGGATCGAGGCGCGACACGCCGCCGTCGCGGAACTCGCCACCGAGGCGCTCACCCGGGAGACGATCCGCGAGGCGCTGTGCGAGGTGTACGACCTCGAACGCCTCGCCGGCCGCGTCTCGCGTGGCCGGGCGAACGCCCGTGACCTGCGGTCGCTCGCGGCGACGCTCGATGCCGTACCCGCCGTCGTCGACGCCCTCGACGACGCCGAGGCCCCGCGTCTGCGGGACCTACGCGAGCGGATCGATCCCCTCGACGACGTCCGCGACCTGATCGAACGGGCGATCCACCCCGATCCGCCGGTGGAGGTGACCGAGGGCGGCGTCATCCGCGAGGGGTTCGACGACGAACTCGACGACCTGCGAGCGACCGAACGCGAGGGCCGCGAGTGGGTGGCCGATCTCGAAGCCCGCGAGCGGGAGCGAACCGGGATCGGCTCCCTGTCGGTCGGCCACAACCAGGTTCACGGCTACTACATCGAGGTGACCGACCCGAACCTCGACCGGGTGCCCGAGGACTACACGCGCCGCCAGACGCTGAAGAACGCCGAGCGGTTCTACACGCCCGAGTTGAAGCGCCGAGAGGACGAGATCCTCGGCGCGGCCGAGCGGGCCGACGCGCTGGAGTACGAGCGCTTTCGCGAGGTGCGGGAGGCAGTCGCCGCGGAGACGGACCGCCTCCAGGCGCTCGCGGACGCCCTCGCCGAACTCGACGCGCTGGCGTCGCTGGCGACGGTGGCCGTCGACCGGGACTACGTCCGGCCGACGTTCCACGACGGCGGGATCGAAATCGAGGCGGGCCGCCACCCGGTCGTCGAGGCGACCCAGGAGCGGTTCGTCCCGAACGAGGCCGCGCTGCCGCCGGGGAGCGTGACGCTCGTGACGGGGCCGAACATGAGCGGCAAGTCGACGTACATGCGCCAGGTGGCGCTGATCGTCGTGCTGGCACAGGCGGGCGGGTTCGTCCCGGCCGACGCGGCGCGACTCCCCGTCGTCGATCGGGTGTTCACCCGCGTCGGCGCGAGCGACGACATCGCGGGCGGGCAGTCGACGTTCATGCGCGAGATGGCCGAACTCACCGAGATCCTGCACGAGGCGACCGCCGACTCGCTGATCCTGCTCGACGAGGTTGGGCGTGGCACCAGCACCGCCGACGGCCGCGCCATCGCCCGCGCAGCCGCCGAGTTCATCCACGACGAGGTCGGCGCGACGGCGCTCTTTGCCACCCACTACCACGATCTGACCGAACTGGCCGACGAGCGCGAACGCGTCCGGAACCTGCATTTCGCCGCCGACCGAGAGGACGGGGAACGGGACGCCGCGGGATCGTCCGCCGACGGGCCGGAGGTGACCTTCCTCCACCGGGTCGCCGAGGGGCCCGCGTCCTCGTCGTACGGCGTCGAGGTGGCGCGGATGGCCGGCGTCCCCGAACCAGTCGTCGAACGGGCGCGTGCGCTCGTCGAGGAGGGCGCCGACGGGACCACGAACGGCCACGACGGGGGGATACAGGTGACGCTGTCGGGGGTCGGCGGCGCCCCGGTGGCCGACGAGGGCGGCAAGACCGACGGGACACACGGGGGGGCCGACGCGACGGTCGACCCGGCCGTCGTCGCCGACCTCCGGGACGTGGACCTCGCGACGACGACGCCCATCGAGGCGCTGAACCTCCTCGCGGACCTGCAATCGCGGGTCGAGGAGCCATGAGACGCCTGGATCGGGAGACGGTCGACCGAATCGCCGCCGGCGAGGTGGTGACGCGGCCGGCCCGGGTCGTCGAGGAACTCCTCGAGAACGCGCTCGACGCCGGGGCCGACCGGGTCGAGGTCGCGGTGACGGGCGGCGGCACAGAGCGGATCCGCGTCGACGACGACGGCCGCGGGATGAGCGAGGACGAGGCGACACTCGCCGTCGAGCGCCATACGACGAGCAAACTCCCCGAGGGCGACCTCCGGGCGGTCGAGACGCTCGGCTTTCGGGGGGAGGCGCTCGCCAGCATCGCCGACGTTGCGACGCTGACGCTGACGACGAACGACGGCGGGCCGCGGGGGACGCGGGTCCGGGTCGAGGACGGCGAGGTGACCGTCGATACCACCGGCCGCGGACGGGGGACGACCGTCGAGGTGACGGACCTGTTCCACAACCGCCCGGCGCGCCGGGAGTCGCTGGCCGCGCCGGCGACGGAGTTCGAGCGGATCAGCGACCGCGTCGCCGCGTACGCGCTCCTCCGTCCCGAAGTCGCCGTCACCCTCGATCACGACGGTCGACGGACCTTCGCCACCCCCGGGTCGGGATCCGTCGCGGACGCCGCGCTGGCGGTCTACGACCGCGAGGTGGCACGCGAGAGTACGACCCTCGGCGCCGAGACGGGCGTCGCCGTCGACGACCGGGAAGTGTCCGTCGAGGTGCGGGGTCTGCTCGCCTACCCCTCGATCACCCGGGCGTCGACCGATCACGTCCGCGTCGCGATCAACGGACGGCCGGTGGCGATGCCCGACCTCCGCCGGGCGATCGAACGGGGGTACGGCTCGCTGCTCCCGGGTGACCGCCACCCCGTCGCCGCGCTGTCGGTGTCGCTACCCGCCCGAGCCGTCGACCCGAACGTCCACCCCACGAAAGAGCGGGTGGCGCTCCGGGCGGCCGACGCCGTTGCCGACGCCGTCGAGGAAGCCGCCGCCGACGCGCTCTCGACGGCCGACCTGCGGCGGTCGGCGGACGTGGCGATGGACCTGGAGGCAGCGCTCGACCCGGTCGAGACGGCGCCCTCGGTGCTGGGCGATGTCGACGTGATCGGCCAGTTTCGCGACAGCTACGTCCTCTGTGCGGCCGGCGACGGCGACGAGTTGCTGGTGGTCGACCAGCACGCCGCCCACGAACGAATCAACTACGAGCGCCTGCGCTCGGCGGTCGCGGCGAGCGACGTGCCGTCGAGACGGCTCGATCCGCCGGCGACGCTCTCGCTCTCGCCGGACGCCGCGGCGGCGGTCGAGGCCCACGCCGACGACCTGTCGGCGTTGGGCTTCGACGCCGCACCCTTCGGTGGAGGGGCCGTCCGCGTACGGGCGGTGCCGGCACCGCTCGGCCGGGTGGCCGACCCCGAATCGCTTCGTGACGCGCTGGCGGGCCTGCGCGAGGGTGAGGCTCCGGACGGCCGGGACGCCCTCCTCGCTGACCTGGCCTGTCACCCGTCGCTGAAGGCCGGCGACGACCTCTCCGACGAGGCGGCGGCGGCCCTCGTCGAGCGGTTGGGAGCCTGCGACCGACCCTTCGCCTGCCCGCACGGGCGACCGACGGTCCTCGCCATCGACGAGGAACACCTGGCCCGGGGGTTCGATCGCCACCCGCGCCGGGGCTGATCACCACTCCTTGCAGTCGGCACAGACGAAGGCGCCGTCGGACCGCCACCGGCGGGCGACGCTCTCGCCGCAGGCGTCGCAGGGGGGGCCGTCGGGCGACCAGCGCATGGTCGGGACGCTCGGCGCCGCAGGCTCGGCCCCGTCGGTGCGATCGGCCTCGCTCTCGGCCCCGTCCTCGGTCACGAACTCGTCGAGCGGTCGGTCGGGCACGGCCGGCACCACGGCGGCGAGGCGCTTAGCCGTGTCGCCGGGCGGAACGGCCAAGTGAGCGCCGCGCGTTCGTGACGTATGGCCACGGTCACGCAACTCGTCGTCGAACTGGTTCGGAGCGTCGTCGACCTCGTCATCATCTTCGCGACCGACGTGGCCACGCAGGACCCGATCGGACTACTGGTCTTTCTCACCGGAGCGGTCCTCACGACGTTCGCCGCCGGCTTCTTCGGCCTGCTGACCGTCGGTGCGTTGCTCGATGCCCTCCGCGACGCAGTCGTCGGTTAACGGTCGGTCGCGCGGTCGTGGGCTCGCGCCGCGAGGTCGACGGCGGCGTCGAGATCCGGGCCGAGCGGCGACCCGACGACGAGGCTATCGGCGTGGTCGAGGACCGCGGCCATCCGGTCGGCGACGGTGTCGACCGTCCCCGCGATACAGAAAGTGTCGATCATGGCGGGCGAGACGCGGTCGAAGGCCGACGAGAAGTCGCCCGCACTGATCGCCTCGCCGATGTCGTCGGCGCGGTCGGCGTCCAGGTCGTGGCGCGCGAGGACCGGCGGGGCGGCGCCGGCGGCGATGAACGCGACGGGCGGCCGGGCCGCCTCGCGGGCGGCCGTCTCGTCCGCGGCGACGCTGACGCTCGCGTAGGCCGCGAGGTCGAACGCCCCGAGGTCGTCGAGTCGGTCGGACAGGCCGTCCGCGACCTGCTCGCGCGCCCACCGCAGGTCGGCGGGGTGGGAGCCGTTGAAGAGCAGCCCGTCGGCGTGTTTGGCCGCCATCTTGCACATGTGTGGCCCCTCGCCGCCGACGTAGGTGGGGATGGGCGTGGGGACCTCGAAGTTGAGGCCGGCGTCTACGGCCTCGAAGGTGCCGTCGTGAGTGACGCGCTCGCCCGCCCAGAGCCGTCGGGCCACCTTGAACGCCTCCAGTACGGGCCGGAGGCCGCGGTCCTCGGCGAGGCCGAGGTTCGAGAGCGTCGAGGGGTCACCGGGACCGATCCCGAAGACCGCGCGGCCGTCGCTCGCCTCCGCCACAGTCGCCACCTCGCCCGCGAGGGTGACGGGGTGGCGTTCGAGGGGATTGACCACGCCGGGACCCAGCCGAACCTCGTCGGTCGCGGCCGCGAGCCGCGACAGGACGGCAAACGGCGATCGGTTGTTGTAGTGACTGGAAACGAAGACGGTGTCGTAGCCGGCGCGTTCGGCGGCCGTCCCGAGGTCGACCAGCCGGTCGGCCGGGTGTTCGGGCGTGAGTTCGATTCCGAACATCAGCGATGCCTGACCCTCCCGCAGCGGATCGTGGTGGACGAAGGCGTCGAGTGCATTCGTGCGTCGGTTGGCGCGGACACGCAAAAACCGTTCGTCGGTCACGGGACCTGCCGGTGTCGGTGTCGAGGTCGGGGGGCGACGTCAGTCCGCCTCGAACGACCACTCGTGGAGCGCCTGGCGGACGAAATCCCCCTCGACGTCGCGAAAGAGCGCGTCGCTCCCGCCGTGGTCGCCGAACTCGAAGCCGCGCACGACGACGGCGGGCGTCCCGCCCGCGCCCTCCCCGGCGACGAGGTTGGCGGCGGCGGCGAGTTCGTCGACGACCGCCTGAACGGTCACGTCGAGTTCGCGACCCTCGCGGTCGCGCTCCCCGCGCCAGTCGCGGGCGGCGGGCGTGCCCGCCCAGCCGATGGCGACGCCGCGCTGACCGTGTCGGAACGGGCGCCCGCAGGTGTCGGTGACGATCACCCGATCGGCGTCGAGTCCCGCTGCGATCCGGGCGGCGCTCGCCGTCGGATCTTCGGGCAGGAGCAACAGGTCACCGCCGGGGACGTTCGAGCGGTCGATGCCCGCGTTGACCGTCACGTGCCCGAACCGCGTCTCGGTGAGGAGAAAGGGCGCCTCCATGAGGAGGTCGGTGCTCTCCTCGAGGACGGCCTGGGCGAACCGGGGATCCTTCCCCTCGCCCGTGGCGCGTTCGAGGCCGGCGGCGAGGTCGCGGGCACGGCCCCCCGCCGGGAACTGCGTGAGGTCGGCGATCCGGCTCTCGGCCTTCGAGACGACGGTACTGGCGACACAGACTACGTCGTCGGGGCGGAGATCGACCCGCTCGTCGATCAGCGCGGCGAGCGAGTCGCCCGGACGGACCTCCGGAAGGTCCGGGACGGCGAAGACGTTCATGTCCCCTCTCGGCGTCCGGCGGTGAAAAGCGCCGCGCCACGGGCGGGGACGACCGGGTCACTCCCCGCGGTGGAGCGTCACGTCAAAGTCGCCGTCGGCAACGGTAATCGTCAGCATCGTCGTCTCGGTGGCGGGGGCGGCGCCGGTCGCCGACCCCGGATTCAGGAGGCGCACTCCGTCGTGGACCGTATCGAGGTGCTCGTGAGTGTGGCCAGCGATTCCCACGTCGCCGCCGTGTTCGTCGACGGCGGCGGCGACGCGGTCCTCGTATCCGATCCGGTCGCCGGTGCCGTGGGTGACCACGAACACGACGCCGCCGCGTTCGACGGTCGCCACGGCCGGGAGGTCGACGCCCGCGGGGTCGACGTTGCCTCGGACGCCCGTGAACGATCCGTCGGCCAGCGAGCGAACCTCGTCGACGACGGCCGGCGTCTCGAAGTCGCCGGCGTGGATCACGTGGTCCGCGGCGTCGGCGCGTTCGCGAACCCAGTCCGGGATTCCCGTCGCGCGGGCGGGGACGTGCGTGTCGCTGATGATCGCCAGTCGCATAGGCAGGGGTTGGGCGCCGAGCGTCAAATCGGTGTTCCATCGGCGCCGCAAGATCCGTATCCGCGGCGGCCGAAGGCGGCCCATGACCCACGTGGTCACCTGCTTCCTGCGTCACCGCACGGCGATCCTGCTCGGACGCCGGAGCGACGCCGTCGGCACCTACACGGGTCGCTGGGCGGGGATCTCCGGCTACGTCGAGGGCGACCCCGCCGACGCCGAACGGGACGCCCGCCGCGAGATCCGCGAGGAGACCGGCCGGGACGACGCGACGCTCGTCCGCGCCGGTGACCCCGTCGAGATCCAGGACAGCGACCGGGAGTGGACCGTCCACCCCTTCCTCTTCGAGACCGAGGACCGCGAGGTGACGCCCAACGAGGAGATCGCGGCCCACAAGTGGGTGTCGCCGCCGGCGATCCGTGACCGCGAGACGGTTCCCGGCCTGTGGGATGCCTACGCCGCCGTGGGGCCGACGGTCGAGACGGTCGCCGGCGACCGGACCCACGGCTCGGCCTGGCTATCCGTGCGTGCGCTCGAGGTCCTGCGCGACCGCGCTGCGGTTGCGGATGACGACGCGGCCGTCGCGACCGTCGCGCGCGACCTGCGCGACGCCCGCCCGAGCATGGCCGCCGTCGCGAACCGCGTGAACCGGGTGATGAGGGAAGCCGAACGAACGGTCGTGGCGATCCGCGACCGGGCCGCCGAAGCCGTCGAGGCGGCCCTCGACGCCGACGCCGAGGCCGCCGCACGTGCCGCCGAGCGATGTGGGGAGTCCGTCGCCACCCTCTCGCGGTCGGGAACCGTCCGGGCGACGCTAGAACGGGCGCGACCGAGCGTCCTGATCGGCGAGTCGCGACCCGCCCGGGAGGGGACCGAGGTGGCCGACGCGCTCGCGGTGGCGGGACTGGACGTGACCCTCACGACCGACGCGGCGCTCCCGTCGGAACTCGCGGCCCGGACTCCCGACGCCGTCCTCGTCGGCGCCGACGCGGTGCTCGCGGACGGGAGCGTCGTCAACAAGGTCGGCACTCGTAGCCTGGCGCTCGCCGCCGCTCGGGCCGGGGTGCCGGTGTACGTCGCCGCCGCCGCCGACACGGTGCGACCGGACGAGCGGTTCCACGGCGAGGACGGCGACGCGACCGACCTCTACGACGGCGCGGCGCCGGTGTCAGTCGCGAACCCGATCTTCGATCGGACGCCCGCGGATCTAGTGACCGGCGTGGTCACCGAGCGAGGCGTACTGGACGGCGAGGGCGTGCGCTCGGTGGCGGCGGAACACGAAGCGAACGCGAAGTGGGACGAACGGCGCGATTGAGGGCCGAAGCGGGGGACACGTGGCACGGAGCGAGACGGCCGTTCGGGCGGGGTCGGGGTGAGTCCGGTCGTTACGCCGCGTCCGCGTCTCCGTCGTCGGGCGTCGCGTCGCTCACGGCGTCACCGGGCGAGCCGTCGAGGTCGCCCCCGAGGAACGACCGGATCAGGTCGTGGACGGCCGAGACGTGGTCCGGCACCGCGGCGGGCAGGTCGGCGGGCGGGCCGCGTCGGTCGGCGTCACTGACCGCCTCGGCGGCGGATCCGTTGCCCGCGTTGGCGGGCGGCACGTCGGTCGGCTCGGCGGACTCGTTGCCCGCGTCGGCGGGCGCCTCGGCGTCGTCACCGGTCGCCTCGGCCTGGTCGTCGTACTGGTCGTCCGTACCGACATCGACGGGCGCGTTCCCGGGCGTCGCGGCCACCGTACCGACGGTCACCACGAGGGCCGCGAACGCGATCGCGACGAGTTTCGTTCGGGTCATCGTTGCGCTCGGACACTGTGGCCAGGGGGTATTGAATCCCTGATGCCGTAAACCCGGATTTTCTGCGGTTTGAACCAGCCTTAAGCCGGATTCAATCCGGATAAAGCTCGGTGAACGCGGGTGTGTCCGTCGTCGCCGCCGGTCACGCGACACGTCGCTGCCGGCGCGGGCGAGCGACGACCGATCGGCAGGGTGACCCGACCGCCCGGTGGCCGTGAGTTCTTTACTCGGCGATATCCAAGATGGGGGCGGTGGCGATGATGACGGTTACCCCCACTCAGCCCCGTGTGATGACACCCACTCCCTGAGCCACCGTCGCGGTTCGAAGATAGGCTTTTGCTCCCGGACTGGGTAGCCGGCGCCATGTCGTCAGTGTCGACGCTCGGCGTGCACGAGTCGGTCGAGGAAGTGTTCCCCACGACGGTGTTCCGCGACGCACTCGCCGACGCCGATCCGTCGATCCGGGTCGTCGGGAGCGGCGGGGACGACCTCGCGGCCTGTGACGCCCTCGTCACCTTCGCCTACGAGGAGCGGTTCCTCGACGCCGGCCTCGACTGGATCCACTCGATCCAGGCGGGCGTGGACCGGTTCCCGTTCGACGCGCTGGCCGAGCGAGGGATCAGCCTCACCAACAGCACCGGCATCCACGGCGACGTCGTCGGGGAGACGGCGGTCGGCATGATGCTCGCCTTCGCCCGTCGTCTGCACGTCCACCGGTCGAACCAGGAGCGCGGCGACTGGCGGACGCCCGCGTGGGACGAAGCCTTCCCGCTGCGCCGGGAGTCGGCCTGCGTCGTCGGTCTCGGCACGCTCGGTAGAGGGATCGCCACCCGGGCGTCGGCACTTGGGGTGGACGTGACCGGCGTGAAGCGAACGCCGACGCCAGTCGACGGCGTCGAGGAGGTGGTCCCCCCCGAGGACCTCCACACGGCCATCGCGGACGCGCGGTTCGTCGCACTCGCGGTGCCGCTGACCGACGACACCGAGGGCATGATCGCGGCGCCCGAACTCGACGCGATGCGCGAGGACGCCTACCTGCTCAACGTCGCCCGCGGCCCCGTCGTCGACCAGGCGGCCCTCGTCGACGCCCTCGACGCGGGAACCGTCGCCGGCGCCGGTCTCGACGTGTTCGAGACCGAACCGCTCCCCGCGGACTCGTCGCTCTGGGACCGCGAGGAGGTGATCGTCACGCCACACGCCGCGGGGATCAACGACGAATATTACGAGCGGGTGGCGACCATCGTTCGGGAGAACCTGCGTCGTCTCGCGGCGGACGAGTCGCCGACGAACCGCGTCGTCTGATCCCGGCAGCCGCTCAGAGGAACTTCAGCAAGTCGTCGCGTTTCGCCTCGTGAAAGTGGGTTTCGAGGGCGTCTGTCAGAGGGTCGATATCGCCGCGTTTCGCACAGATCGGCGCAATCGTGTCCCGCCACTGCTGCCACGGCGGGAGGATGCCGAGGCGGTCACAGAGGTCGTCGAGTCGCTCGTCCCGGTCGTCGACCTTGTCCATCTTGTTGACCGCGACGACGGTCGGGACCCCCACGTCCCGGAGGAAGTGGAACAGTTCCACGTCGTGGGGCACCTCGCCCTCGCCGCTGTGGCGGTCGATGATGTCGACGACGCTCTTGCCGTCGACGACGAGGACGCCGGCGAGGACGTCCTCGGCGTTTTCCTCGACGTACCGCACCACGTCGGTCTTGATCCGCTCGCGTTGTTCCTCGGGGACGCCGGACATGAAGCCGAAACCGGGGAGGTCGGTGAACATGAACTTCTCCGACGCCCAGTCGAAGTGGTTGGGCTGGCGAGTCACCCCCGGTTTGCGGCCCGTGGAGACGTCGTGGCCGGTCAGCTCACGCATCAGCGTCGACTTGCCGACGTTCGACCGGCCGACGAGGACGACCTCGTCGCGGTCCGGGCGGTCCTCGAACATGGGCGGCGTAGACGGCTAACGGGTTTAAGTTCGGCGTCTCGGGGGCGCGGAACGTATGCGTCTCCGGCGTCGTGATCGGGTATGGACAAGGATCGCCTCCGCGAGCGCGTCTGGGACGACCTGGAGGACTCCGGCGCGGCACGGTTCCCGTTCCCGCCCCACGGCCGCATCCCCAACTTCGCGGGCGCGGACGGGGCGGCCGAGCGACTCGCCGGGACGGCCGAGTGGCAGGCGGCCGCGACGGTCAAGGCCAACCCCGACGCCCCACAGCTCCCGGTTCGGCGGGCGGCGCTCCGGGCCGGCAAGACGGTGTACGTCGCCGTCCCGCGGTTGCGCGACGAACGGGCGTTCCGCCGCCTCGATCCGGACGCCGTCGACGACTACGACGCCGCGACCACCGTCTCCGGCATCGACGAGTACGGCACGCCGGTCGGTCCCGCGAAGATGGAACGGATCGACCTGATCGTCAGCGGGAGCGTCGCCGTGAACCGTGACGGGGCCCGCGTCGGCAAAGGCGAGGGGTTCAGCGACCTGGAGTTCGCCGTTCTCCGAGGGTTCGACCTTGTGGACGGGGAAACGACGACAGTGACGACGGTCCACGAGCGTCAGGTCGTCGGCGACGTCCCGCCGCCGGCATCCCACGACGTCCCGATGGATCTGGTCGTGACGCCTGACCGAACCGTCCGAACGGGTGCGACGACGAAGCCGTCCGGAATCCGGTGGGACGCCCTGAGCGACGAGCGACTCGCCGAGATGCCGCTGCTGGAACGGCTGAAACGGGAGTGACGACCGGCGACGGCGGACCGAGACGACGGCAGGCTATATGCCGCCGGGAGATGGATGTCCCACCGTGCGACTCGTCCAAGTCATGGTCCCGCCGGGGAAACGCGACGCCATCCTGCGGACCCTCGACGAGGAGGGGATCGACTACGTCGTCGCCGAAGAGACGAGCAACCGCGAGTACACCGCCTCGGTCACCTTCCCGCTCCCGCAAGCGGCGGTCGAACCCGTCCTCGAAAGCCTCCACGAGGCGGGGCTGGACCGAGAGGCCTACACGGTCGTTCTGAACGCCGAGACGGTTATCTCCCGGCGGTTCGACGACCTGGTCGATCGCTACGAGGAGGGCGAGGAGAACGGTGACCGGATCGCCCGCGAGGAACTCGCCGCGCGGGCGCGCTCGCTGGCGCCCAGTTGGCGGACGTTCACGATCATGACGGTCGTGAGTTCGGTCGTCGCCACCGCCGGCCTGCTGCTCGACTCCGCGGCCGTCGTCGTCGGATCGATGGTCATCGCCCCGCTGATCGGGCCGGCGATGGCCACGAGTACGGGATCCGTCGTCGACGACCGCGAGTTGCTCGTGCGGGGCGTGAAACAGCAGGTGGTCGGAGGGGTTCTGGCCGTCGTCGCCGCCACGATATTCGCTGGTCTGTTGCGGACCGGCCACATCGTCCCGCTGGAGACGGCCGACGTGTTCGCCATCGACGAGGTGCGCGAACGACTCGTCCCCGACGTGCTGTCGCTGGTCATCGCCCTCGGGGCGGGCGCCGCGGGGGCGCTGTCCCTCTCGACCGGCGTCTCGACCGCCCTGGTCGGCGTCATGATCGCCGCCGCGCTCGTCCCGCCGACGGCCGTCGTCGGCATCGGGCTCGCGTGGGGCTCGCCCCGTACCGTCTCGGGAGCCCTCGTCCTCGTCCTCGTCAACTTCCTCTCGATCAACTTCGCGGCGCTCGCGGTCCTGTGGGCGACCGGCTACCGTCCCAGGGGGTGGCTCCGGGACGAGGAAGCGCGCGTGGCGACGCTGAAACGCATCGCCGCGCTCGGAGCCGCATTGCTCGTCCTCTCGACGCTGCTCGCGGGTGTGACGTACAGCACCTACCGGACCGCGGCCTTCGAGGAGGACACCCGGGCCGCCGTCGGCGCCACCCTCGACGACTACGAGCGCCTCGAACGCATCTCGATCACGGTCCGATACGAGGAGACGTTCCCCTTCACCCGTCCGGAGCAGGTAACCGTCGTCGTCGGCCACCCGCCGGGGAGCGACACGCCGGCACTCGCCGGGCGCCTCGCCGAGCGCCTCGGACCCATCACCAGCACACCCTTCAGGGCGAACCGACCCGTCACTGTCGAGGTGCGATACGTCGTCGTCCAGCGGGCACGCTCGGCGACGAACGAGGACCGGACGGCGGCGGGACGAGTCGCGCCGACGGCTGCCCCGCGCCACACGGCGCGCCGGTCCACACGGACGACACCCGTCGCGGTCTGATCGGCCGTGGAGCGGAGTGTCTCGTAGCGAGCTAGCTTTCGTAGCTCGCCGCCGTGTGAACCCACGAGACGACGGTACGCCGTCCTCCTCGCCGGCTGTGTCGGTCCCCTCCAGACGGGAGCCGAGGCGGGCACCAGTGACCGATCGACCATCTCGGTATCGGCGACCGGCACCGCGAACGCCGAGGCGGACCTGACGGTCGTGAGTCTCGGCGTCGAAGTGACCGCGGCCAGAGCGGGCGTGGCACGGAACGTTTGCCGGATTCGGACGGGGGTCGCCGATGCGGGCGTTTCCGAAGCGAACGTGACGACGGCGGGGTTCGGTATCGCCCCCATCTACGACTTCGACGACGGTGAACGACGACTGCGCGGCCACCGCGGGGCTCACTCGCTCGCCGTCGAGGCCGAACCCGGACGCGCGGGTGAGACCGTCGACGGCGTCCGGTTCACGCCGAGCGACGCACTCCGGGCCGAACTCCGGGCGACGGCACTCGATCGCGCGATGACCGCCGCGCGTGGCGCCGCCGACGGCATCGCGGCGGCGGACCTGTCGGTGACGGGCGTGAGCCACGCGGCTGCCGGCACCGAGTTCGAGGTGTTCCCCGTCGCCCGGTTCGAGGACGTTACCGGGGCGGAGACGGTCTTCCAGCCCGCTCCCGTGACGGTGACCGCCACCGTCGACGTGACCTACGCGGCCGCCTAGCGGGAGGGGAGATCCGGTTCCCAGTCGACCGTCTCGACGGCCAGGTCGAGCACCGCGTCGACGTTCTCGCCCTCGCTGACGCTCATGTAGGCGTCGGCCTCGACGTTCCGCGACCGGTCGCTCTTGTTACAGATCGTGAGGACGGGCGCGTCGAACCGGTCGACGACCGCGTCCC
Organism: Haloplanus sp. HW8-1; assembly: GCF_023703795.1. NCBI lineage: Archaea > Methanobacteriati > Methanobacteriota > Halobacteria > Halobacteriales > Haloferacaceae > Haloplanus > Haloplanus pelagicus. The sequence goes on along the minus strand of NZ_CP098518.1, from coordinate 3,061,259 downwards.
GGAGCGCGAGCTGTGCGTCGAGGGGGTAGCCACACGCCTCGCTGGCGTCGACGACGAACAGCACGGCGTCGGCGAGGTGGGCCAGCGCGCTCACCGCCTGGCCCTCGATGTCGTTGCGCTCCGCCTCGGGGCGGTCCAGAAGACCGGGGGTGTCGATGATCTGATAGCGGATGTGGCCCCGCTCGAAGTGTCCGATCTGGATGCCCCGGGTCGTGAACGGGTAACGCGCGATCTCGTTGTCGGCGCGGGTGATCGCGTTCACGAACGACGACTTGCCGACGTTGGGGTAGCCGGCGACGACGATCGTCGGTTCGTCCGGGCGGATGTCGGGTAGGTCACGGAGTGCGTTCCGCGCGTCGCCGACGCGCCGGAGATCCTCGGCTACCTCCTCGACCACGTCGGCCATGCGAGCGAACGCCTGCTTGCGGTGTTTCCGGGCCGTCTCGGGGTCGGTCTTGCGGAGTTTCGCGTTGTACTCTCGCTGGATCTCCTCGACCTGGCGGCTCGCCCACGTCACCTCCGAGAGGCTGGCGCGGAGGGCGTCGAGCCCCACCTGTTCGGCGCCGTCGTCGCCGGTCCGCGAGTCCATTTCGCGCCGCAACACCGCGTCCGCGAGCTCCCTGTAGAAGGGGTCGACGACGCCGAAATCCGGCCACTCGGTCACCACGTTCTCCAAGTTGTCCGAGAGGATGTTGCCCGCCGTCTGCAGCATCGACTGCTGGGCCTCCAGCCCCGACTTCGCTCGCCCGGAGCGGGCGGCCCGCGAGAAGGCTTTGTCCACGAGTTCCTCCGACCGGGGCGTGGTCGGCAGGCCTTCGAAAATCATTGTCGGCCCTTCGACACGCGCGGATAAAAGGGCGTCCGTTCGTGCCCGCCGAGACCGCCGGGTCCGGACTACGTCGCCGACGACGGGGCGGAATCGGTGTCCGCGAAGCCGGACGGGCGGGCCGTCCACGCGCGGACGCCGGCGGCGGCGAGCAGCACCGCACCGGCGACCAGCAGGAACGGTTCGGCGCCGAGGACGAACCGGGTGGAGTGGCCACCGTACGTTTCGACCTCCGCGTACAGGCCGGGGTCCAGCGCGTAGTGGACGATGGCCCGGAGCGCGTAGAACGCGACGACGCCGCCCGCCACCACGGGGACGACGGCGAGGCGTCGCCACCGAAGGGCGGTGACCGTGCCACCGACGGCGACGAGACCGAGTCGGACGAGCAGACGCTCTTCGTGGTTCAGGTCGCCGTCCCACCCGCTCATGATCGTTCCTTCGTACCCCGGTGCGACGTGGATCAACCCCTGATAGACGCCGATCACGATGGCCGCCAGTCCGGCGGCCGCGAGCGCGACGGGGACCAATCGTCGGGATCGCATGCGGTCGCCTTCCGAGCCGACGCATATCAATCTACGCCACGGTCGGCGCCGCTACCGGTCCAGATACTCCGACTGGACTGCGACGACCGCCTCGGAGTCCGCGCAGTCGGCGTACCGCCGAAGGGGTTCGTCGTTGAGTTCGAGGAACGTCTCGCCCCACGTGAACTTCGCGAGCAGTCGCTCGGCGTGGGGGCGGTCGCCGAGGACGATCAGCGCCGCCGCCAGCGCCTCGACCGTGGTCAACTGCATCGGCCGGCCGAAGTTGACGGGGTTGGCGGCGACGAGGTAGGGGAGCGCGCGGTGTTCGCCCGGCAGCGAGAAGCGCGCCTCGCCGGCCGACTCCCACGAGCAGTCGAGGGCGACGAGGGTGTCGGTCGCGTCGGCGGGCGAGAGCGCCCGCTCAGCGTGTGGGTTGAGCACCACTCCGTACGGCGTTTCCCGGTCCGAGCGGTGCAGGTCCACCAGGTCGAACCGCGCGAGTTTGCGGGCCGTACACTTCTGGGGATCGTCGTCGCCCGCGTAGCGCGCGTGCAGGTCCACAGGCCGATCCAGACGGCCGGCGAGTAAAAGCCCGCGGTCGTCCGGCCGAACGGTTCATCCCGCCGCCCGCTGAAAGGGGGTGCATGGACCGGCGCGACGTCGTACGGGAGTATTACGACGCCATCGACCGCGGCGACTACGAGCGACTGGCGGCCCTCCTCGCCCCGGAGTTCGTCCACCGGCGCCCCGACCGGACGCTCGAGGGCCGGGACGGGTTCGTGGCGTTCATGCGCGACGACCGGCCGCGCACCGACACTGAACACGTCCTCGCCGAGGTGTGTGGCGGCGACGAGTCGGTGTTCGCACGGGGACGCCTCCGGACGCGCGACGGCGACGCCCTGTTTGGCTTCGTCGATGCCTTCCGGGTCGTCGACGGACGGATCGAGTCGCTGACGACGTACACCGACTAGGGACGGCGCCGTGGCCGATCAGCGGGGGCGCGTCGCCGGTTCGGATGCGCTCACCGCTCGCCCGCACCGACGGCGCTCTCACCGACCTTCTCGTGGCCCTCGATGACCTCCTGCCCCCCCATGTACGGACGGAGCGGTTCGGGGACAGTGACGGTCCCGTCCTCGTTCTGGTAGTACTCAAGGAGGGCGACCATGACGCGACCCACGGCGGTCCCCGAGGCGTTGAGCGTGTGGAGATACTCGGCCGATTCGTGACGCTCGGGACGATAGCGGATGCCGGCCCGACGGGCCTGGAAGTCCTCGAAGTTCGAAGCACTGGAGACTTCGAGCCACCGACCGCCACGCTCGGGGCCGTCGGCGGCGTCGGTACCCGGTGCCCACACCTCGACGTCGTAGGTCTTCGCCGAGGCGAAGGTCAGGTCGCCGGTACAGAGCGTCAGGATGCGGTAGGGGAGGCCGAGACGCCGCAGGACCTCCTCGGACTCGTCGAGCAGTCCCTCCAGGCGGTCGTAACTCTCCGACGGTTCGACGAAATTGACGAGTTCCACCTTGTTGAACTGGTGGACGCGGACGATCCCGCGGGTCTCGGTGCCGTGTTCGCCCGCCTCTCGCCGGAAGTTCGGGGTGTAGGCCTGGTGTTTCAACGGGAGATCATCCCGCAGGAGGATGTCGTCGGCGTACATGTTGGTGACGGGGACCTCCGCGGTGGGACAGAGCCAGAGGTCGTCGTCGTCGTACTCGTCGGTCTCCGCCCCGCCGATACGGTAGGCGTCCTCGGCGAACTTGGGCAACTGGCCGGTCCCCTCCATCGACGCCGAGTTCACGGGAACCGGCGGGAACAGGTCGACGTAGTCCTGTTCGCGATGGACGTCCAGCATGAACTGGATCAGGGCGTGTTCGAGGCGAGCGCCGTCGCCTTTGAGGAAGTAGAAGCCAGCACCCGTGGTCTTGGCACCGCGGGCCTCGTCGATGATGTCCAAGTCCTCGCCGAGGTCGTAGTGGGGCGTGATCCCGTCGGGCAGGTCCCGCAGGTCGTCGAAGCCGTGGCGCCGGTCCTCGACGTTGTCGCTCTCGTCCGCCCCGACGGGCACGTCCTCGTGAGGGACGTTCGGAATCTCCATCAGCCCCGCCTCCAACTGGGCTTCGAGGTCGTCGGCTCTGGACTCGATCTCCTCCAGTCGCTCCTTGAGTTCCTGGGAGCGCTCGATGGCGTCCGCGGCCTCCGCATCCTCGCCCTCGGCTTTCAGACGGCCGATCCGATCGCTCACCTGGTTGCGCTCGTGTCGCAGGTCGTCACCCTCGCTTTTGAGCGACCGCCACTCCTCGTCGATCTCAAGCAGTCGGTCGAGATCCACGTCGTCGGCCATCCCCCGGTCCTCCAGCGTTCGACGCACCACGTCCGGATTCTCCCGGAGGTACTGCCTGCTGAGCATGGGCGGAGTTCTCGGGGGCGAGACAAAACCGTGTCGGGACGTGACGCACGACAGAACGCTTTTCACCGACGACGCCGGCGTTCGCGCATGGCCATCGGCGACCTCGCCGCCGTCTCCAGTACCGACACTCACTACGTCGACGTCGGTGCCTACGACGTCCCCGGGTACGGCTCCGTCTACCTCGTCGACGCCGAGCGACCCGCAGTCGTCGATCCCGGTCTCGGGACCAACGTGGACCTCGTGATCGACGCGCTGGACGAAGTGGGCATCGACGACCTCACCTACGTGCTGACGACCCACGTCCACCTCGACCACGCCGGCGGCGCGGGCTTGCTGGCCGAGGCGTTCCCCGGGGCGACGGTGTTGACCCACGAAATCGGCGTGGATCACCTGATCGACCCCTCGCGGCTGGTCGCGGGGACGAAAGCCGCCGTCGGCGACCAGTGGCAGTACTACGTCGATCCGAAACCCGTCCCCGAGGACCGCATCGAACCGCTGTCGGGCGGCGACACGATCGATCTGGGCGACCGCACCGTCGACGTGATCCACGCGTCCGGCCACGCCCCCCACCAGGTCGTCTTCCACGACCGGGGCGACGACGTCCTCTTTTCGGGCGACGCGGGCGGCATCCGACCGGGAGGCACCGGCGACCTCTTCCAGACCTCCCCGCCGGTGAACTTCGACCTCGAAACCTGCCTCGACGACGCGGCGACCATCGCCGAGCGAAACCCCGGGACCATCTGTTTCGGCCACTTCGGCGGCACCGACTTCTCCCCCGCGCTGATGGACGAGTACGCCGAGACCCTCTCGGCGTGGGTCGATCGGGTGCGCGAAAAGCGGGCGGAACTCAACGACGACGAGGCCGTCGTCGAGCATTTCGCCGCGACGGCCGACCCGATCGAACCCTGGGGGGCACGCAAGACGCGGGCCGAGTACCGCCTCAACGTCCGGGGCGTCCTCGGCTACCTCGACGACGACTGACCGGTCGTCCAGTCGTTCGGCGAGAACGGTATCGATCGTGTGGTCCGTCGGCCAAAGTTTCGGGAGCGAAAGGACTGGTTTTATCCTCATCGCACACATCGGCGAGCACACGATGGAGGTGTTCTGATGGCCGCCGGGGGCGGGAATCTCATCACGCTGGTCGCTGCCCTGATCGGAGTCGGCGTCGTCGCACAACTCCTCTCGGATCGCTTCCGGATCCCGAGCGTCGTCTTCCTGCTGGCGTCGGGCGTCATCCTCGGTCCCGAAGTGCTGGGGGTCGTCGGCCCCGACTCGTTCGGGAACGCGCTGTCGGCCATCGTGGGCCTCTCGGTCGCGATCATCGTCTTCGAGGGCGCCTTCCACCTGCGAATCGACCGCCTGCGTGAAGCCCCGGCCGCGACGTTCAAACTGGTGACGCTCGGGGGCGCCATCGCACTGCTCGGGACGACGATCGTCGTCCACTACGCCCTCGATGCGGGGTGGATGGTCGCTGCGCTGATCGGCGCGTTGCTGGTCGCCACGGGGCCGACCGTGATCGCCCCGATCCTGGAGGTGGTGCCGGTACGGAACCGCGTCGGGACCGCCCTCGAAACCGAAGGGATCGTCAACGACGTGACGGCCGCGATCCTCGCGGTCGTCATCTTCGAGGCGATCATTCAAGACGTCCGCGCACCGGGCGAACTGTTCGTGCTGTTCACCCAGCGACTCGGGACCGGCATCGTCGTCGGCATCGCCGTCGCGGCCGTCGTCTTCTACGCGCTCAGATACGTCGATCTCTCGCCGGGGAACGCGCCCCAGAACGCCAGACTGCTGGTGCTCGGTGGAGCACTGGTGGCCTACGGCGCCGCGGAGGCGGTCGCCACCGAGGCCGGCATCGCCGCCGTCGCCACCGCGGGCATCCTGCTCGGCAACACGGACGTGCCCTACGAGGACGAGATCACGGACTTCAAGGGCGACGTGACGTTGATCGTCCTCTCGTTTGTTTTCATCACGCTCGCGGCGCTCCTCCAGTTCGAGTATCTGCTCGGACTGGGGGTCGGCGGGCTAATCGTCGCGGCCCTCGTCGCGCTCGTGATCCGACCGCTGCTCGTGTTCGTCAGTACCGAGGGTGACCGATTCACTCGCGGGGAGCGACTCTTCATGAGCTTCGTCGGACCGCGGGGGATCATCCCCGCGTCCGTCGCGACGCTGTTTGCCGTCGAGTTTCGGGCCCAGGGGATGGCCGCGGAGGCGAACGTCCTCGTCGGCACCGTCTTTCTCGTCATCTTCCTGACGGTCGCCCTGGAGGCCGGCTTCGCCAGACAGATCGCCGAATTCCTCGACGTGATACCCATGCGTGTAATCATCATCGGCGCCGGGAACGTGGGCCGGACCCTCGCCCAGCGCCTCGAAGACCGCGGAGAGAACGTCGTCCTGATCGAACGGGACGCGAACAACGTCGAACAGGCCAGAAACGGGGGGCTGACCGTCCACCACGGCGACGGCACCGACACCGAGGTGTTGCGTTCCGCCGGGGCGGAAAACGCCAAGATCGTCGCCGCGACCACCGGCGACGACGACGTGAACCTGCTGGTATCCCAGCTTGCGGACTCGAAGTTCACACCCGACACCATCCTCGCGCGGGTGAACAACCCCGACAACGTCGACGCGTTCGAGGATCTCGGCGTGCGGGCTATCTCCGCAACCGAGGCGACGGCGATGGCCTTCGACGACTACATCGAGCGTCCGTCGCTCGTCAACTGGATGAGCGAGATCGGACACGAGGGCGAGGTGCAGGAGATCGAGGTGACCTCAGAGGAACTCATCGGCAAGACCATTGCGGAGATCGGGCCGGAGCTTCCGCCACGGTGTCTCATCGCACTGGTGTCGCGTGACGGCCAGACCATCGTCCCCGACGGCGACTGTACGCTCGAACGCGGCGACCGCATCACGTTCATCGGCGACGCCGAGTCGGTCACGGAGGCGCTTTCGTTCGCCCACCCTGACGAGTCGTGAGATCGGGTGACGTGGGTCGAACTCACGCGCCGTGTCGGTGCCGTTGTGCGATCCGACGATCTTAAACGGCTGCCACGAGAACTGGATAGGGATGACCGATCCGGCTCTCGAAGTCGTGGAGTTCCTCCTCACGGCCCACATCTATACGGACGATCGGAGCCTCGACGAGGACGACCTGCCGCCACGATACCGGCGGGTGTTCTGGGCCGACGAGGACGAGGCCGACGACGAGGGCGACGACCCGTCGCCGACCGGCGGGATCGAGCGGCCGCTCGTCGTCACCGAGACCACCGCGCGACAGGCGACCGGGGTCGAACACCCCTGGGACGCCGTCTCGGAGCTTCTCTTTACCGAACAGGAGAACTTCTCGGGGCGCATCTCGCTCACCCAGCCGGAGATGGCGATCGACTGGGTGATCGAGCGCGCCGACCGGGACCGCCTGGCGACCAACCCGACGCTCGCGTCGGCCGCTGCCGACCGCGACGACGTCGACGTGACACTTGCCGAGGCGCGCGAACAGACGCGACCGATCCACGCCGACCGCGTGTGGATCGACAGCCTCCTCGACGCCTACTTCGACGAGGACGAGGACGGCGAGATGCTCGACCTCGTCCAGGTGCGCGCCCCCGAGGAGATCGAGATGACGCTCGACGACCTCGTGCTCACCCGGGACCAGGAAGGCGAGATCCAGAAGATAGTCAAGGCCATCGAACACCGCGAGTATCTGGCGGAGATCGGCCTCCGCGAGATCGGCAAACTGCTCTTCGTCGGGCCGCCGGGAACCGGAAAGACGACCGCTTCACGGGCGCTCGCGCACGAACTCGGCCTTCCTTTCGTCGAGGTGAAACTCTCGATGATCACCAGCCAATATCTCGGCGAGACGGCCAAGAACGTCGAGAAGACCTTCGAGGTCGCCAAGCGACTCTCGCCGTGTATCCTCTTTATCGACGAGTTCGACTCGGTGGCCAAAACCCGCCGCTCGGACGAACACGCCGCACTCAAGCGGGCGGTCAACACCCTGCTCAAGAGCATCGACGACATCAGCCTCATCCGCGACGAGGTGCTCCTGATCGGCGCGACCAACCACCCCGATCAGCTCGACGCGGCGGCGTGGCGTCGCTTCGACGAGATCGTCAACTTCCCCAAACCCGACCGGCAGATGCGGTCGGACATCCTCGACGTTATCACGCGGCGGATGGACATCGCGGAGTTCGATCCGGGAGCCGTCGCCGAACGCACCGAGGGACTCACCGGGAGTGACCTCCGGATGGTCCTGCGGGAAGCCGTGCTGGAAGCGCTCACCGAGGAACGCACGACGCTCACCCAGGAGGACGTCCTCGACGCGGTCGAGGACTTCGAGGAGCGCGATAACCTCAAGAACATGGACATGATCGACGGAGACTCCGACGCCCTCGTCGCCGGCGACGGCGGGCACGCCGAGGGCGACCACGATCACGATCACTGATCGGGGACGAGAAGTCGCAACCGATCGGTCACCCTCCTGCAGCCCCAACCGGGCGATGCCCGAACGGGGAACTGTCCACCCGACACGGGTCGTCGGATCGCCGTCGAGACGTCCGCTCGGAATGCCGGAGCCTCCGTCCGACGTGGAACGCCCGTCTCGACGCGCAGCTCACTCCGCCCAGTCCGGCCGGTAGGAGGGCTCCGGACGATCCCCGTCGGGCCGAACCAGCGCCGAGACGGCCGCCGCGGCGGCGACGAACGGCAGGATGGGGAGCAAAAAGAGCAGACACAGCGCGGCGACTCCGTGCCCGATGCGAACCATCACCAGTTCCGAGAACGACATGCCGAGCGTTGCTCGTCGGTCCACCATGGTCGCCCGGCCGTGACGGCAGACTGGCACTATCCCGTTTCGGTGGCGGCAGATTTTGTCGAATATCGCCCGACGGCTAGTGGTCGTCGCCGCACGACTCCCCCGACGCGGCGTTCGAACCATGGCAACGCTGCTGTGACCGGACGGAACTCAGACGTCGAGGACGGCACGGAAGCGGGCGTCGTTGGCCATCATCCGGTCGTAGGCGTCGCCCACCTCGTCGAGGGAGAACGTCTCGACGACCGGCGTGATGTCGCGCAGGGCGCTGAACTCGAGGGTGTCTTGGGAGTCGCGGGCGTGTCCGGATCCCCACCCGGACACGGCGCCGCGGGTGCCGACGAGTTGCTGGACGTCGGTCGAGACCGGTTCGCCGGGGATGCCGACGACCACGACCTCGCCGTCGGCGCCGATACCGCCGAGCACCGATTCGATGGCGTCCGCCGAGGGCGCCGTCGAGAGGACGACCCGCGCGCCGCCCAGATCCTGCAGCGCCGCCGCGGGGTCCCGCTCGCTCGCGTCCACGAAGTGATCGGCGCCCAGGTCGAGCGCCAGGTCGCGTTTGTCCGGACTGTGCGAGACGGCCACCGTCTCGAAGCCAGCGGCGCGGGCGTACTGGACCCCGAGGTGGCCGAGGCCACCGACGCCGACGACGGCGACCAAATCACCGGGGCGCGCGTCGCTATGCCGGAGGGCGTTGTACGTAGTGACGCCGGCACACAGGAGTGGTGCGGCGTCGACCGCCGCCAGTTCCGCGGGGACGGCCGCCAGCGCCTCCGCGGGGACGGTCGCGTACTCCGCGTAGCCGCCGTCGAAGGTGAGACCCGTTATCTCGCCGTGTTCACACTGGAGGAAATCGCCGCGCCGACACGGATCACAGGTGAAACAGTGGCCGCCGTGCCACCCGGCGCCGACGCGGTCACCCTCGCTCCAAGCGGTGACGTCCGCGCCGACGGCGTCGATGTGACCGACCACCTCGTGGCCCGGAACGCGGGGGTAGCTCACGCCGGGGAACGTCCCCTCTTTCACGAAGGCGTCGCTGTGACAGATTCCACAGGCATCGACGGCGACGCGGACCTCCGTCGAATCCGGATCCGGAATCGGCCGTTCGACCACGTCGAAGTCGGCGCCAGCCTCGGTGACGACCGCCGCGCGCATCGTGTTCGTCATGTGTGCGACGTGACGGCGTGCTGGCACAAAAACCCGTGTTTTTCCGGAGGTGCGTATCGCACGGACGAGAGAACAGTTCTAATACCGTGGCCCGACAGAGAAGAGTCGTGACGGCGATAGTATGCCACCGTGGCTGATGGACGACGTGCTCGATGCCCTCCCAGACCGGATCGCAGTCCTCGACGAAACGGGAGGGATAGTCGAGTCGAACGCGCCGTGGCGGACGTTCGCCGAAACTCACGACCATCCGCTCGTTCCCGACGACGAGCGGCCGTACCTCGACGCGCTCACCCGGTCGACGAACGACCAGGCGTCGATGATCGGCACCAAACTACGGTCGCTCCTCGGCGGCACCGGCCGCTCGGAGCAGGAGTTGTCGTACCACGCCGACGAGGACGGGAAGGGACTTCGCGTCCACCTCTCGGCGCTGGTCCACGACGGCGACCGGTACGCCGTCATCTCACACGGGGACCGGGAGGACCGAAAGGGGTCGTCCGTTGGGATCTGGCTCAAGGAGCGAGCGATGGACGAGGCCCCCATCGGTATCACGATTTCGGACCCCTCGCTACCGGACAACCCGGTCATCTACGCCAACGCCGCCTTCGAGCGCATCACGGGCTACCCGGTCTCGGAAGTGATCGGTCGAAACTGCCGGTTTCTGCAGGGCGAGAACACCGACCCCGAGACGGTCGCCCGGATGCGCCGTGCGGTCGACAACTGGGAGCCCGTGTCGGTCGAGGTGCGCAACTACCGACGGAACGGCGAGGAGTTCTGGAATCAAGTGACCATCGCCCCGCTGTACGACGAGAACGACGAGCCATCACACTACGTCGGCTTCCAGCAGGACGTGACCGACCGCAAGCAGGCCGAACGGGACCTCGAAACCGAGCGCGATCGGCTCGCCCTCCTCAACCAGATCGTCCGTCACGACATCCGCAACGACATGTCGGTCGCGCTGGGCTGGGGTGGCGAACTCGCCGACCGTATCGACCCCGAGGATACGGACGCGTTCGAACGGATCATGACCGCCGCCACCCACACCAAGGAACTCACCGAGGCGGTCGGTGACCTCGTCGACATCCTCGGCACGACCGATCCCGAACTCGAAGCGATGGCGCTGGCTCCAGTCCTCCGCACGGAGATCGATCGCGTTCGGTCGAACTTCGATTACCGGTCGCAGTCGATCACGGTCCGCGGCGACGACGACCTGCCGGCGGTGTCGGTCTGGGCCACGCCGATCCTCACCTCGGTGTTCGGGAACCTCCTCGACAACGCCGTCTTCCACAACGACAAGTCCGAAGTCGAGATCGACGTCGGGGTCGACGTGACCGAGGCCACGGCCGTCGTCCGTGTGGCCGACAACGGCCCCGGCGTCCCCGACTCGCGAAAGCGCGAGGTGTTCGGCCGCGGCGAGAAGGGCCTTGAGAGCCCGGGGAGCGGCCTCGGACTCTACCTAGTCGACAACCTCGTCGACACCTACGGCGGGTCGGTCTGGGTCGAGGACAACGACCCCACGGGCGCCGTTTTCTGTGTCGAACTGCGGCGGTCCGATCCCGAACCCCACAGTACTTGACCGTCCGTCGAGTATCGCGCGTCGATGGCCGACGAACACGGGGGCTTCGAGGACGTCAGGGAGTCACTCGACGGACACCCGATGGTGAGCCTGCTGGCGTACGCTCGCGCCTACTGGCCCCGGCTGACCGTCGGCGTCCTCGCCTCGTTCTGTACCCGCTTCGCGAGGCTGGTCCCGCCGATCCTCGTCGCCACCGCCATCGACCGAGTCATCAACGGTCCCGCGGACCCGGGACTGTTGGCCCAGGTGGGTCTCCTGCCGGCCGCTCCCATCGTCGGGACGGCGGCCCGGACCGCCCTCCTCGAACGACTGGTCGTCATCGCGGCGCTCGCCTATCTCGTCCGGTCGATCACCCGCTTCGTCTCCCGCTACCTCCTCCAGTCGGCGGCCCAGAAGATCCAGCGTGACCTCCGGGACGACACCTACGACCACCTCCAGCATCTCTCGATGGACTTCTTCGTCGACCACCAGACCGGGGCGATGATGTCCGTCCTCAACAGCGACGTCAACCGCCTGGAGCAGTTTCTCAACACCGAGTTCCGACAGGTGATCCGGGTCGTCGCCACCGTCGGCGGCATCGCGGTCGTCCTCTGGCACTACTCGCCGAAACTCGCCCTGATCGCACTGGCTCCCGTCCCCCTCATCGGCCTCGCGAGCGGTCGCTTTCTCACGTGGATCGAGCCCCGGTACAAGTCGATCAGGGAGTCGGTCTCGCGGCTCAACACCCGTCTCGAGAACAACCTCGGCGGCGCGGCGGTCATCAAGACGTTCGACCGCTACGCGTTCGAACGCGACCGCGTCGCCGACCGGAGCCAGACCTACCACGACGAGAAGGTCGGCGCCCTACGCATCCGGCGGGCCTTCTTCGCCGCACTCCGTCTCCTCACCGGCGTCGTCTTCGTCCTCGTCCTCTATATCGGCGGCCTCGACAACATCACCGGCGCCGAGGGTGCGCTCACTGCCGGTAGCTTCGCCCTCTTCTTTCTGTACCTCCGCCGCCTCTACTCGCCGATGCGCCGGGTCGGGAAGTCCGCGAACAAATACCAGCTCGCGAAATCCAGCGCGGAACGCATCTTCGGCCTCCTCGGGAAGGAGCCGACGATCACCTCGCCGCCCGACCCCCACCGCCCGGACACCGTCGACGGCGACGTCGCGTTCGACGGGGTGACCTTCGGCTACGGCGATCGGGAGCCGGTGCTCCGGGACGTCTCGCTCGACGTGCCCGCCGGGGCGACCGTCGGCTTCGCCGGCACCACCGGCGCGGGGAAATCGACGCTTGTGAAACTCCCGCCCCGGTTTCACGACGTGGATTCGGGCGCCGTCCGGGTCGACGGCGTCGACGTCCGGGAGTACGCCCTCGACGCCCTCCGCCAAGAGATTGCCGTCGTCGAACAGAACCCCTACCTCTTTTCGGGCACCGTCGCGGAGAACATCGCCTACGGGGATCGGGCGGCGCTCGACGCCGAGCGCCGGAACGAAACCCCGGCGCGCGACCGGGTGATCGAGGCCGCGAAGGCGGCCGAAGCGCACGCGTTTATCGCCGACCTGCCCGAGGGATACGACACGCTCGTCGGGGAGCGTGGCGTCAAACTCTCCGGCGGTCAGCGCCAGCGGATCGCCATCGCCCGCGCCCTCCTCAACGACCCCGCGATCATCGTCCTCGACGAGGCGACCAGCGACGTCGACACCGAAACCGAGGAACGCATCCAGCAGAGCCTCGACCGCCTCGTCGAGGACCGGACCGCCTTCGTCATCGCCCACCGGCTATCGACCATCCAGGACGCCGACCGGATCGTCGTGCTGGAAGACGGCGAGATCGTCGAGTCGGGGACCCACGCCGACCTCCTCGCCGCCGAGGGCGATTACGCCGCCCTCTGGCACGCACAGGCCGACACCGACACCGCCCCCCTCGCCGACGATTGACGACGGATACGCTTATCCTGATTACGGACCCAGTACCCCGCATGAGCCGAGCAGTGCCCGAAGGCTGGCTAAAAACCGGCCGCCGGGAGTACGAGAACCGAACCGTCGAAGTCGAGGTGAAGTTCCAACCTACGCCGGAACAGGACGGCACCTTCGAAGTGTGGGTCGTCGACGAGGAGGCTGACGAATCGGCGGCCGTCGAGAACGTCCAGCCAACCGAGGCCGACGCGCGCGAACTGGCCAAAGACGTCATGGTCTCCTTCACCGCGGGCTACGAGGCCGCCGTCGACGACGGCGTCGACGGAGACGCGGCGATCCGGCGAGGTATCGAACGCGCCCTCGACGAGAACCGGGCCTGAAACCGGAGTCCGTACCGCGTCCGGAGCCGTCACCCCACGGATGGTACGGGGGATCGAACGGAAACGCCGAGACCAGCGGCTGTCGAACCAAATTAACTATACCCCTCCGTACAGTCAACACGACCGACGGTTATGAAACTCGCTACAATCGGTGTCGGCAACGCCGGAAGCAAGGTCGTGGATCGGATGGTCGAGTTCGAATCCGAGACCAACCGGAACCTCTGTCGCCACGTCCATGCCATCAACACCGCCCGAACGGACCTCGCGAAGCCCGAATACATCCCCGAAGAGCAGCGCGTCCTGGTCGGCGATACGAATCAGAAATCGAAGGGCCACGGAGTGGGTGGAGACGTGGAGATCGGTGCCGAAGTCATGTCGGCGGATATCGACGAGATACGTCGTGCCTTCGACGACATCGAGATCCACAACGTCGATGCGATCCTCGTCGCCGCAGGCCTCGGTGGTGGTACCGGTAGCGGCGGCGGCCCGGTCGTCATCGATGCCCTCCAAGATATGTACGACGAACCGGTGTACGCCCTCGGAATCCTCCCCGGCGAGTACGAGGGGGGACGCCCGGCGCTGAACGCCGCCCGCTCCCTCCAGTCGTTCGTCAACAAGGTTGACAACTTCATCGGCTTCGACAACGACGCCTGGCGCGCCCGCGACCAGACGATCGAAGAAGGATACGAGGAGATGAACCGCGAGCTGGCAGCCCGGATCGTGACGCTGCTGGCGGCCGGTGAAACCGACGACACGGACGTCGCGGAGAACGCGATGGACTCGAGTGACATCATCCGAACGCTCGCCACCGACGGGGTGTCCTCGATCGGCTACGCCGCCACGGCGGTCGACGCACAGCCCGAAGGCCTGCTCGACAGGTGGGGCGGCAACGATGCCGACGACGACCCCCTCGACGACGCCAGCCAGGCGACGAAGATCAAGTCCCTCGTCCGGCGGGCGACCAACTCGCGGCTGACGCTGCCGTGTGAGGTGTCGAGCGCCGAGCGAGTGCTCGTCGTGCTTTCCGGACCGCCAGGCGAATTCTCCCGAAAGGGGATCGAGAGTGCCCGCCAGTGGCTCGAACAGGAAGCCGGAACGGTCGAAGTACTCGTCGGCGACGATCCACGGGAGAATTCATCACAGCTCGCGGCGGCCGTACTCCTCTCGAACGTCTCGGGCGCCTCCCGGATCGAGACGCTTCAGAACCAGGCCGTCGACGCGCAGGAACAGATCGCCGAACAGCAGGCGGCCCGCGAGCAAAAGATCAACGACCTGATCACCGACGAGAACGACGACCTCGACCCCGTCGTCTGAACCGTGTCTCGAACCGCACTCGCTCCGGCCCCGCAACGGGGGCAGCGATGAAACTCGCGCTGGTCGGCATCGGCGGTACCGGGAGCCGTCTCGTCGATACCATCCGCAGTATCGAGGCCGAGGGCGACCGACAACTGTGTTACGGGAACCTGATGACGGTCGATATCTCGCGCACGGTCGGCGACGAGTTCGATCACGTCCCCCAGGAACAACACGTGACGATCGGCGACACACACCGCGAGGTCGAGGACGGCGTCGACGGCGATCAGGATCTGGCGGTCGAGATCGCCCGTACCGACTTTCCCGAGATACACCGTGCCCTCGACTCGATCACCATGCGCAAACTGGACGGAATGCTGGTCGTGACGAGCCTCGGTGGGGGCACCGGGAGTGGCGCCGGCGCCGTACTCGTCGAGCGGCTACAGGAGATGTACGACAAGCCGGTGTACGTCCTCGGCGTCCTGCCGGGGGCGAACGACGGTGGCAAGGCGGCGTTGAACGCCGCTCGCTCGCTCCGGTCGATCGTGCCGGCGGCCGACAGCACCCTCCTGTTCGACAACGACCGATGGGTCGGCGCCGATGCCGACGCCGAGGCCGATGCCACCGAATATCCGTACGAGCCTGCGAACCGCGAACTGGCCGCCCGAGTCCTGAGGCTGTTTGCCAGGGACGACTCCGATCCCTCGTCGATCGGGGCGAACACCCTGGACTCCAGCGACATCATCCGTACGCTCTCGCCGGGTGGGGTCGCATCGGTCGGCTATGCCGCAACCGAACTCGAGGACGGCGGCGGATTTCTGTCGTGGCTCCGGTCGCTCCTCACCGGAAGCCGAGAAAACGAGACGGCAGACGATCGGACGGACGCCGAAAAGACCCAGAGCCTCGTCCGGCAATCGCTCAACTCACAGTTGACGCTCCCGTGTGAGGTATCAAGCGCCGAGCGAGTACTCGTCGTGCTGTCCGGTCCCCCGGATGAACTCTCCCGACGGGGCTTCGAAAGCGCCCGCCAGTGGCTCGAAGAGGAGACGGATACGGTCGAAGTACTCGCCGGCGACGACCCACGATCCGACTCGTCGACCGTCGCGGCCGTCGTGTTACTCGCCAACGTTACCGAGGTGCCTAGGATCGACGCGATACAGCAGCAGGCCGTCGAATACGAACGCGGTACTGGCGAACTTCGGGCACCCGAAGAGTCGAACTGATCGCCCGGCTCGTCGACGGCCGACCACCGTCACCCCCCATCGTCGTGGGGGCGGACCGCGTTCGCGAACGTGACGAGAAGGCCCAGTCCCCACCCGATCGGGACGGCAAGCCCGGACCACATCCCCACGAACGCGATGCCGGATAAGTCGAACTGCTGTCGAATGACGCCACTGAGATCGCCGACCACCAAGATATTGTCGAGGATCCACTCGGCCAACGACGTACTGCTCGGCAAGATGATCGCACCCAACGTGGGCGAAAAGAGTGCAGCCGTTACGGGCGGGAGAAAGATCGCTGCGACGGCGAACGGATACGCCGCGAGAAGCGTCACCCGCCGACCACCGGCACGGGTGGTTCCCCACGCGAGTCCGGCCGAGACCGTTGCGACCGCGCTTGCCGTGAGTACGGCCTTGAATCCGGCGGCCGGAAAACTCCCCCACGCCAGCGCCGTCAGCGCACTCCAGGCGACGGCCGCGGCAGCGACGATAGCGAGCAATCCCAGCCCTGTCGCGACGTGATTGAGCCGTCGAGTCACGTATCGAATCCAAAACCCAATGACTGCGAAGGGATACACGGCGACGATCAGCACGGTCCCCAGTACACTCCAGACCCAGAACGCGAGGCGATCTCGTGTCGTGCGGGGACGCCACTGATTTCGAACCGGGTGGTTGGCCGAGTGCATCGAGAACAGAAGCTCACGCCAGGCAGTTAGCAGCCGGAAGAAATCGGCTCTGACCGCAGCGACGAGTTCGGATTCCGTCTGCATCGGTCCAAGATAGTCAATCGGATGGTTAACAGTTTTTGTTCGGCCGCGTCGGTCTGCAGCCATCGCTCTATCCCTCGTGGGCATCGAATCCGGGGGACGGGAGCGACCGTCACGTGTCCCCCGTGTCTCGAAACGGTGAGCCGTACACGGGGTCACCACCGCCTGGGTACCGGTCGGCATCGGCCCGCGTTGTCGTACGAACCCACCCCAACGCTTCGGCCAGCGGTCGACGGCGTCGCCACTGACGGGACTGTCGACCGAGAGTCGCTGTGCAGTGCGTGAAATAGAAGTCCGGACCGAGAAAGCCAAGCGCCTGAGTTAAGGCAGTGTTTCATATAGTACGAGGCTGGAAACGAGGTGAATTTCGGGAGTAGTCGTATCTCAAGCCCGAATACGAGTCAACCCGAGAGCGCGGCACTACTAGTGCGGGGACGGCGGTTGATCGTGGTGGAGGCCATCCACACGACCAGGGAACAAAACGACCTCAGTTCCATAGTACGCCTTGACGGATGAACATCGACGAAACGACCATCCGAGATCTGTGTACTGATGCCGTGTTCGAGCGGGGGCAGAAGTACCGCAACGAGAGACGCATCCAGCGAATCGAACGATTCGACGACGTCGTCACCGCCGTCGTACAGGGATCGTCTCAATACGACGTGACCGTCGAGCTGGGAGACAAGACCATCGACGCCCGGTGTACGTGTCCCTACGATGATGCTGGCGAGTGCAAACACGTCGTCGCAGTGTTGCTGGACGTTGCCGCCGATCCACCCCGAGACGAGAGCGGACGTGTGGACTCAGTACTCCAAAACGTCTCGGCCGACGGTCTCCGGCCATTCCTACGCGACGTACTCGCCGAACGCCCGGATCTCCGTGATCAGTTCCTCGCACGCTTTGCCGACACCAGCAAATCCGTCGAAGAGTATCGCGCCGAAATCGAGCACCTGTTCGACCGGCACACACAGGACTATCCGGTCGTCACCGACGCCATCGACTTCTCGCATTTCTTCGAGTTGGCTGAGCAGTACCACGAGCGCGAGCGCTACCTGGAAGCCGCGGCCGTCTATCGCGCGCTGTTCGAGGAGATCGACGATAACGAAGTCCGCATCGACGCCGCATACGACCACTACGCCAAAGCCTTGGAGTTTGCCCTCGACGGATACGTCGAGTGCGTGCTCGCGGCCGATTCTGACCAAGACGAGTTCGAGAAGTATATCGGTGCGCTAGAAGATCAAGCGACGTCGGAGCAACCAGCGAACACCGAGCAGTTCTACCGAGCGATCGACGACCTCGAAGAGCGACGATGACGGTCCGGTCCCCCGCACGGGAAAAGATTCGGACGCTCTGCTCCGAACGATCCTTGGAGCAGGGAACCAAAGTCGGACTCGAGAGTTGACTAGAGACTCCCGACAATTTATGCGCCCACCTGCAAACGAACCTCTATGGGCGGTATCGAGCTACGGAACGGAACACTCATCGTCGAGCGTGAGCCAAATCGGCTCGACGAGTTGGCGATTGGGTTCTCCGAGATTCTCGGTCACTTTGACATCAAGCACGGTTACATCGCGGGATACGTTACCATCCTCGCTGGTCGGGCGCGCTCTACCGAAGACGTCGACGTCCTCATCGAACAGATCGACGAGGAGACCGCAGACGAACTCGCAGAGACGCTTGACGAGAAAGGGTTCTGGGGACCGGCAATGCCACTCACATCGATGTACGAGATGCTCGACAACGGGGATAACATCTGGGTCGCGCCAACGGATCAGATCACGCCGCACCTCGAAGTCAAGTTCGCGCGCGACGAGTTCGACCGCACGTCCCTCGAAAACGCTACAACGGCCCGAATCGGTGGAAAGACAATTCCGATAGGCCCCTTAGAGCTCCAGATCGCATACAAACTCTACCTCGGCGCGCAGAAGGACGTCGAGGATGCGGTCCACCTCTACGCCCTTTTCGAGGAAAGTCTTAGTGTCCCCCGCCTCGAAGAGTGGGTAACGCGACTCGACGTCGAAGCCGAATATGAGCGACTCAAACGCGCATGAGTGCCTCGATGCGAAGCACGAACGCAACCGTGAGCAGCGCATCGAAGGCATCAAGCGCTGGGTCGAATACATCGAGTCCGAACCCCCTGAGACGTGGGGACCACAGCAGAACGCAGTCGTCAACGACCAGCTCGATGCAGCCCAAAGCGTCCAGACGTCGGTTGCCCACCAGCAGCACGTAACGGATGTAGCGGCGGAGATCCTCGAAGCGAGCGACGAGTCCGACGACGATTCGGAGTAGTCGATCTCCTTCCTCTCGATAACCGTACATAGCGCCTCGAAATAAGGGGAGTTGCCAAGACGTAGTCGTCTTGGGCTTCAGGGAAAAGTGTGAGAGCCAAGGGCCGGATTTGAACCGGCGATGGGCGGCTCTGCAGGCCGCTGCGTTAGGCCGGACTCTGCCACCTTGGCGCAGTCGATAGTATCGGCGTCCGTCGCTTAAGCCTAGCGGTCGCTCCGTGTATATGGAAAGGGCGAGCGACGCGTCCGAACGCGTCGCTCGCCATCCGTAGTATGAGTAGTGAGGCGGCGAACCGAGACTCCCAGAGGGTCGCCCACTCCAGTACTGCTCGATACGCAGGCGGGCTTAACGTCCGTGTTCGGGATGGGTACGGGTGTGCCCCCGCCGCTCTGGCCGCCTTCATGCCGACCGACGGAATCGAACCGTCGTCACGCCAGCGTCGGTCTGACCGTATGTACGTGCGATCCAGTTTGCGCCTGGACCCGACAATCAAATCGAATCGGGTCACAGTGCGAACTCCAATGAATGTGGCTTGGACTGTTAGTGCTCGCGGGCTGAACGTCTCGTTGCCTCGACGCGTACACCCCGAGTCTATCTAACTCGTCTTCTACGAGTGTCCTCGGTGGTACCTCTTTTCCAGGTGGGTTTCGAGCTTAGATGCGTTCAGCTCTTACCCCGTGGTGCGTGGCTGCCCGGCAACTGCCTTCTCAGACAACCGGTACACCAGTGGCACCCAGGCGGAGTTCCTCTCGTACTATACGCCTGTTCCCGTCAGGTACCGTCAACACCCCCAATAGATAGCAGCCGACCTGTCTCACGACGGTCTAAACCCAGCTCACGACCTCCTTTAATAGGCGAACAACCTCACCCTTGCCCGCTTCTGCACGGGCAGGATGGAGGGAACCGACATCGAGGTAGCAAGCCACTCGGTCGATATGTGCTCTTGCGAGTGACGACTCTGTTATCCCTAAGGTAGCTTTTCTGTCATCCACGGGTCCCATGAATGAACCTCGTGGGTTCGCTAGACCACGCTTTCGCGTCAGCGATCCTCGTTGGGAAGATCACTGTCAGGCCTCCTTGTGCTCTTGCGCTCTCTTCCGGGTTTCCGACCCGGATGAGGAGACCATCGGGCGCGCTCGATATCTTTTCGAGCGCGTACCGCCCCAGTCAAACTGCCCGGCTACCGGTGTCCTCCGCCAGGAGTGAGAGTCGCAGTCACTACCGGGTAGTATTTCAATGCTGGCTCGGTGGCCCGCTAGCGCGGGTACCTGTGTACCGCCTCCTACCTATGCTGCACAGTAGCGACCACGTCTCAGCGACAGCCTGCAGTAAAGCTCTATAGGGTCTTCGCTTCCCCTTGGGGGTCTCCAGACTCCGCACTGGAACGTACAGTTCACCGGGCCCAGCGTTGGGACAGTGGCGCTCTCGTTGATCCATTCATGCAAGCCGCTACTGAAGCGGCAAGGTACTACGCTACCTTAAGAGGGTCATAGTTACCCCCGCCGTTGACGGGTCCTTCGTCCGATTGTACTCGGTGTTCAGATACCCGCACTGGGCAGGATTCAGTGACCGTACGAGTCCTTGCGGATTTGCGGTCACCTATGTTGTTACTAGACAGTCGGAGCGCCCGAGTCACTGCGACCTGCTCTTCCACAGAGCAGGCATCCCTTATTGCGAACGTACGGGACTAACTTGCCGAATTCCCTAACGCCGGTTGCTCCCGACGGGCCTTGGCTTTCGCTGCCAGAGCACCTGTGTCGGATCTCGGTACGAACACCACACTCGTCTTTTCACGGGCTCTAGGTACGACCGATTTACACTATCTCGAGAGTTGGCCGCTTCCTGCCATTACGGCTTCCACGGCGGTACTCGATTCGACCGGGCGAAAGCCCGGCTCGGTTGTCCCCAAAGCGTCGACTTTCAACGTGTGGTGGCACTGGAATATTAACCAGTTTCCCTGTTGTCTCGGTCGAGTTACGGCGAGACTTAGGATCGGCTAACCCTCGGCTGATTAGCAGTGCCGAGGAACCCTTGCTCGTAAGGCCGTCGGGTGTCACACCCGACTATCGCTGCTACTGTGACCAGGATTATCGTCACCACTCGGTCCATACGAAATCTCTCCCGTACTTCCGCCCGAGCGGAGTGCCAGCCTACGCGATTGTCCTGTGACGGACACGGGTAGGTCTCGGTGGTGGATTTGAGCCCCGATCATTTTGGGCGCCCCGAACCTCGGCCGGTAAGCTGTTACGCTTTTCTTAGAGGGTAGCTGCTTCTAAGCTCACCTCCCGGCTGTCTAGGGCTCGGGACCACCTTCGATCGCACTTAATCCACACTTGGGGACCTTAACCTACCGCTGGGTTGTCTCCCTTACGGTGCACAGGCTTACCCCGCACACCGGACTCCCTGCGTCTGTGGCGTCCGCAAGTTCGGAGTTCGACAGGATGGCCGACTCCTCTCGGAGGCGGGTCATCCAATCGGTCGCTCTACCTCGCGGACTACCTCAGCAGAGGTCATGCTTCGACATGTTTCGGCTGGAACCAGCTGTTGCCGGGTTCGATGGGCCTTTCACCCCTACGCATAGGTCACGGGAGGGTATTGTAGGACACCACCCCTAACGGGCCTCCACGTGCCTTTCGGTACGCTTCACCCTGCCCACGCGTAGATCACCCGGTTTCGGGTCGCACCCACTTGACTCCCCGCGCTTGAACACGGTGGCCCTGGTCCTAAGACTGCGGCCGTATCGGTTTCCCTGTGCCTTCCTCGATGGTCGAGTTAGGCTCGCCAAGCAAGTGCACTCCCTGGTTCGTTTTTCAAAACGCACGACGGAACATCGGCTTCCTTCGAGTCCTACTGGTGGGTCGCCCCACGGTCGTTTATCGAAGGACCTTGTATGCCCCGTCGCTCGATCGCCAACTGAGTTCAGGCTCTATTGCAGTTCCCTTCTCGGGATACTTTTCAGCGTTCGCTCACGCTACTTGTTCGCTATCGGTCTCGAGGAGTGTTTAGTCTTCCCGGTTGATGCCCGGGACGTTCACGAGGAATATCCAATCCCCGCTACTCTTGAACTGACTCGCGTCGTACTGTGTCCCGATACGGGGCTGTCACCCTGTATCGCGCTCCGTTTCAGGAGACTTCTCGGGACGGGTCGGACGGTGATCGTCAGTCGACACCACATGTCTCGTGAGAGATTCGGTTTGGACTGGCCCGCGTTCACTCGCGGTTACTAACGGGATCGCGGTTTGCGTTCTGTTCCTGCTCCTACTGAGATGTTTCAATTCGGAGCGTTCCCCATTGCGCGAGGCAATTGCGAGGGGATTCCCATTCGGAGATCCTCAGTTCTTTCCTTCCATGCAGGTCCCTGAGGCTTATCGCAGCTTGGCACGTCCGTCATCGGCTCTCGAGCCGAGCCATTCACCAGCTGGCACAGTAGCCAGATTGATCGTTGTCACACTAGTGACCCGGTTTGACTGTCGGGTCCAGTGGACGCCTGGATCGCACGTACACACGGTCTCATTACGCTCTCGTGGATGCGAGCGCGTTCGACCCTTCCCAGCCGCGCTTTCGCGGGCTGGTGCATCGGTCTTGCGTAACCCAACCCAACGCCGTCTCGCACTTAAGGCGTGCGATTCGGCGCGGGTGGGTTGGCATGGACCCACTGGGATTCGAACCCAGGGCATCCTCCTTGCAAAGGAGGCACTCTACCGCTGAGCTATGGGCCCGCTTCCACCACAGGGCGGAAGCGTTGGCGTAGTGGTGTGAGCCGTGGTGGTTCTACGGTGCCCGATCGGTGCGGTGGGCGAACCGTGGACGGCAGTGGCCGTGTGGTGGGCCTCCCGTGAAGGAGGTCCCGGTCAGTAGGAGGTGATCCAGCCGCAGATTCCCCTACGGCTACCTTGTTACGACTTAAGCCCCCTTGCGGAGCCCAGATTCGACCGTCGTGCGACGGCCTCATCCGGACCCCACTCGGGTGCTTTGACGGGCGGTGTGTGCAAGGAGCAGGGACGTATTCACCGCGCGCTGCTGACACGCGATTACTACCGAATCCAGCTTCATGAGGGCGGGTTTCAGCCCTCAATCCGAACTACGACCAAGTTTAGGAGATTACCGTCCTCTTTCGAGGTTGGAACCCATTGTCTTGGCCATTGTAGCCCGCGTGTAGCCCAGCACATTCGGGGCATACTGACCTACCGTTGCCCGTTCCTTCCTCCGTGTTGGCCACGGCAGTCCTCCTAATGTACCCACCCGGCCGAAGCCGGTGCTGGCAATTAGGAGTGCGGGTCTCGCTCGTTGCCTGACTTAACAGGACGCCTCACGGTACGAGCTGACGGCGGCCATGCACCTCCTCTCAGCAGCTCTGACAAGGTCATCAACCTGATCGTCATTGTTGCTGTCGATGCTGGTGAGATGTCCGGCGTTGAGTCCAATTAAACCGCAGGCTCCTCCGGTTGTAGTGCTCCCCCGCCAATTCCTTTAAGTTTCATCCTTGCGGACGTACTTCCCAGGCGGTCTGCTTAGCGGCTTCCCTACGGCACAACACCCACTCGTAGTGGGAGTCACACCTAGCAGACATCGTTTACGGCCAGGACTACCCGGGTATCTAATCCGGTTCGAGACCCTGGCTTTCGTCCCTCACCGTCGGATCCGTCTTCCCGAAGTGCTTTCGCCATCGGCGGTCCGTCCAGGATTACGGGATTTCACTCCTACCCAAGACGTACCCTTCGGGTCTTCCGGTCCCAAGCCACACAGTTTTCACCGGACGCCCGCCAGTTGGGCTGGCGGATTTCCCGATGAACTTGCGTGGCCGGCTACGAACGCTTTAGGCCCAATAAGATCGGCCATCACTCGAGCTGCCGGTATTACCGCGGCGGCTGGCACCGGTCTTGCCCAGCTCTTATTCCAGTACCTCCCTACGGTACTGAAAAGCGAGGACTATATGCCCTCGCACTCGGGGTCCCCTTATCGCACTTGCGTGCAGTGTAAAGGTTTCGCGCCTGCTGCGCCCCGTAGGGCCCGGAATCTTGTCTCAGATTCCGTCTCCGGGTTCTTGCTCTCACAACCCGTACCGATTATCGGCACGGTGGGCCGTTACCCCACCGTCTACCTAATCGGCCGCAGCCACGTCCTTCAGCGCGTAAGCTTTGCGCGTCTCGGTATTCCAACGTGAGACGGGGATGAGCTATTAGCCTCAGTTTCCCGAGGTTATCGCTCGCTGGAGGGTGGTTTGGCCACGTGTTACGGAGCTATTCGCTACGAGTCTGAACTCGTGCAACTAGCATGGCTAAATCGGACCCCGATAGCAATGGCCTCCGGCAGGATCAACCGGAATGGGCTCACTCTTGCGAGTGAGGGGTGGCGGGGAGATTGTCTCTCTCTGAGAGACAGTCTCCGCGTCGTATAGACCACTGAGGTCCGTGGTTCGAGTCACCGCGCCGACCGGGTGACACCGAACCACCAAGGCTCACATCAGATCCCGGCTTACGGCGGACCGCAGGGGTGGGATCCTCATGTTTCGTCCGGACCTGAACCGAGGAGGGCAACCCACATAAGCCCGTTGATCGGGCGTGGAATCACCCCGGTCGGCGTGACCGGTCCGGGGAGGCCGAGGGCACCGTCGCCCTCGCCCTTCGCATTACCACCGAGCCCCCTTATACACTTAAGGGCGTCGGAAGCGTTCCGCCGCCGGCCGTCGATCGTGAGTCGTCCGGATCGTGTCCGGTCGACGGATCGGGGCCGACGACGCGCGTACTACTGCGGAGGACGGTGGTATAAATAAGGCCGTCGAAATGACCGCGCATCGTCACTCGTTTCCACGGGTGTGCGTCACGCTCCGGTGATAAGCGAGAGGACGGTGTCCGCGGTGACGGATATTGCGCGGCTGGAGGCCGGTCGGTCATCCCTCGCTCGTACGAGCGGTCCCACCGGGGAGCGGCCGCGCGCACGGAGGTGATCGGCGGACCGACAAAGCCCTGTCGGCACTGGTCGGTGGGGCACCGCGACGCCCCCCACTCGTCACTCGTCGAGGTGTTCGATTCCCTTCTTCGAGACGTTGCCCTTCGTGATACGGTCGCCCATCCAGTCGGGTTTGTCGCCCGGTGCCTCCTGCTCCCACGCCCACGCGTCGAAGATGTGGACCTTGTCGGTCCCTTTCTCCCGAAGACGGATCTCCGTAGGGTCGGCTTCGGCGTCGTCCTCCGACTCCGCTGGGGAAAGTCGCCGTGCCGCCTTCAGTGCGGCCTGTCGGGGCATGTTCCCCGAGAACACGCTGTCCTCCTCGCCGTCCTCACGCATCACGAAGTTCCGCTTACCGTCCTCTCGTACCATGATTTTGCACCTCTATGGGAATCGAGCACATGCCACAACATAAATATATCGGCAAAGCGAGGGCTCGTCGGGGAAAAACACGTATAAATCCTGGCGGGAAGCGGGGTGTGTCGGCGACGTTCGATCCACGGACCCTGGAGTAGACAACACTTATGTGTGTCCTGTGGCGAAAGGGGGCTAGACAGCCCCGATGGTCCGGAAAAAGAAGCTCAGTCCAAGCGGCGCCAAGGACGAAAACGGCGAATACCACAACGTCCACGTCAACCTGCACGAAGACGAACTCGCCGTGGCGGGGATGGACATCGGCGACGAGGTGTTCGTCCGCGTGCGCGACGGGAAGATCATCATCCAGAAAGCCGATCCGGACGACGTCGAACACGACTTCTGAGCACCGATGATCGTTCGCGATCCCGGCAGCGAGCGGGCAAGACGGCCATGAAGGGCTACGACCTGTGCAAACCGTTGCTGTTCGCCCTACCGGCCGAGACGGCCCACCGCGCCACGCACCGACTGCTCCGGACCGTCCAGGGGACGACAATCGAGGACCGACTTCGTGACCGCTATGTCGTCGACGACGACCGACTGGAGACGGAGGCGTTCGGCCTCACCTTCGACAGTCCCGTCGGCGTCGCCGCCGGCTTCGACAAGAACGCCGAACTCCCGTCGATCCTGACGGCGCTCGGGTTCGGCCACGTCGAGGTGGGTGGCGTCACCGCCGAGCGCCAGTCCGGGAACCCCCGGCCGCGGCTCTTCCGACTCCCCGAGGACGGCGCGTTGATCAACCGCATGGGCTTCAACAACGAGGGCGCCGACCGGATCGGCGCCAGACTCGACGAGGCGGCTCTCCCCGAGGCCCCGGTCGGGGTGAACATCGGGAAGTCGAAGACGACGCCGCTCGACGAGGCGGCGGACGACTACCGGTACACCTACGAGCGTGTCGCCGACGCCGGCGACTACTTCGTCGTCAACGTCTCCAGTCCGAACACACCGGGGCTGCGTGATCTGCAACACCGCGAGTCGCTCGAACGCATCCTCGGGGGACTCGTCGACGCGGGCGCGGAGCCGTTGTTGGTGAAACTCTCTCCCGACCTGGCCGCCCCGGCCATCGACGAGGCACTCGCCGTCGTCGACGACCTAGATCTGTCGGGTGTCATCGCGACCAACACGACCGTCGAGCGCCCGCCCGACCTGCGGCATCCGAACCGGGCCGAGCGGGGCGGGCTCTCGGGCAAACCCATCGAGGAGCGGGCGACGGGGACGATCCGCTTCATCGCCGAGCGAACCGACGTGCCGATCGTCGGCGTCGGCGGGATCACCGACGCGAGGGGCGCCTACCGGAAGATCCGTGCCGGGGCGAGCGTCGTCCAACTGTACACCGGGCTGGTGTACGAGGGACCGGGGCTCGCCCGCGACATCAACCGCGGGCTACTCGAACTGCTGGAGCGGGACGGCTTCGACTCCGTCGCCGAGGCGGTCGGCGTCGACGTCGAGTAGACGACGACCGTGTCTAGACCGACGCCGTACTCGCGCCCACTGCGGGTACTGGTCGGTCGGTTTTCTCACCCACTGGCGACGGTGTCGTCGCTGTTGGCGACGACGTACAGGAGCGTGATTCGGTCCTCGAGACAGGTCGGCCAGGCGGAACCGGGCGTTGCTCCAACGGGGTCCGAGTCGTCGAACGGAACGAGTAGACGCCGAGTCACACGACACGTCGTGTGAGAGACTGAGCGGGCTCCAGGGTTAGTTCCGGACGATGACGACCGTCTCGCCCGCCTCGATCATCTCCCCCTCGCCAGCGTAGCGTCGTTCTTCCTCCAGTTCGAACATCTCGGGGTCGAGTTCGACGTCGGCGACGTGGAGATGATCGCCGACGACCTCGTAGGCTCCGTTCGCGATGGCGTCTTCGATGGCCGACACCCGCCCACCGTACTCGGGGCCGACGAGCGAGTAGTCGAGGTCGACGCCCGTCACCACGGACTCGACCGGCGGTTCCTCGTCGACCGATTCCAGGTCGCCGACGTGCATCACGCGCTCGATGTCCTCGGCGAAGGCCGCGACGTCGCCGTACACCCGCACCGCGTCTAGGTCGGCGTTCATCGACAGTTCGTGGTCGGTCTTGTACTTCCGGAGGGCGCCGACGACCGCCATCGCCCGCTCGCCGGCCGCGAGGTCCGCCTCGACGCCGAGTGGCTCGGGCCAGTCGGTCGTGTGGACGCTCCCACCGCTGTACATGTCCCGCCAGAGTTCCTCGGTGACGTGTGCGAGGATGGGCGCGAACAGCTTGCAGAACCGCCGGTGGGCGGTCTGGAGCGTGTAGGCGGCGGAGCGATCGTCGCCGTCTCGGAGGCGCTGTTTGGCGATTTCGAGGTAGTCGTCACAGAACGTATGCCAGAAAAAGGAACGGAGGCTGTCGCGTGCCTTCGAGAACTCACGGCGCTCGAAGTGGCCGGTGACCGTCTCGATCCGGTCGTCGAGTTCCGCGAGCATCCAGCGGTCGATCTCGCGGAGATCCGGCCGTGGGGGGCGCTTCTCGGGCGTCAGATCGTCGACGAGCTTCGACGCGTTCCATAGTTTGCGCAGCAGGCGTTCGCCCGCCCGCAGCCCCTTCTCTTTGTAGGGGAGGTCGTCGCCGACGGCGCTGCCGGCGGCCCAGTAGCGCGCGGCGTCGACGGGGTACTCCGCCAGCACTTCGTCCGGCGAGACGATGTTCCCCAGGGATTTCGACATCTTCACGCGGTTCTCGTCGAGCACCATCCCGTTGATCATCACGCTCTCGAATGGGACCTCGCCGGTGTGCTCGTAACACTTCACGACGGTGTGGAACAGCCAGAAGGAGATGATGTCGTGGCCCTGCGGGCGCATGTTCATCCGGTAGAGCTCCGGGCGCTGGATCTCCATCTCCTCGGTCTCCGGGTTCCAGTCCCAGCCAGCGTTGATCAGCGGCGTCAGCGACGAGGTGGCCCAGGTGTCGAAGACGTCGTCCTCGGGAACGAGTTCGTCGTGGTCACACTCCGGGCAGTGGTCCACGGGCGGGTCGTCCGAGAGGGGGTCGACCGGCAACTGCTCGCGGTCGGCGATGATCTCCGTATCGCAGTCGCCACAGTACCAGACCGGGAACGGGATGCCCGACGAGCGCTGTCGGGAGATGGCCCAGTCCCACTGGAGTCCCTCGATCCAGTTTTTGTACCGCGTGAACATCTTGTCGGGGAACCACTCCATCGACCGGCCCGCCTCCAGATACTCCTCGGTCTTGTCGAGGAGTTTGACGTACCACTGCTCGGTCACCAGGAACTCGACTTCCGTGTCACACCGCTCGTGGACGTTGACCACGTGGGTGATGGGCCGACGGTCCAGAAGCGCCTCGGCGTCGTCGAGGTCGGCGACGATGGCCTCGCGGGCCTCGTCGGCCGACAGCCCCTCGTACTCGTCGGCCACGTCGGTCATCGTCCCCGACTCGTCGATGGCGATGCGAAGCGGCAGGTCGTGGGCCTGGTACCACTCGATGTCGGTCTGGTCGCCGAAGGTACAGCACATCACGATACCCGACCCGGTCTCCATGTCGACGCGTTCGTCCTCGATGATGGGGACGGTCTGGCCGAAGAGGGGAATCTCGGCCTCTTCGCCCACGAGAGAGGCGTTCTCGTCGTCGTCGGGATGGACGAACACGGCCACGCAGGCCGGCAGGAGTTCCGGCCGCGTCGTCGAGATGGTGAAGGTGTCGTCGCTCCCCACCACCTCGAAGGCGATGTCGTGGAAGTGCGAATCCTGCTCTGAGTCCTCCATCTCCACCTGCGAGATGGCGGTCTCACAGTCGGGACACCAGATGGCGGGCGCGCGCTGGCGGTACTCACGGCCCTGCTCGTAGAGGTCGATGAAGGAGAGTTGCGAGATGCGCTGGACCCGCGGTTCGATGGTCCGGTAGGTTTCGTCCCAGTCGATGGAGATGCCGAGCGCCTGCATCTTCTCGGTGAAGTCCGCCTCGTATTTCGCACAGACCCCGCGGCACATCTCCTGAAACACGTCGCGGTCGTACTCCTGGTGTTGGACGTCGAGTTCGTCCTCCGTGAGTCGCTCGGAGGCGATGCCGTTGTCGTCGTAGCCGAACGGGAAGAACACGTCTCCCCCCTGCATCCGGTTGTACCGGGCGACGAAGTCCTGCAGGGTGAACCCGTAGACGTGCCCCCAGTGGAGGCTGCCCGACACCGTCGGCGGCGGCGAGTCGATGGAGAAGACGGTATCCGGATCTACCGCGCCGTCCCCGTAGGCGTAGAGGTCCTCCTCGACCCACCGCTCCTGCCACTGTCGTTCGACCGTCTCCGGGTCGTATTCTCCGCTCGGCATTGCTCGCGTGGGGCTACCGGAGCGGCCGGTGTTAAACGCCTCGGTTGGGGTCGCAAGCCGGACGATTAGTTCGTATACCGGACGGGCGAGTCGGGGAGGACGCCGGCCGGGAAAAGCGCTTTTGCAACGTGCATACAACCGTATGCACATGTCGAAGAGCATCCGTCTCTCCGAAGACGCCTACGAACGTCTCGCCGCGCACAAACGCGACGACGAGACGTTCTCGGAGGTCGTCCTCAGGCTGGCCGGCGAGCGGTCGCTGCTGGACCTCGCCGGAATCCTCGACGACGACGAGGCCGACGCACTCCGGGGAGCCGTCGACGAGCGCCGAGCGCGACGCCACGAGGAGTTAGAAGGGGTCGCCGACCGACTGCGTGGGCCATAGCGTGCTCCTCGACACGTCGTTTCTGATCGACTTGATGGACGGTGACGGCGGAGCCGTGGAGAAAGCACGGGAACTGGAGGCGAACCTCGTTCAGCAACGCGTCTCGGCGATGACGCTGTTCGAGTTACAGCACGGGTTGCACGCTCGAAGCAGTCGGAGACGGAGCGCGAGACGGTCGAGAACGTCTTGGCCTCGAAGCCGATTCATCCCGCCGACACCGCAGTGATGCGGAAGGCCGGCCGCCTGTCGGGCGAGCTAGCGAACGAGGGGGACGCCGTCGCCGACGGGGACGTGATCATCGGAGCGACCGCGGAGATCGTCGCTGAGCCGGTTCTCACACGGAACGTGGCGGATTTCGAGCGGTTCGGCGTCGATATCGAGACCTACTGACGCGGAGCGGCGACGCCGACTACGCCAGCGCGTCCGTCGGAACTCGAAGGCCGCACACCCCACCTTTTGCGCTGCGGGCTGGTGACGCCAGCCCTCGGCAAAAGCTGGACCAAAAAGCGCTGCGCGCTCCCGACGGTCGCGCTCGCGCCCGCTCGAAAGCGACGCCGACTACGCCAGCGCATCCAGTCGGAACTCGAAGGCCGCCACGGGCAGTTCGAGGTCGTGATCGACCAGCACCCGGGGATGCACCTCCCCGATCACGCCGACGGACTCGCCGTCGATCACGACGTCGGCCGCGCGGCCGTCGATGAACGTCGGGTGGTCCGTCGCGGGCGTTTCGAGGTCCACATCGAAGTCCCGACACAGGGCGGCGAGCCGCGATTTGGCGTCCTCGTAGGTGGCGTCGTGGCGCGCGAGGACGCCCGCGACCGTCCGGTGTTCCGCGACGCCGGTGTTCTCGTCGTCGTCCGCACCCGCCGCCAATCCGATCTCCGCGAGGTCCTGGGGGTACGCCCGGTGCGTGTTGTTCTCGAGGACCATCAGCAGCGAGGGGAGCGCCCACGTCCGGAGCATGGTGTAGTCCTCGCTGTACGGTTCGGTGATGGTCACCGGGGACGCGCCGCCGACGACGTCGGTGCCCGGGGAGATCCCCATTCGCTCGTAGTTCTCCCCCTCGGAGATCATATGGAAGTTGAGCAGGTCCTCGAACCCGAGGCCGACGAGCGTCGTCCGGGCCGCCGCTTCGAGCGTCGATCGCTCGTGGCGGCCGCCGACGGTCGCCACGTCCGGATAGCTAGGGTCGAGGTCGTTGAAGCCGTAGGCCCGCCCCACGTCGTCGATCAGATCGAGCGGATGGAGTACGTCGGTGCGGTACGGCGGGATCGACACCTCGTAAGTGACGCCGCCGACCGCTCCATCGTCGCCGTTCGGTTCGGCGTCCAGCCCCGACCGCTCGAACAGGTCGACCGCCTCCTCGACATCGAGGGAGATTCCGAGCATCCCCTCGATGCGCTCGTGGGCGACGGTCTTTCGCTCCGCCTCGAAGTCGGGTCGACGGAGCCGACCGTCCGCGTACTCGACGTCGACCGCCTCGATGGTGGCGCCGCGGGCATCGAGGGCATAGCAGATCACGTTGCACATCCGGTCGATGGTCCACTGGTCGGTGCCAGTGAGTTCGACGAACAGTTCGCGCGAGTCGGTCGACACCTCGGTCCGACAGCCGTTGATGACCGGCGGGAACGAGAACAGCCCGATCTCGTCGTAGATGGCGGGATAGCGGTCGTACTCCTCGACGATGGGGGCGTAGGTCTCGCCGGTCGGGTGGTCCACGAGCACGTCCGCGGGCGTCATCTCGCGGTCGGAATCGAGGGGGACGAACCGGTCGCCCTCGGGGTCGACGCCGCGGTAGGTGATCGAGTTCCGGCTCTCGCCCTCCTCGCGGTACGACGCGCCCTTCAGCATCGTCAGGTCGTGGATACCGATGGCGCCCTTGGCGCGTTTGCGCCCCATCGTCGCGTGGAGTTTCTCCTGTAACTGGATCAGTGAGTCGAGGGCGTCGTCGTCGAGGTCGACGCCCCGAACGACGGCGCCGGTGACGTACGGCCGCTCGTCGGGCACCGACTCGTCGACGACGATCGTCCAGTCCGGATCGTTCGTGTTCGGCACGTAGACGCCGCGGTCGTCGCCGTACTGGTAGCGAAGCGACCGGGCGATCCCCTCGACGGACAGGCGATCCAGGCGGTCGGGGCCGAACTCCAGTTGCAACTCGCCGTCCTCGGTCTCGCCCTCGTACTCCAAGCCGAGGGCGAACAGGTCGTCGATCAACTCGCCGTCGTCCTTCCCCTCGTGGCCCGTCAGCCGGCGGAGTTCGTCGGGGTCGACGTCG
The DNA here is from genome assembly GCF_023703795.1 of Haloplanus sp. HW8-1. Lineage (NCBI taxonomy): Archaea > Methanobacteriati > Methanobacteriota > Halobacteria > Halobacteriales > Haloferacaceae > Haloplanus > Haloplanus pelagicus. Next base: position 3,028,782 of record NZ_CP098518.1, on the reverse strand, counting down.
ACGACGGGCATCAGTGCAGCACCTCCGTGTTCCGCAGGAGGTCCAGATCACAGAGCGTCCCGTGGACGTCGCGGATGTCGTCGAAGCCGTACATGAGCATGAGCAGTCGCTCCAGGGCGAGCCCCCAGGCCATCACGTCGCAGTCGACGCCGAGCGGTCGGAGGACCTCCTCGCGGAACATCCCGCTGTTGCCGATCTCGATCAACTCGCCCGTCTCGGGATGCTCGCCGAACAGTTCGAAGCTCGGTTCGGTGTAGGGGTTGTAGTGGGGCTTGAACTGCAGGTCGGTGATGCCGAACTGCCGGTAGAACTCCTCGAAGGTGCCCATCAGGTCACGCACCGAGAGATCCTCGGCCATCACCCAGCCCTCGATCTGGAAGAACTCCAGCAGGTGCGTCGGATCGAGCGTGTCGTTGCGGTACACCTTCTCGACGCTGAAGAAGCGTTCGGGCGGGTCGAGGTCGCCGATCTCGTGACCCGACAGGTAGCGCATCGACAGCGACGTCGTGTGCCCCCGGAGGTCGACCTCGCGGGCGACCGCCTCGGTCCACGGGGAGTGGTAGCCCTGCCCGTCCTCGCCGACGCCCTCCAGGTGGGCCGAACGGACGCGTTCGATGAGGTCCTCGGGAATCTCTTCCATCGGCGGCACGTCCAGCGCGAACTGGTCCCAGTGGGTGCGGGCCGGGTGGTCCTGGGGCATGAACAGGCAGTCGTTGATCCAGAACTCCGCGTCGGCGTGGGGGCCGTCCATCTCCCGAAAGCCCATGCCGACGAGCGTGTCCTTCACGCGCTCGGCGGTCTGACGCAGGATGTGGACCGTGCCGCCGCGGGTCTCGGGCGCGTCGGCCTCGACGTTGTAGTCCGCAAACGCCACGTCCCGCCACTCGCCGGAGGCGAGCATCTCGGGGGTGAGGCGGTCGACCGTCTCCGCGACCTCGACGCCCTCCATCAGCGCGGTGACGCCCGCGTCCGTGAGCGTGATCGAGCGGACGGTCCGCTCGCTTCGCTCGACGAGGCCGCGACGCACGAGTTGGTCGAGGGCGTCCGCATCTGCGTGCGTCTCCGGATCGTCGTCGCCCTCGGCGAGGACGTTCAGGGCAGCGGCCTCGGGATCGGCGTCCGGGTCCCGGTCGGGATCGGCGGTGATCTCTCCCGACTCGACCTCGCCGTAGCCCTTGCGCGCGTAGTTCGCCAGCGCGATGTCGATGGCGTCGCCGAGGTCGGCCATCCCGATGACCGTCCCCATCGAGACGGGCTCCTCGTCGGCGCCGGCCGCGAGGGCGGCGCGGTAGAGTCGCACCTCTGGCAGCCCCGCCTCGGCGTAGGTCGCGCCCTCCTCGGTGACGGCGTGCGACACCGTCTCGTCGGTCGAGACGGCGATCAGCCCCGCATCGTCGAGGTCGAAGGCCGCACCCGTCACCGTCGCCGGGTCGAGCCCCGTCTCCTCGCTCACCTGTTCGATCGTCCGTTGCTCCGTCGCGCTCGCGGCTTCCAACACCGCGACCTGTGATTCCGGGAGTTGCATGCGTCGTTCTTGTTCAGGTGCATCCGAGCCGGTCAGTTAGGGGTTCCGAAGCGTGGCCCACCGAGCGGCCCGGTTTCGTCCGTCCACCGCGGGCGGAGTCCACCGACCGTGGTTTCAGGCCTCGAAGAAGAAGCCGAACCCGAGCGCGGTCGCTTCGCGGACGAGCGGGGCGGGCGGGGCGGGTTCGGTCGCCATACCCGTTCGAAACGCGCCGCGAGGCAAAAGCGTTCTGACGGCCGAATGCCGTCAGTGTTCGTCGCCGGCGACGCCCCGGCGCTCCGAGTCGAGGTCGAGGTCCAGATCGTCAAGGACGGCCTCCATCTCCGCGCGTTTCTCCTGGTGGTCTTCGAGGAACTCCCGCATGAGTTCGGCGGCCTGCTCCTTACAGCCGCCACAGAGGCGTTCGCCGCCGACACACTCCTCGTACACTTCGGTGGCGAACTCGTCGTCGTCGCCCGCCAGCAGGTAGGCGTACAGCTCGTAGACGGGACACTCATCTGCCTCGCCGCCGAGTTCGCGCTGTTTCGCCGCCGTCTCGCGGCCGCCCGTCGTCGCCGCCCTCACCTTGTCGTAGCCGTCCTCGGGGTCGTCGAGCAGGGAGATGTGGGAGGCAGGGACGGAGGAGGACATCTTCCCGCCGGTCAGCCCGGTCATGAACCGGTGATAGATCGACGACGGGGGACGGAAGCCGTAGCCGCCGTTGTCGACCTCCACCTCGCGGGCGAGTTCCTCGGCCGCCTCGCGGTCCATCTCGAAGGCGTCGACGTGTTCGTCGTAGCGGCGCTTCTCGCCCGGCACCGCCTCGATCAGGGCGTCGAAGGCCTCGTCGGTGGCGTTGCGGTCGAGGAAGCGCACGCGGGGGCGGAGCGGCTCCTTCCCCGCGGACCGGAGCTTCTCGATCGCCGCGTCGCGGACGGCGTCGGGCGTCATCTCCGCGTCCAGCCAGTCGGCCGCGTCCGCACAGCGGACGACCTCCCGGTCGTCTTCGAGGGCGGCGTAGGCGGCCGCGAGGTGGTCACGCTCGGCGGCCTCGGCCTCGAAGGAGGCGTACGCCTCGGTCACCTTGAAGTAGCGCATCCGGGCGGCCACGTCCCGCGCGAGGCGCATGTGCGGATCCTGATCCGGGCCGACGGGGATGACCGTCGGCTTCGGCTCCTCCAGTTGGGGGTAGAGGATGTCGGCCATCTGGGTGACGACCGACTGCATGTGTGAGACGGAGGTTTCGCCGTCGAAGCCGTAGATCCCCTCGAACTCGGCGAAGCGGGCGTTCGAGCCGAGTTCGAAGGCCAGATCCTGCACCTCCCGATTCGTGGACTGCCGGTAGAGTTCGCCGTCCTCGGGATCGAAGCCAAGGGCGAGCAGGGAGAGCAGGTAGTCGCGGGCGTGGTCGTCGATCTCGTCCCACGAGAGGCCGCGGGCGCTGTGGGCTTCGAGGTCGGCGATCAGGCCGTAGGCGTCGGCGCCGCGCTCCTGGTGCCAGATGATCTCGTCGAAGACGAGTTTGTGGCCGATGTGGGGGTCGCCCGTGGGCATGAAGCCCGAGAGGACGGCGGCGTCCTCGCCCGCCCGGAGCGCGCGGGCGACGGAACGGTAGTCGCGGTGCCCGAAGATGACGCCCCGACGCATCAGGTAGTGGGGTTCGGGGACCTCGCTTAGCACCTCGTCGAAGGCCTCGATACCGAACTCGTCGAACAGTTTGCGGTAGTCGGAGACGGTCGAGGAGCCCCAGGGGTCGAGCGCCACGTCGTCCGCGCCGCTGGCGGTGTCCTTCCCCCCGTCGGTGGCGGGGGTCGTCTCGACCGAGGACCGTCGGTCCTCGCCGTCGACTCCGTCGGCGTCGTCCGCAGTGTCTCGTGTCATGTTAGGGCGTGAGTCGGGCGACCGAGAGCCAGTCTATCCCCTCGTTCACGTCGGTCAGCGCAAAAACCATTCGTTTCCGGACCCCGCCGGCGAGGCGGACGTCGAGCGAGAGGTCGCGGGGGAGGAAGGTGTGGTCGGGCGCGACGACGCGGATCAGGCGCGCGGAGTGGTCCATCTCCGAGACCGTGGTGAAGGTGTCGTAGGTACGGAAGTCGGCACCGAACTTGAACCCGCTTTTGGGGACGCTCCCGGCCGCCCGGAGCGCCGCGTAGGTGCGAAGTCGGCGGTCGAACCGCTCGCCCTCGACGGCCCGACCCCGTTCGACGACGCGGGGTTCGGCGAGGTCGAGGGCGCCGCGTCGGGCGAGGTAGGCCGCCTCGACCAGCGACAGTTGGAGGGGGCCGGTCTCGGCGTTTCGCCCGTGGAGGCGCTGGCCGTAGAAGCCGCGGTCGTGGAGGGCGTCCGGCGGCGCCCACACCACCGCCCGGTCGGCGAGGAGGGCGGCGTCGAGGCCGTCCGGCGGGTCGTACCGCTCGCCCGAGCCGTCCGCCCCGCCCGCCGCGTCCGGACGGCCCGTCTCCAGATACGTGAGTTCGCCCTCCTCGTCGACGACGGCGAGAGTGACGTCGCCGAGGGTCGCCGCGGGGATGGTCTCGCGTTCGCCGGCGACCCGAAGCCGGTGTGCGACGGCGTCGTCCTCGGGGCCACTCCCCCGTGGGTAGACCACGAAGTCCGCGCCCCCGGGGTCGTCGACCCATCCCCCGCGAGCGGGTGAGAGATAGAATCCCCGGTCGCGCAGGTCCTTGTACACGACGAAGGTGAGGGCGGTGTCGGTCGCGACGAGGAAGGATCGGAAATCGAGCCGCTCGTCGCCGGCGACGACGGCGCCCAGGTCGCCCCGAAAGAGGAGGTGAGCGGCCTCGACGGGGGCGAGTTCGATCCGGTTACCGGAGAGCGGCCGCCCGTAGCCGCGGGCGTCGTAGAAGCGCTGTCTGGCGTCGCCCCCGACGCGGACGACGCCGTCCTCGAAGGTCCCCTGCATACCCGGATGGGGGCGGGGCGCGGGTAAAGGGTCTGCGGTGCCGTCACCCCGACCACCGGTCGCAGGTGCCGTCCAGACACCGCCGCCCGGTCGCCGTCTCGAAGACCGGCAGGCCACAGGGGCAGTCCTCGACGACGACGCCGGACGGGACGGTAAAGGCCGTCTCGCAGTCGGGGTAGGCGTCACAGCCCGCGAGCAGACGGCCGTTGCGGCGGATGATCCGCAGATCCGACCCGCAGTCCGGGCAGGTCCAGGCCCGGTCGAACCGGTCGCGGACGGCGTCGTCGAGGGGGTCACAGTCGCGGTCGATGCACACCTCGACCGCGGCACCCCGCTCGACGCGCATGCGCGGCAGGCCACAGTCCGGACACGCGGCATCGAGGACGGTCGCGCCCGCGACCAGCGGGTACCGGACGTCGTCGGCCACGTCGACGACCGCCCCGCCCGTCCGAACCAGCGGGCCGCCGGTGTCGGGGCTGGTGCCCACCGGTACCCCCGCCTCGGTGACCTTGTAGACCGACTTCCGGATCCGGTCGGCGGTCACCCGCAACGTGCGGTCGTCGAGGCGGGCGGTGAGGCCGAACCCCGGCCCGTCGGTTTCGACGGTGACCGCGTCGGCACGGGTGAGCCACGCCACCGGCTGGTAGCCGTCGGCGTCGTGGACGAGGACGGTGCGGTCGGGTTTGACGAGGACGAGGACGCGACCGCGGTGGGTTCGGTCGTCGGTCTCGACGGTGCAGTCGCCGGCGAAAGCGCGGATGGCGTCGGTCACGGGGGCGGTGGCCGCGGCACCGGGTGAAAACCCTCGGACGAAGGGCTTTCACCGATGGCGCGCGGTCGCTCGGTATGGACGCCGTGCTGTTCGACATGGACGGGGTGATCGTCGACACCGAGGAGTTCTGGCGCGCCCGAGAGCGGGACGTGATCCTGCCCACGGCGGTGGCCGAGGGGACTCCCGATCAGGCCGAGATCCGCGGCGTCAACTACCGCGAGACCTACGACTACCTCGCCGAGCGGTACGAGATGGCCGTGGACCGGGAGACGTTTCTGGGTCTCTACGAATCCGCCGCCGCGGACCTCTACGCGTCCGCCGACCTCATGCCGGGGTTCCGAGACCTGCTGGCCGCGCTCCGGGACCGCGGCGTGCGGGTCGCCGTCGTCTCCTCTAGCCCGCCCGCGTGGATCGCCCAGGTCGTCGACCGGTTCGACCTCGATGTGGATGCGACGGTGAGTACCGAGGACGTCGACGGGTCGGGGAAACCGGAACCGGACGTCTACCTCGCGGCCGCCGACCGGATCGGCGTCGACACAGCGAACTGCGTGGCCGTCGAGGACTCCCCGAACGGCGTCCGGGCGGCGACGCGAGCGGGCATACCGACGGTGGCCTACGGTGGCGATCCTGAGGCGTCGGCGCTTGCCGACTACGCCGCGGCCGATCCCGAGGCGTTGCGGGCCGTCTTGGCGGAACTCGGCGCCCCCACGTAGGCTCTGAAACGCGGCGTGGCCGGGCTGACGGCGTAGAAATGTGCGTGGATGACAACCCCATGTAATATACGGTCGAACTCCGTAGGCCGAACTGATGACAGAGGTGGGGGAATCCGGGCGGTACCGAAGGCTCGTCGAGGAGTCGAGAGACATCATCGCCGTCGTCGATACCGATGGCACGGTAACGTACGTGAACCGCGCGGTGGAACGGGTACTCGGATACGATCCAGCGGCGGTGGTCGGTAACGACGGGATCGAATACACGCATCCGGACGACCGGGAGACCGTCGCGACTGTGCTGGAGACGATGCGAACCGCTCCTGACGAACCACGGACGGTCGAACTCCGGGTCCGGCGAGCCGACGGGTCGTGGTGTTGGCTCGAGGCAACCGTGCGGAGTCGGGGCGGCGGCGACGCGACCAGTGGCATCATCGTGAACGGCCGCGACATCACCGAACGCAAGGAACGCAAGGCGGACCTCGTCACGACGAAACAGCGCATGGAACTGGCGCTGGAGGGGGCAAACCTGGGCATCTGGGACTGGGATATGCGAACCGACGAAGTATCACGCGACGAACTACTGACGGAGATGCTCGGCTACACGCAAGCCGAGATGGGCGATCGAATGCGTGGATGGGAGCGAGTAGTACATCCGGCGGACAGGAAACGGCACGACGAGGCGTTGGCGGAACACGTCGCTGAGCGGACGCCCTACTATCGGTGCGACCACCGGCTGAAGACGAAGTCGGGGACCTGGAAGTGGGTACGGACGATGGGGAAGGTCGTGGAGCGCGACGAGGACGGGGAGCCGGTGCGGGCGGTGGGCATCCACCAAGACATCGACGATCGGAAGCGGGCCGAACTGGCTCTGAAGCAGGAGCGTGACATGTTCAAAGAGGGACCGACGATCGTCTTCAAATGGGAAGACACCGAAGGCTGGCCGATCGAGTACGTCTCGGAGAACGTCGAGGAGAAGCTCGGATACACACCCGACGAACTCCGGTCCAGAGAGATAGAGTACGCCGACCTCATCCACGGGGAAGACCGGAAACGGGTCGCCGAGGAAGCGAGCGAACTCGACGCCGAGGGGGTCGAAAGCATCACCTTAGACCCGTATCGGGTGATCACGGCGTCGGGCGACGTTCGGTGGGTGAAAGAGTACACCAGAGCGGTCGAAAGCGGAAGTGATCCCGACCAACTGCTCGGCTACCTCGTCGACGTCACGGACCACAAGCGCCGGGAAGTCGAGTTACGACAGTTCAAAGCGGCCGTCGAGCGGAGCGCCCACGCCATCTACATCACAGACGACGAGGGAACCATCGAGTACGTCAATCCGGCCTTCGAAGCGATCACGGGCTACAGCGAGGACGCGGCCGTCGGAGACACGCCGCACATCCTCAACTCCGGGACGTACGACGACGAGTTCTACGAGGAGTTCTGGGAGACGATACGCTCGGGCGAGCGGTGGGAAGCGGAGATGGTCGACGAGGGGAGGGACGGCGAGCGGATCGTCCTCGATCAGACGGTCGCACCGATCACCGACGACGACGGCGACGTCCGGAAGTTCATCGCCGTGGCTCGCGAGATCACCGACCGCAAAGAGCGCGAGCAGAAACTCCGGGAACGAGAGCAGAAGTATCGCAGCCTCTTCGAAGGCACCCGCGACGCGCTCATGTTGCTGAACCGCGACGGGTTCTTCGACTGCAACGAGCAGACACTGGAGTTGTTCGGCGCCGATTCGGTCGAGTCGTTCGCCGAGTACACACCTTGGGATCTCTCCCCACCCCAGCAGCCAGACGGAAGGGAGTCCGAGAAAGCCGCACTGGAACACGTCGAAACGGCCTTCGAGGAGGGCGAAGCATTCTTCGAGTGGACCCACCAGCGCGTCGACAACACGACGTTCCCCGCCGAGGTGAAACTCAGTCGGTTCGAGTACGAGGGCGAGCCGACGTTTCTCGGGCTAGTACGTGACATTTCCGAGCGCAAGGAGTACGAACGTCGGTTAGAGGAGCAACGTGACAACCTCGAAGTCCTCAATCGAGTGCTCCGCCACGACATCCGCAACGACCTCCAAATGGTAACCGCCTACACGAGGATGCTCGCCGACGACGGTGACGAGGCGGAGATGGACGATCACCTCGAGACGGTACTCGAACGGGCCGATCACGCGGTCGAACTCACGAACGTGGCCCGGGAGATGGCCGACGTGATGCTCTCGACCGACCAAGACCTGGAACACGCCGATCTCCGAACCACACTCCGAAGCGAACTCGCCGAGGTCCAGTCGATATACCCCGAAGCCGACATCGGAACCGAGACGACCGTTCCACGGGTCACAGTCGAGGCCAACGACATGCTGAACTCCGTCTTCAGGAACCTCCTGAAAAACGCGATCCAGCACAACGACGCGGAGACGCCAAAAGTGACGGTCTCAGTGAGCGATCACGGCGACGCCGTCACCGTCCGTGTCGCGGACAACGGGCCGGGCATCCCCGGGAACCAGCGAGCGCAGATCTTCGGCAAGGGCGAGAAGGGACTCGACAGTCAAGGAACCGGAATCGGTCTGTATCTGGTCGACACACTCGTCGAGAACTACGGGGGCGAGATCGGCGTCGAAGACAGCGACGACGGCGGGGCGGCGTTCGTCGTCGAGTTGCCGAAGGCCGAGTGAGATCTCACACCGCTCGCACTGTCCGCTCAGCTACGAACGGCCGACTCGACGACTACTCCACCCGAACCGTCCGCTCGAACGCCGCCGGTCGAACCGGTAGCTCCGGGAAGGTCACTTCGACCCGGAAGTCGAGCGTGTCCGCGTCGGCGCCGAACACGCCCACGGGGACCGTCGTCACGTCCGAGAGGTAGGTCGTCTTCGCGTGCATCTCGACGCCGTTGACGGTGACGCGGACGCCGACACGGGCGCCGCCACCCCCGTTTCGCACCCGCACCTCGCACATCTCGCTCTCGCCGGCGGCGACGCCGTCGGGCACGTCGTCCCACGACACCGAGACGTCCGGGAGGTCGGCGGCAGCCTCGACGATCCGCTCGGCGACGCCGGCCGAGAGGCCCGCACGTTCGAGTTCGTCCACACCCGCGGCGACCAGGTCGGCGGGACGCGAGAGGCCGCCGGTCGCGAGTTTGCTCGCCCGGCCCGCGCCGACGCCGTCGACGGCAGTGAGCGAGACGGCATCGCGGCTGACGCCGTGTTCGATCCGGGCCTCCAGGCGCCGGACGAGGTTGGCGGCCTGGGGGCCGGAGAAGCGATCGAGGAACTCCCCCAGCGCCGCGAGCAGTCGGAGCGCGTTCCGGCGGATGATCCACGCGTCGCTCCGGAGGTCGGCGGGCACCGAATCGCTCCGACTCGCCCGGAGGATGGCGAGGACCTTGCGGCCGCCGTCGTCGAGGTGGTCCGAGTCGGCAGCGGTGGCCTCGCTCCCGAGGACGGCCGCGACCGCCTCGGCCTCCGACTGCCGGGCGGAGACGGAGTCGAACTCCGCGGCGGCGGCGACGGTTTCGAGGACGGCGTCGGCGTCGATCCGATCGCGCTCGGCCAGATCGTGGAACGCCTCCGCCGTGGAGAGCCGGAGGTAGTACTTCGAGGCGAGGCGGCCGAGGGGCGTCGACTCGACCGCGAGGTCCGTGGCCATCTCGACGAAGCCGCGGTCGACCAGCGATTCGAGCGTCTCGCGCACCCGGTCGCGGAGGCCGTCGAAGTCGTAGGCCGCGGGCTTCGACGCCGCCCGGACGTAGTAGTAGGTGGTCTCCAGCCACGAGAGCACGTCGTCGAGGTCGTTCAACGTGTCCATCGCGATTTCGGCGTTGAGGTGGGCGTCGAGGTCCGCCGCGAGGTGGGACTCGATCTCGGTCCCCTCCCGGAGGAGCCGGCGGTAGCGGTCGGCGTCGGAACGGTCACAGACCACCCACCCGTAGCCGACGTCGTCGTAGCCGGGGCGGCCGGCGCGGCCGAGCATCTGGAGCAGGTCGAGCGGACTGATATCCACCTCGCCCTCCAGCGGGTCGTGGTATTTGGTGTCGCGGACGATCACACAGCGCGCCGGGAGGTTGACTCCCCAGGCGAGGGTGGAGGTCGAAAAGAGGATCGCGATCTTTCCCTCGCGGAACCAGTCCTCGATGCGGTCGCGGTCGTCCTTCGAGAGCCCCGCGTGGTGGAAGGCGACACCGTCGAGGACGCCCTTCCGGAGGCGGTCGTCTCCCAGTTCCTTCGCCGCCTGGTGGAAGTCGTAGTCGCCGCGGGCGCCGATGGGGACGTCGCGTTCGGCGAGTTCGTCGCGGGTCTTGGCGGCGGCGCTGACGGCGTCCTGTCGCGAGGCGACGAACACGAGCGCCTGGCCGTCCTCGCGGACGTGTGGTTCGGCCAAGTCGAGCGCCCGGTAGAGCCGGCGGTACTTGTCGGCGAAACTGTTCTCGCCGTGGGTGTAGGTCTCGACGTCGGTCCGAAGTTCGACGGGGCGATAGTCGTCGCCGAAGGCGAAGGTGGCCTCCGGCGGGGCGTCGAGCCAGTCGGCCACGTCGCCGACGTTCGGCATCGTCGCCGAGAGCGCGACGAACCGGGGGTCACAGAGCCGCCGCAGGCGGGAGACGGTCACTTCGAGGACGCCCCCGCGGCGCTCGGAGTCGAGCAGGTGGACCTCGTCGATGACGACACAGTCCACGTCGGTCACGAAGTCGTAGCGCCGCGAGTCGTGTTTGCGGGTGGCCGAGTCGACCTTCTCGGGGGTCATCACCAGTACGTCGGCGTGGCGGGCCCGCCGCGGGTTCAGGTCGCGTTCGCCCGTGACGACGTACACCGAATATCCCATCTCCTCGAAGCGTTCCCACTCGCTTTCCTTCTCGTTGGTCAGCGCGCGCATGGGGGCGATAAAGAGCGCGGTCCCCCCCTCGCTCAGCGTCTTGCAGATCGCGAGTTCCGCGAGCGCGGTCTTGCCGCTCGCCGTCGGTGCCGACGCGACGACGTTGTGGTCGCTGTCGACGAGGACGGGCAGCGCCTCCCGTTGCATCGCGTTGAACTCCTCGAAGTCGAAGGCGTCGGCGAACTCCGGGACGGCGTCGGCGACCTTCACGCGGTCGGCACCTCCCGTGGCCCGTGTGTCGGGAGGCGGCAAGGGATCATATGCGGGTCGGGGGGCCGTGTAGGCAAAGGCGTTTCCGTCGCGGCCGGGCCGACCCGGATTCAGTCCGTCCCGGCGGTTGCGGCGTCCGCCGCCTCAACCACCGCGTCGGCGAACAACCCACGACGGCGCGCGCGGATGTAGTAGGCGCCGACGCCGACGGCCGCGACGACGTTCGATCCCGTGACCGCCCAGAAGACGGCGGGCATCCCCAGGCCGAGGCCGGGCGCGACGGCGACGCCGAGCAGCGATACCGAGGCCGTCGCGGGCAGGGCGAGCACCGCGACCGGCAGGCGGACGGCCCAGTATTTCAGCAGGTCGGCGACGAAACTCGTCCGGGTGTGACCGGCGCCGTTGAACGCCGCGAGCAGGAGGTCGACGGCGCCGATGGCGGGATAGCCGTAGGCGAGGACGCGGAGGTACTGGACGGTGAAGGCGAAGCCCTGGCCGGCGAGATCCGGGACGAACAGGCGGGCGAGGGGACCGGGGACGGCCCACTGAACGGCACCGAGGGCGGCGAGGGCGGCGGCGGCGATGCCGACGCCGACGCGGGCGGCCCGACCGGCCCGGTCGGGGCGCTCGGCGCCCACGTTCTGCCCGACGACGCTCTGGGCGGCCTGACCGAGCCCCCGCGAGGGGAGGACGGCCACGCTGGCGACCCGGGCACCGACGGTGTAGGCGGCGAGTCCGGCGGCGCCGCCGGCGGCGGCGACGACGCCGATCAGGAGGACGCGAACGCTCTGGCTGACCACCCGCCGGCCCGTGATCGGCGCGCCGACCGAGAGGAGGGCACGGACGTCACGCCGGGAGAGCGAGAGATGGCGACGCGCGAGCCCCAACCGGGGAGAGAACGCGAGGACGGACGCGACGAGGAGGCCGCCGACGTAGCCGGCGACCGTCGCCAGCGCGGCGCCACGAACCCCCATGCCGGGGATCGGCCCGGCGCCGAAGATCAACAGCGGATCGAGGGCGACGTTGACGGCGACGGTGGCGACGTTGATCAACAGGGAGGCACGGGAGTCGCCGCGGCCGACGAAGCCGGCTTCGAGGGCGTCGCTCGCGCCCGCCACCGGGAGCCCGAGGGCGACGGTGCCGAGATAGAGGGCGGCCGACGGCGCCACGTCGGGGCCGGCGCCGACGAGCGTCACGACGGGACGAGCGAGGAGGGCGACGGCACCGCCGACACCGGCGCCGACGGCGAGCGCGAGGACGACCCCGTGGACGACGGTCCGGCGGGCGCCGGCGTCGTTTCCGGCGCCGGTCCGCTGGGAGACGAGGATCTGCGTGCCGACGAAGGGCGTCACGAGGAGGGCAAAGAGGAGACCGAGCACGGGGATGGTGAGGCCGACGGCGGCGACGGCCGTCTCGCCGAGGCGGCCGAGCCAGAACGTGTCGATCACCTGCTGGGCGACCCGGACGACGTTCTGGGCGACCAGCGGGACGGCGAGGCCGACGAGGGTTCGCGGGATGGATCCCCGGACGATTGTCGCCCGCCGATCGCCCATGTTGCCGGCGATTCACGAACCACCGGCATAGACGTATCGGTCGGGACGACGGGAACCGACCCGGGGAAGCCCACACGTTTTTACCAGGCAGTCCGAAAGGTGGGATATGGAACGTAGGCGCAAGCCCGACTGGCTGAAACACCGGCCACCGTCGGGCCAGCGGTTCACGGAGATCAAGGAGACGCTCCGGGACCGGGACCTCCACACCGTCTGCGAGGAGGCGAACTGCCCGAACCTGGGCGAATGCTGGAGCGGCCGCAACGGCCCCGGCACGGCCACGTTCATGCTGATGGGCGACCGGTGTTCGCGGGGCTGTAACTTCTGTGACGTGGAGACCGGCGGGATGGAGGCACTCGATCCCGAGGAGCCGTCGAAGGTCGCCGACGCCGTCGCCGAGATCGGCCTGGACTACGTCGTCCTGACGAGCGTGGACCGCGACGACCTGCCGGATCAGGGCGCGGGACATTTCGCACGCACCATCGAGGCGATCAAGGAGCGCGACCCCGGCATCCTCGTCGAAGTCCTGATCCCGGACTTCCGGGGCGACCCTGCCCTGGTGGACCGAATCGTCGACGCGGGGCCGGACGTGATCGCACACAACGTCGAGACGGTCGAGCGCCTGCAGTGGCCGGTTCGGGACCGCCGGGCGGGGTACGAACAGTCGCTGTCGGTGCTCGAACGCGCCGGAGACACCGCCGACGTGTACACCAAGACGAGTCTGATGCTCGGCCTCGGCGAGTACGATCACGAGGTCTACCGGGCGCTGGCGGACTGCCGGGAAGCGGGCGTCGACGTGGTGACCTTGGGGCAGTATCTCCAGCCCTCCCGCTCGCACCTCGACGTCTACGAGTACGTCCACCCCGACGCCTTCGAGACGTGGCGGCGGGTCGCGGAGGAGGAACTCGGCTTCCTCTACTGTGCGAGCGGACCGATGGTCCGCTCGTCCTATCGGGCGGGCGAACTGTTCGTCGACGCCGTCCTCCGTGACGGGCGGAGCGTCGACGAGGCGCGCCGCGAAGCACACGCCGCCACCTGATCGGGGGGCGAGACACGGGGGCGGTACACCGAAACGATAAGACGCGGGGGCGCGAGGATCCGAACATGGGGTCGTGTCGACCGTGACCGGGGGAGAGGGAGGTCACGACGCCCTCTTCGATCGCGCCCCCGACGACCGCGTCCGGGTGCTGGACGAGTCGGGAGCACTCGTCGGCACCCCACCCGACATGAGCGACGCGGAACTGGTCGAGATCTACCGACACATGCGCCTCGCCCGCCACTTCGACGAGCGGGCGGTGACCCTCCAGCGACAGGGACGGATGGGGACCTACCCCCCGATGGCGGGCCAGGAGGCCGCTCAGGTCGGCAGTGCCGTCGTGCTCGACGACGAGGACTGGATCGTCCCCAGTTACCGCGAACACGCCGCGGTCCACGTCCACGGACTGTCGCTCTCGGAGATCCTGCTGTACTGGATGGGTCACGGAGCCGGCGGGTGGGGGGCGGACGCGAACGTCTTCCCGGCCGCGGTACCCATCGCGACCCAGATCCCCCACACGACGGGGTTGGCGATGGCGTCGAAACTCGGTGGCTGCGGCGGCGAGGACGGGGGTGTCTCGGGAAACCGGCCGCAGGCCGGTGACGCGGTCGCCTGTGCGTACTTCGGCGACGGCGCCACGAGCGAAGGGGATTTCCACGAGGGACTGAACATGGCTGGCGTCTTCGACGTGCCGGCGGTGTTCGTCTGCAACAACAACGGGTGGGCCATCTCGGTGCCGCGCGAGCGCCAGACCGCGAGTCCGACGCTGGCGGGGAAGGCGGCCGCCTACGGCATCGACGGCGTGCAGGTCGACGGGATGGATCCGCTGGCGACCTATCGGGTGATGCGGGCGGCGGTCGAGAAGGCCCGCGATCCGGACGAGCGGCCGCGGCCGACCCTGATCGAGGCGGTGCAGTATCGCTTCGGCGCCCACACCACCGCCGACGACCCGACCGTCTACCGCGACGAGTCGGAGGTTGCGGCGTGGCGGAAGCGAGACCCCATCCCCCGCCTCGAACGCTTCCTGCGCGAGACGGGGCGCCTCGACGACGACCGGATCGACGAAATCGAGGCGGATGTACGGGCACAGGTGGCCGCCGCCATCGAGCGGGCCGAAGCCACCGCACGCCCCGACCCGGAGACGCTGTTCGACGACGTGTACGCCGTCCGGACGGCGGAACTGGACCGGCAGCGGGCGACGATGCGTCGACTGCGCGACCGATACGGCGACGACGCCTTCCTGAGGGATTGATATGAGCACGGACACACGGAACTTGACCCTGGTACAGGCGGTACGGGACGGTCTGGAGATCGAGATGCACCGCGACGAGGACGTGATCGTCCTCGGGGAGGACGTCGGGAAGAACGGCGGCGTCTTCCGGGCGACCGAGGGCCTCTACGAGGAGTTCGGAAAGGACCGCGTGATCGACACGCCGCTGGCGGAGTCGGGTATCATCGGCACCTCGATCGGCATGGCGGCGTACGGCCTCCGACCGGTCCCCGAGATCCAGTTCATGGGCTTCATCTACCCGGCGTTCGACCAGATCGTCAGCCACGCAGCCAGGCTCCGCAACCGGAGTCGCGGGCGGTTCACCTGCCCGCTGGTCGTCCGGGCGCCATACGGTGGCGGCATCCGCGCGCCGGAACACCACTCGGAGTCGAAGGAGGCCTTCTTCGTCCACGAACCGGGGCTGAAAGTCGTGATCCCGTCGACGCCGGCCGACACCAAGGGACTGCTCGCGTCGGCCATCCGCGACCCCGACCCCGTGATCTTCCTCGAACCCAAACTCATCTACCGTGCGTTCCGCGAGGACGTACCGGCGGGCGATCACACGGTCCCGCTTGGCGAGGCGGCCGTGCGCCGGGAGGGCAGCGACGTGTCCGTCTACACGTGGGGCGCGATGACCCGGCCGACGGTGGAGGCCGCCGAGACCCTCGCCGACGAGGGAATCGACTGCGAGGTGATCGACCTGCGGACGCTCTCGCCGCTCGACCGGGAGACCATCGTCGAGTCCTTCGAAAAGACGGGACGGGCGGCGGTGGTCCACGAGGCCCCGAAGACCGGTGGTCTGGGCGGCGAGATTACGGCCATCCTTCAGGAGGAGGCGCTGCTCTACCAGGAGGCACCGGTGAAACGGATCGCCGGATTCGACACGCCCGTCCCGCTGTATGCCCTCGAGGACTACTACCTCCCCTCGTCGACGCGCATCGAGGAGGGGATCAGGGAGGCCGTCGAGTTCCCATGACCGTCGAGACGTTCGCTCTTCCGGACGTGGGCGAAGGGGTCGCCGAGGGCGAACTCGTCCGGTGGCTAGTCGAACCGGGCGAGCGGATCGCCGAGGACCAACCACTTGCCGAGGTGGAGACGGACAAGGCGGTCGTCGATCTCCCGTCGCCGTACGCAGGGACGGTGACCGAACGCCACGTCACGGAAGGGGAGATGGTTCCGGTGGGGACGGTCATCGTCTCGATCGAGGTGGACGGCGAGCGAGGGGAAAGCGATGGAGAACGAAGCGAGCGGGAGGGGACAGCCACCGCGGAGTCCGGGACCGACACGACCGCCGGCCACGGCCGCGTCTTCGCGCCCCCGAGCGTCCGCCGACTGGCGCGCGAACTCGGCGTCGACCCCGGGCGCGTCGAGGGGTCGGGACCGGGCGGCCGCCTCACCGCCGCCGACGTTCGCGCGGCCGCGGAGGCGGCCGACGAACCGCCGACCCCCCGGTCGGTCGACGCCGCGGCGACGGCCGCGACGGAGACGTCGGCCGAGGCGACCGACGGGAGCGACCGGGAGGATCGTCGGGAGGCGGCGGTCGACCGCGCGGGCGGGGAGGCGGAGCGGGAACGGACCCTCGCGGCGCCGGCCACCCGCCGTCTCGCCGACGAACTCGGCGTCGACCTCGACGCGGTGCCGACAGATCGGGCCCGTGACGGCGTGCCGTTCGTCACGCCTGGTGCGGTCAGGGAGTTCGCGGAGCGAGGACGGGAGGCGGCGGACGACCGGGACGGCGGGACCGAGACGGGACGGGAGCCCGCAGCGGCGACTGCCGACGGCCCCCACCCGGGCGATCGGCTCCCCTACCGCGGGGTTCGTCGCGCCATCGGCGAGCGGATGGAGCGCTCGAAGTACACGGCGCCACACGTCACGCACACGGACGAGGTCGACGTGACGGCGCTGGTCGAGACGAAGGCCGATCTCGAACCGTACGCCGCCGAGGCGGGCGTCGACCTCACCTATCTCCCGTTCGTGTTGCGAGCGGTCGCTCGGGCGCTCGCGGACTTCCCGCAGGTCAACGCCGAACTCGACGAGGACGCCGAGGAGATCGTCTGTCACGACGACTACCACCTCGGCGTGGCGACGGCGACGGACGCGGGCCTCATGGTGCCGGTGATCGAGGACGTCGACGAGAAAGGGATTCTCGACCTCGCCGACGAGACGGCACGGAAGGCGGCCCGGGCGCGCGACCGAAGCATCACCCGCGAGGAGATGCAGGGGGGGACGTTCACCGTCACGAACGTCGGAGTGATCGGTGGCGAGTACGCGACGCCGATCGTCAACTATCCCGAGGTGGCGATCCTCGCGCTCGGACGGATCGAGGAACGGCCCCGCGTCGTCGACGGCGACGTGGTCGCTCGGCACACCCTGCCGTTGTCGCTGTCGGTAGATCATCGCGTCGTCGACGGGGCGGTCGCAGCGCGGTTCACCAACCGGGTGATGGAACTGCTCGCGAGTCCGGCACGACTTCTGGTTGAGTGATCAGGGCCGTCCTTTATGGACTCCGTGCGCGAGGGTCAACGTATGACTGATACGGTCACCTTCGCGGATATCGAGGCCGCCCAGGAGCGGTTCGACGACCCCGACATCGTCAGACGGACGCCGGTCGAGACGAACCGCTCGCTCTCCGAGATGTCCGGCGCGGACGTGCACCTGAAGATGGAACATCTCCAGCGGACGGGATCGTTCAAGACGCGAGGCGCGTACAACAAACTGAAAGGGGAGGCCGAACGGGGCAACGACGACCACGTCGTCGCAGCGAGCGCAGGCAACCACGCCCAGGGGGTCGCGCTGGCGGCGACAACGGTCGGCCTCGAATCGACCATCGTCATGCCGGAGAACGCGCCCCAGGCGAAGGTGGACGCGACGCGAAGCTACGGCGCGACGGTGGAACTCCACGGCGCGAACTTCGGCGAGGCGATGTCGTACGCGCAGTCGTTGGCCGAGGAACCGGGACACCTGTTCGTCCACGCGTACGACGACCCCGCCATCGTCGCCGGACAGGGGACGTTGGGGCTGGAGATCCACGAGCAGGTTCCGGACGTGGACACCGTCATCGTCCCCATCGGGGGCGGGGGCCTGATCGGCGGCATCAGCACGGCACTGTCCGCGCTCGACGAGGACGTGCGGGTGGTCGGCGTCCAGGCGGATCTAGCGGCAACGGTGCCGGACAGCCTCCAGAAGGGGGTGCCGATCGACGAGGAGGCACCCAAAACCATCGCGGACGGCATCGCCACGGGGAGCGTCTCGGAGTTGACGCTCGGCCTGATCGAGTCACACGTCGACGAGGTCGTGACGGTGAGCGACGACGAAATCGCACGGAGTATCCTCATCGTACTGGAGCGCGCGAAGCAACTGATCGAGGGGGCGGGCGCGGCGTCGGTCGCGGCGCTGTTGAGCGACGAGGTGGACGTCGCGGGCGAGACGGTCGTCCCCCTGCTCTGTGGCGGCAACATCGACATGTCGATGCTCCAGACGGTGTTGACCCACGCCCTGACCGACCGCAGTCAACTGCTCCGCCTACAGATCCGCATCCGCGACCAGCCCGGCGAGATGGGCCGGATTTCGAGCATCATCGGCGACAGGGGGGCGAACATCCGAACGGTGCGTCACGATCGGGCGGTCGGCGACCTCGAAGTCGGGGACGCCTACCTCGTCTTCCAGGTGGTCACGAGCGGCGAGAGCCACGCCACGAACGTGATGGGCGCAATCGAGGACGCCGGCTACGAGGTCGAACGCGTGAACTGAGGCGGCCTCGGAGCGGACGATCACTGTGGACGAGGGCGAAATCGGCACGACACGTCCATCGGGGGCGCCGGAGGAGTGACGAACATTCAAAAATTTTTGGGATAGCACAAACATATGCTCTTTCCGGGGCAGTACATAAACAACCGTACGTAGCCGGCGCAATGGTGATGTGTGACACCCATGCAGTCTGTACCGTGACGTGGGCGGAGATGAACGCAAACGGCGCATCGCACCCGTCCACGACCCAACACGAACCCAGTATGGCACGAGATCACGAACTCACTCGGCGACGATATCTCCGGGCAGCGACCGCCGGCGCGGCGATGGCCGGCGCAGCCGGCTGTCTCGGTGGCGGCGGCGGTGGCGGTAGCGAGGGGAACAGCTGGCGGACAAAGGAGCTCGCGACGGTCCCGGCCGAGTCGGACGGGGCACTGTACGAACCCGACGAGAGCGACGAGACTGGTGAGACCGTCAACCACCTGACGTGGACGGGGTACGACGCGTCGAACGTCCAAGATCCGTTCCGTGAGCAGTTCGACTG
Source organism: Haloplanus sp. HW8-1 (assembly GCF_023703795.1). Lineage (NCBI taxonomy): Archaea > Methanobacteriati > Methanobacteriota > Halobacteria > Halobacteriales > Haloferacaceae > Haloplanus > Haloplanus pelagicus. The sequence continues at coordinate 3,009,645 of NZ_CP098518.1, read as the reverse complement.
CCAGACCCAACTGGACCTGTTCACGTCGAACCCGAAGGCGTTCAACCGGCTCGAGTCCGGCGAGTGGGAGCAGTTCCACCAGGCCACCCTCGACATGGCGTGGATTCCACGTCTGGTCGAGGCGGGGCTGATCCGCCCCATCGACTACGAGAGCTGGAAGCCGTACACTTTCGACCAGTACATCGACCTGTTCAAGAAGCAGAACGGGTACAAGTACGCCTTCGTCAACGAGGACGACTACACCTTCGACGTCGACGGGACGATGTACGGCGCCCCCCAGCGGTTCGGATGGGCCTCCTTCGTCGTGAACACGGACGAGGTGGCGGCGGACGCCTACAGTAGCTACGACGCGGCGTGGTTCTCCTCGTAGGCGTTCGCGAGCGTCGGCTCGCCGGGGTCGGTCTCCCGACGAATCCCGTCGAGACCGGCCGCGAGCGTCGCCGCGAGGCCGAGATACGGGTTACACGCCGAGTCGGGGACCCGGTGTTCGATCCGGGTCGCCGGTCCGAGTTCCGGCGGAACCCGTAACACTGTCGAGCGGTTGTCCGGGCCCCAGGCGACGTTGACGGGGGCCCAGATGCCGGGCAGGAGTCGTCGGTAGGAGTTGACCGTCGGCGCGCAGATGGTCGTCAGGGCCTGCATGTGATCGAGCAGACCGCCGATGAAATGACGGGCGGTCTCGGAGAGTCCGGACTCGTCGTCTGGATGTTTGCCGGCCGGGAACTGCAGGTCGCCCGTGTCGCTGGCAAACAGGTTCGTCTCCAGCGCCGTATCCCAGAGGCTGAGATGGAAGTGGAGGCCGTTTGCGTCCTCGCCCGAGTACGGACGGGGCATGAACGAGGCTTTCATCTCCCGGTCGCGGGCGATGGCCTTCGCGGCGTGCCGGAAGAACACGAGGGTGTCCGCCGTCGTGAGGGCGTCGTCGTACTCGACGTTCACCTCGAACTGTCCCGGCTGAGACTCCTGGTGGACGCCGAGTACCGACGCGCCGGCCGCCTCCATCGCCGTCTCCCACTCCCGAGTGACGTCCGCGGCCATATCCAGCGCGTCCATATCGTAAGAACACCGGGTGTTTGAGGGCTCCCATCCCCCGTCGCCGTCGGGGACGAGCGTGGAGAATTCGGCCTCGACGCCGACCAGCGGGGCGAACCTCTCGGTCCGCAGGTCCTCGATCACACGCCGCAGCGCCCCGCGCGAACAGAGGTCGAAGGGCGTCCCGTCGACGTTCGTGAGGTCGGTGAAGACGGCGGCGGTGTCGTCGGCCCAAGCCACCTCGCGGAGCGAGTCGGGGTCGGCACGGGCCAGCATGTCGCCCGCCTTGGCACCGTATCGTGGATCGTCGAGCAGCCCCGGTTCGAGGGTCAGTTCCGCGACGCCGTTGGCGAAGCCGACCCCCTCCTCGACGGCCGTCTCGAACTCGCCGGCGGGCAGGGAGATGCCGCGAGCGACGCCGTTCAGGTCCGTCCAGATCAGTCGAACCCGTTCGTACTCGTCGGAAGTCATTGTGATACGATACCGAGGACGCTCCCGACGCATAGCGGTTCACCCGGTGACTTACGACCGATTAAGTTGGCGACCGCAGCGGCGAGTCGCCGCTCGTGGAGCCACGTATAAACGACCACACATCCGGTGGACAACGCTTAGGCCCAGTAACGGGGGATTCGCCGCATGGACAGTCACGAGTACGACCTGCTGGTCGACGGGGATCGACGGGAGACTACAGCGACACTGTCCGTCGAGAATCCGGCCACGGGCGGGACGGTCGGCACGGTGGCACGCGGCGGCGCGGCCGACGCGCGGGCGGCCGTCGATGCGGCCGGCACGGCGACGACGGCGTGGGAACGGACGGAACCCGGTGACCGCGAAGCGGTGCTCCGGGCGGTCGCCGACCGGCTGGAATCGGTGTCCGACGCGCTCGCCCGTCTGCTGGCGGCGGAGGCGGGCAAACCCCTCCCCACTGCCGAGGGCGAGGTGGCGGAGGCGATCGCCCAGTATCGCTTCTACGCGGGCGCGGTCGACAAGGTGCGCGGGGACACCATCCCGACGGCGCCGACCCGTCTCAACTACACCCGGCGGCGTCCCTACGGCGTCACGGCCCACGTCGTCCCGTGGAACTATCCGCTCTTGCTCGGCACCCGCGGGTTCGCGAGCGCGCTGGCGACGGGCAACACGCTGGTGATCAAGCCGCCGAGTCTGGCGCCACTGTCGACGATGTGGGTCGGCGAAGTGATGGCCGAGGCGACGCCTGACGGCGTCGTCAACGTCGTCCCGGGACCGGGAAGCGAGGTCGGCGCAGCGCTCGCCGGGGACGGAGACGTAGACGCCATCACGTTCACCGGGTCGACGGGCGTCGGCAAGGGCGTCCTCGAAGCCGCCGCCGAGAACGTCACGCCCGTGGACGTGGAACTGGGCGGGAAGGCGCCCGCCATCGTCCTCGACGACGCCGACGTGGAGAACGCCGCCCGGGGCGTCGTGGCCGGGGTGTTCTCGAACGCCGGCCAGAACTGCGTCGCCACCTCGCGGTGTCTGGTTCACGAGGACGTCCACGACGAACTGGTTTCGCGGATCGTCGAGAAGACCGAGCGGATCACACTGGGGCCGGGGACCGACCCCGACACCGACATGGGACCGGTCATCTCGGCGGACACGAGAGCGGAGATCGAGGAGTACGTCGACTCGGCGGTGGCGGAGGGCGCGACGCTCCTGACCGGCGGCGGAACGCCCGACGATCCGGCGCTCGTGGACGGCCACTTCGTCGAGCCGACCGTCTTCGACGACGTGACACCCGACATGACCGTCGCGCGCGAGGAGATCTATCGGCCCGGTGTTGAGTGTCGTGACGGTATCCTCGACCGAGGAGGCGATCGCAGTGGCCAACGACTCGCCGTTCGGCCTCGCGGCGGCGGTGTGGTCGGCGTCGATGGACGCCACGCGGGTCGCGGACCGCCTCGATCACGGCCTCGTGGCGATCAACACCTTCCCCGTGTCGATGCCCCAGAGTCCCTGGGGCGGCAACAAGGAGAGCGGAATCGGGCGCGAAGGCGGCCTGGAGGGGATCGAGGCGTTCACGACCGTCGATAGCGTCGTGGTCGAACACGAGGGGATGGAGGACCCCTACCTGTGAGCCACACGGTCCTGCTCGGACAGATCGAACACGAGACGAACACGTTCTCGTCGCTCCCGACAGGGATGACGGCGTTCGCGGACGCCTCGCTCCACTACGGCGACGCGGTCGTCGAGGACCTTGCGGGAACGAACACCGCCATCGGTGGATTCCTCCGGGTCGCCGACGAGGCGGACTGGGACGTGGTGCCGACCGTCGCCGCGGACGCGACGCCGGGGGGACGGGTCACCGCGGACGCTCGCGAGACGCTACTGGAGGCGGTGCTGGCAGGTATCGAGACGACGGATCCGGACGGCGTCCTCCTCGCACTCCACGGTGCAATGGTCACCGAAGCGGCGCCGGACGGGGACGGATATATCCTCGAACGCGTCCGACGTGCCGTGGGTGCGGATGTGCCCGTGATGGCGTCGCTCGACCTCCACGCCAACGTCTCGGACCGGATGATCAGACACGCCGACGGCCTCTTCGGCTACGACACCTACCCTCACGTCGACATCGGGGGGACGGGCGAGACGGCAGCGCGGGCGATGGCGGCGACGCTCGCCGGCGACCTCGATCCCGAGGTGGTGGGCGAACGGGCGCCGCTCCTCCCGCCCCTGCCGGCACTGCGGACCGCGGAGGAACCCATGCGGTCGTTGCTCGTGGCGGCGGCCGACGCCGAGGACGAGGCAGTGCCGGACGTCTCCGTCTTCGGCGGGTTCGCCCACGCCGACGTGGACCACGCCGGCGTCTCGGTGGTTGGCGTCGCGGACCGGAGCCACGCCGAGGACACGCGGGAAACCTGCCGTGCGCTCGCCGACGAGGCGTACGAGCGTCGAGGGACGTTCGACCGCGACTACACGAGCGTCGCGGCTGCGGCCGCGGAAGCGGCGGACTGGGACGCCGACGACCCTCTGTTGCTGGCGGATATCTCGGACAACCCGGGCGGCGGCAGCGCACAGGACGGTACGGTCCTCCTCGCGGCGTTGCTGGAGGCAGGCGTCGAGGACGCGGCGGTGGCGACGATATACGATCCCGCGGCCGTCGACGCGGCGGTCGCGGCGGGCGTCGGCGAGGAGGTGTCGGTGTCGCTGGGCGGTCGAAGCGGGGAGAACGGCGACCCTCTCGACGTGACCGGGCGCGTGCGCCTGCTCTCGGACGGGACCTACCGCAACCGGGGGCCGATGTCGACCGGCCTGCAGGTGTCGTTCGGGCGGACGGCACGCATCGAAGTCGACTGGATCGACGTCCTCGTCTGCTCTCACCGGCAACAGCCGTACGACCCGGAGGCGTTCCGGAGTCAAGGGATCACACCGGAGGAAGCGCGGATACTCGTCCTCAAGAGCACGGTCCACTACCGCGCGGGGTTCGATCCCCTGGTCGGGGCGATCAGCGAGGTGGCGACCCCGGGACTGTGTCGTCCGGACCTCTCGGCGTTCGAGTACGAACACGTGCCACGACCCATCTATCCGCTGGACGACGGCGTGTAGCCGGGACGGCGATTTAACTGCCCGGCGATGTGGGACACAACAGACATGCGTAGGAGCGGGAACATATCACATACACCACGGTCACCGCCCGGTCGCGAGACACGCAGCCTCGGGACGGAGACCGACGACACAGGCCTCGGTAGATCATGATAGACGACATACAGATGTGGAACGTCCCGAACCGGATACTCTTCGGGTGGGGCGCCACGGCGGAGATCGGAACGTATCTCGACGAGTTCGACGCCGAGCACCCCCTGATCGTCACGGACGAGGGAGTCCGTGCCGCGGGGGTCCTCGACCCAGTGCTCGACACCGTCACGGCGTCGGGGCGTGACTACGACGTCTACGACGGCGTCCAGCCCGATCCGACGGACACGGTGGTCCATGAGGCGGCGGCGGCCTACGACGCGGCCGACGCCGATCTGATGCTCGGCGTGGGCGGGGGGTCCTCCATCGACACCGCGAAGGCGGCGAGCATCCTCGCCACCAACGACGGCCACATCCTGGAGTTCGAGGGGAGCGGCAACGTGCCGAACCCGACGCCGCCGACAGTGTTCGTACCCACGACCGCGGGAACCGGGAGCGAGGTCGGTCACTGGACCATCGTGAAGGATTCGGAGACCTCGATCAAAGAGGAGATCGGGGACGTGAAGCTACTCGCGGATCTGGCGCTGATCGACCCAGAACTGACCGCGAGCGCGCCGGCACCGGTGAAGGCCGCGACCGGCATGGACGTGTTGACCCACGCCATCGAGGCGTACGTCTCGATCAAGGCCCAGAGCGGCACCTCGGCGCTCGCACTCGACGCGGTGGAGACGGTGGGCGAGCACCTGCCACGCGCCGTAGAGTACCGGGGCGGCGACCGAGAGGCACTGTCGAAGATGGCACGGGCGAGTTCGCAGGCAGGCATGGCCTTCAACGGGGCGGGACTCGGCGCCGTCCACGCCCTCTCTCATCAGATCGGCGGCGCCTTCGGCGTGCCCCACGGCCTCGCGAACGCTATCCTCCTGCCGTACGTGATGGAGTACAACCGTCCGCAGGTTCCGGAGAAACTGGTGAGGGTGGCGTCGGCTCTCGGCGAGGACGTGGATCCGTCGAAGCCGGCGCGCACCGAGGCGACGAAGGCGGGGCGGGCGGTGCGGCATCTGGCGGCCGACGTCCGCATCCCGGAGACGCTCGCCGAGACGGCGGCCGAGCGAGAGGCGATCCCCCGGCTCGCGGAGCAGGCGACACGGGACGGGAGCCTCACGGGCAACCCCCGGACGACCGACGCCGACGACCTGGCGGGGATCCTCGAACGCGCGTTCGACGGGGCGTTCGAAACGGCGGGAGGGCCCACATGATCGACCGGAGAGGGCGGGGCACAACGCCGAATATATACGTCGAGCGTCCCGAGGACGAATAACATGCCGTACGTGACGCACTCCGAGGCGGAACGGTCGGAGATGCTGGACGCCGTCGGGGTAGCGGACCCCGACGATCTGTTCGACATCCCCGATTCGGTCCGGTTCGACGACGACTACGGGATCGAGGCACACTCGGAGCGAGAGACGCGGGCAGCCGTCGGGGATATCCTCGACGAGTCGGCCGACCTCACCGAGTTTCTCGGCGGCGGCCACTACGACCACTACGTGCCCTCGGTGGTCGATCAGCTCTCACTCCGCGGGGAGTTCCTGACGAGTTACACGCAGTACCAGCCCGAAATCGCGCAGGGCTTTCTCCAGGCGCTCTTCGAGTTCCAGTCGCTCGTCGTCGAACTGACGGGGCTGGGCGTCGCCAACTGTTCGATGTACGACCGTGCGACGGCCCTCGGCGAGGCGGCCCTGCTCGCGGACCGAGTACGGGCGACGGACGGCGACCGGGTGCTCGTCCCGGACGACCTGCCTGACCGGGTCCGGTCGGTGCTCGACAACTACACCGACGGCCCCGACATCGCCGTCGACACCTATCCGACGAGCGGTGGAACGGTCGACGTGGACGGCCTCGCCGACCGGATCGACGGGACCACCTCGATGGTGTACGCGGCGACGCCGAACGCGCGGGGGGTCCTCGAAACGGAACTCGACGCGGTCGGTGACCTAGCCGAGGACCACGACGCGCTGTTCTGTGTCGGGTCGGACGCCGTCGCGCTGTCGGTGTTGGAGCCCCCGGCGGCGTACGGCGCGGACGTGGTGGTCGGCGACGCGAGCGTGCTAGGGCTGCCGACGACCTACGGGATGGGGCTCGGCCTCTTTGCCTGCCGCGAGGAGTTCCTTCGGCAGGTGCCCGGCCGCCTCGTCGGCGCGGGCGAGGACGGCGCGGACAACCGGGCGTACACGCTGACCCTGCAGACCCGCGAACAGCACATCCGTCGGGAGCGGGCCACCTCGAACATCTGCACCAATCAGGCGTGGCTGGCGCTCCGGGCGGCCATCCACGCAACGTGGCTCGGCCCCGACGGCCTCGTCGACCTGGCCGAGGAGTGCGTGACCGGCATCGCCGATGCCTGCGAGCGGATCGACGCCCTCGACGGCTTCGAGGCGCCCGTCTACGACGGCCACCACTTCCGCGAGGCGCTGGTCGAGACGGACGCCCCGGCCGACGTGGTCGATCACTGCCGGCACGCGGGCATCGCGCTCCGGACCGTCGAGGACGGCGGCGAGGAGCGACTCGCGGTCTGTGTGACCGACACCAACCGCGACCGGGTGGACGATCTGATCGACGCCCTCGACGGCTACGGAGGTGGCGCATGAGCCAAGAGCGTCACGAGCGAGCGGACGACGGATCGTCCGACGAAGGGACGTCGGCGGCAACGGGGCGGGAGGCCCCCCACCAGCAGGCGCGGTGGTACGCCGGCGACCGGTACGAGCCGCTGTCGAGCGAGAAGGGCACCGAAACCGTCTCGGTGACGTCGTCGCTGCCGGACGACCTGACGCGTGACGAACTGGAGCTTCCGGACCTCGCCGAACCGGAGGTGACGCGCCACTACACCCGGCTCTCGCAGATGAACTACGGCATCGACTCCGGCCCCATCCCGCTGGGCTCGTGTACGATGAAGTACAACCCCGCGTTCACCGAGGACGTGGCGGCTCACCCGGGCAACCGTGTCCACCCCCTCCGAGACGACGACGACAAACAGGGCATCCTGCACCTGCTGTACGAACTGCAGGAGACGCTCGGAGCCATCGGCGGGATGGACGCGGTGACCCTCCAGCCGCCGGCCGGTGCCGCCGGCGAGTTCACGGGCATCCAGGTGGCGAAAGCCTACCACGAGGCCCACGGCGAGGGATCGCGAAACGAGGTAATCGTCCCCGAGTCGGCCCACGGCACCAACTTCGCCAGCGCGGCGATGGCCGGCTACGACGTGGTGGAACTGCCGTCCGACGAGGACGGTCGGGTCGAGGTCGAGGCGCTGGAGGCGGCCGCCGGCGACGACACCGCGCTCCTGATGCTCACCAACCCCAACACGCTCGGTCTGTTCGAGCGGTCCATCGAGGAGATCGCCGAGATCGTCCACGAGGCGGGTGGCCTGCTCTACTACGACGGCGCGAACCTCAACTCCCTGCTCGGCAAGGCCCGTCCCGGCGACATGGGCTTCGACATCATGCACTTCAACCTGCACAAGACGTTCGCGACGCCGCACGGCGGGGGTGGACCGGGACAGGGCCCGATCGGCGTCGGGGCTGCCCTCGCGCCCTACCTCCCCACCCCACAGGTCCGCGAAGCCGACGGCGACTACGAGACCTACGAACCGGAACACAGCATCGGGCGCGTCCACGAGTTCGTGGGCAACTGGCTGGTGCTGGTGAAGGCCTACGCGTACATCCTCCGGCACGGCGACGAGGGACTGGAGCGGGTGAGCGAGACGGCCGTGTTGAACGCCAACTACCTCGCCTCGCGCATCGAGTACGAGGTGCCCTACGGCCCCTTCCACCACGAGTTCGTGGCGAGCGCGGACGAGGACGCCGCGGACGTGGCGAAGGCGATGCTGGATCACGGCGTCCACCCGCCGACGACGAAGTGGCCCGAGATCGTCGACGAGGCGCTGATGACGGAGCCGACGGAGACCGAGTCGAAGCGGCGACTCGACGACCTCGCGGCGGCGTTCGACGCCGTCGCGGCGATGGATCCGGAGCGGTTGGCCGAGACGCCGACCGAGACGACCGCACGGCGGATCGACCAGGCGGCGGCCGCACGGACCCCGCGGCTGTCGTGGCAGGACCTGTAGTCGGTCGGGAGGGGCGCCCCCGTCAATGAGTGGGTGTCCCACCTGACCCCGCTACTTAACTGGGTGTTGGTCCTGGGTCGAACCGTGCCACCGAACGCCTCACCCCTTCGGGAGACCGATCCGGCGGTCGCCGACGCCATCGCCGGCGAGGAGCGCAGACAGGAGAACAACCTCGAGATGATCGCCTCGGAGAACCACGTCTCCGAGGCGGTGATGGAGGCCCAGGGGAGCGTGATGACGAACAAGTACGCGGAGGGCTACCCCGGGGAGCGGTACTACGGCGGGTGCCAGCATATGGACACGGTCGAGACCCTCGCCATCGAGCGTGCGACGGAACTCTTCGGCGCCGACCACGTCAACGTCCAGCCCCACAGCGGGACGCAGGCGAACATGGGCGTCTACTTCGCCGCCCTCGAACCTGGCGACCGCATCCTCTCGCTCGACCTGAACCACGGCGGCCACCTGAGCCACGGCCACCACGTCAACTTCTCCGGCCAACTCTACGACGTCGAACAGTACGGCGTCGACCCCGAGACGGGGTATATCGACTACGACGCCGTCGCCGACCAGGCCGCCGAGTTCGATCCCGACATGATCGTCAGCGGCTCCTCGGCGTACCCCCGCGAGTTCGACTTCGAGCGCCTCTCGGCCATCGCCGACGAGGTCGGGGCCGACCACCTCGCGGACATCGCCCACGTGACGGGCCTGGTGGCGGCCGGCGTCCACGTCACCCCCGTCGGCGACGCCGACTTCGTCACCGGGAGTACGCACAAGACGATCCGTGCCGGCCGCGGCGGCATGATCATGACGACCGAAGCGCACGCGGAGGCGGTAGACAAGGCCATCTTCCCCGGCGGGCAGGGCGGCCCCCTGATGCACAACATCGCGGGGAAGGCGGTGGGGTTCGGCGAGGCGCTCGACCCCTCGTTTACCGACTACGCCGAGCGGGTCGTGGAGAACGCGAAGACGCTCGCCGACGTGTTTCTGGACGCCGGCGTCACGCCCGTCTCCGGCGGGACCGACAAGCATCTCCTCCTCCTCGACCTCCGGGACTCCCATCCGGACCTCACGGGCGAGGCGGCCGAGGACGCCCTCGACGACGTCGGCATCACGGTCAACAAGAACACGGTGCCGGGCGAGACCCGTTCACCCTTCGTCACCAGCGGAATCCGTATCGGCACGCCCGCGCTCACCACCCGTGGTTTCGACGCCGAGGCGATGGAGACGGTCGGCGAACTGATCGTCGACCGGCTGAACGCCCCCGACGACGCGGACGTGGCGAGCGAGGTACGCGCCGAAGTCGACCGCCTCTGTACCGAATTTCCGGTGTACGAGTCGCGGTGATAGTCCGCCGTCGCACCCCGCCGGGCTTTATATGCGGGGGCGCCCGGAGTTTCACCAACGATGGTCGTTGGAGATGTGACTACCGGAACCGAGGTACTGGTCATCGGCGCGGGACCGGGCGGCTACGTCGCCGCCATCCGCGCCGCACAGCGCGACCTGGACGTCACGCTGGTGGAACGCGATGCCTACGGCGGCGTCTGTCTCAACCGCGGCTGTATCCCCTCGAAGGCGTACATCACGGCCGCGGACGTCGCCCACGACGCGGCGACGGCCGAGGAGATGGGCATCCACGCCGACCCCGTCGTCGATCTGGCGGGGATGCGAGAGTGGAAAGACGGCGTGGTCGATCACCTCACGGGCGGCGTCGAGAAACTCTGTAAGGCCAACGGAGTGAACCTGATCGAGGGGACGGCGAAGTTCGTCGACGAGGAGACGGTCCGCGTCGAACACGGCGGCGAGGGGCAGGGCGCCGAAACCGTCGCGTTCGACCACTGCATCGTCTCGACGGGGAGCCGACCGATCCAGCTACCGGGCTTCGACTTCGCCGACGATCCCGTACTGGATTCGGCCGGCCTGCTCTCGGTCGAGACGGTGCCGGATCGGCTGGTCGTCGTCGGTGCGGGCTACATCGGGATGGAGCTGTCGACGTCGTTTGCCAAACTCGGAAGCGACGTGACCGTCGTGGAGATGCTCGACGACGTCCTCCCGGGATACGAGGAGGACGTCTCGCGCGTGGTGCGCAAGCGCGCCGAGTCGCTCGGCATCGAGTTCAACTTCGGCGAGGGGGCAAGCGGGTGGCGGGACGCCGCCGACGGCGGGGTCGTCGTCACCACCGAGGACGCGGACGGCGAGGAGTCGACCTACGGCGCCGACCGGGTGCTCGTCGCGGTCGGCCGCGAACCGGTGACCGACTCGCTCGACGCCGAGAACGCGGGACTCGACCCGAACGACGACGGGTTCTTCGAGACCGACGAGCGGTGCGAGACCGACGTGGACGGCATCTACGCCGTCGGCGACGTGGCGGGCGAGCCGATGCTCGCACACGCCGCGTCGGCGGAAGGGATCGTCGCCGCGGAGGCCATCGCGGGCGAGCCGGCGGCGTTCGACGCGGCGGCGGTACCGGCGGCGGTGTTCACCGATCCGGAGATCGCGACAGTCGGCCTGACTGCCGACGAGGCGGCCGAGGAGGGGTACGACCCGGTGACCGGCGAGATGCCCCTCAACGCCAGCGGCCGGGCGCTGACACTCGGCGAGACCGAGGGCTTCGTCCGGGTGGTCGCGAGCGCAGACGGCTTCCTGCTCGGGACACAGATCGTCGGCCCCGAGGCCTCGGAACTGATCGCCGAACCGACGCTGGCCATCGAGATGGGCGCCCGGCTGGAAGACGTAGCGGCGACGATCCACACCCATCCGACGCTCTCGGAGGCGACGATGGAGGCCGTCGAGAACGCCCTCGGACAGGCGATCCACACGCTGAACCGGTAGCCACGGCGCCACATATCGTTCAGCGTTCACATACTCGGAGCGTCATCAGTTCGTGAAACAACGTTGACGGCGGCGAAAACGAACGGGTTCGCCGACGAGTCTTCGCCGAACAGCAAAGTCTAATGGGGTGGCCGCGCAACTACTCAGTTGATGCCCACGGTAGAATACCTCAATTACGAAGTGCTGGACGACCACGGCTGGGAGATGGACGAAGACGACCTCTTCGAGAAGGCCGCCGACGCGGGGCTCGACGACGAGGACTACGGCTCACTCGACGTCAACGAGGGCGAGTACGTCCTCGAAGCGGCCGAGGCACAGGGCTACGACTGGCCCTTCTCGTGCCGTGCCGGCGCCTGCGCGAACTGCGCGGCCATCGTCATGGAGGGTGACCTCGACATGGACATGCAGCAGATCCTCTCGGACGAGGAAGTCGAGGAGAAGGACGTCCGGCTGACCTGCATCGGCAGCCCGACGGCCGACGAGGTGAAGCTCGTCTACAACGCGAAACACCTCGACTACCTCCAGAACCGCGTCATCTGAGCGCGACGCCGACACGATCCGCGTTTTTTCGGCCACACCGGAGAGCGATAGCGCCGACGAGTCGGAACCCCTAATTCCTCCCCGCGCCGGGGTTCGATAATGCTCGCGGCGACGACGGACCTGCTGCGGTTGATCGCGGTCCCGGCGCTGGGATGGGCGGCGTGGCGCGACGTACGTACTCGTCGGCTCCCGAACCGCCTGTGGTATCCCCTCGCAGCCGTCGGACTGCTGACGCTCGTGTGGGATGCACTCGCCCATCTGCCGGTCGCGGGCGTCGACGACCGACTCTTTGTCGTTCGGGTGGGGATCAGCGTCCTCGTTCTCGTCCCCCTCGGGTACGGGCTCTGGTGGATCGGCGGCTTCGGCGGCGCCGACGCCAAGGCGCTGATGACCCTCGCCGTGCTCTTTCCCACCTATCCGGTCTTTTACCTCTCGACGGGCGCCTATCCGGCGGTGGTCACGAACGTCGGCGTGTTCTCGATGACGATCTTGACGAACGCCGTCCTCGTCGGGATGGCCTATCCGGTCTACCTCGGCGTCCGCAACGGCCTCCGGGGCGACGAGGCGCCCGTCATGTTCCTCGGCCGGCGGACCGACGTCTCCGCGCTGCCGGCCGAACACGGCCGTCTGTTCGAGACGACCGATTCGTTCACGCGGCGCGGTCTCGATCTCGACGCCCTGCGGATGTACCTGCGGTGGCGGGGAACCGGCCTCGCAGCACTCCGGGCGAACCCGGCAGCCTACCGCGACCCCGAGAGCGTGGGCGAGACACACGAACCGACCGATGGAGCTGTCGACGAGGCGGCCGTCGAACGCCGCGAGGCGCCGGCCGACGTCGACGAGGCCGACGCGGACGTAGAGGCGTCGTTCGACGATCCGTGGGCCGCCGAGCGGTTCCTCGCCGAAATCGACGGGAGCGCCTACGGGACGACCCCGGAGACGCTCCGGGAAGGACTCGACGTCGTGACGACCCGCGAGTCGGTGTGGATCTCCCCCGGGATTCCCTTCATCGTCCCACTCTTTCTCGGACTCTGTCTCGCCTTGACCTACGGGGACCTCCTCTTCGGACTGCTTCGCGCGGTCGGCGCCGTGTAGTGACACAAGACCTATCGGGGGAAGGCACCCAGAGTCGGATATGACCGTCGACGTGGACTTCGGAGCCGACGGCCTCGTCCCCGCCGTCGCACAGGACGCCGACTCCGGCGAGGTGTTGATGCTGGCGTACGTCTCGCCTTCGGCGCTCGACCGCACCCGCGAGACGGGGCGAGCACACTACTACTCCCGGAGCCGTGACGAACTCTGGGAGAAGGGTGCCACGAGCGGGAACGTCCAGCACGTCGAGGAGGTGCGGGTGGACTGTGACGCCGACACGCTGCTCTATCTCGTCGACCAGGAGGGGGGCGCCTGCCACACCGGCCACCGCTCCTGTTTCTACCGGACCGTCGAGGGCGAGACGGTCGGCGAGCGGGTGTTCGATCCCGACGCGGTGTACGACGACGAATGAGCGGGAACGACGGATCGGCCGACGTCGCGTCGAGACTGCGGGCGGCCAGCGAGGACCTGGCCGACGCCCGCGCGGCCGTCGAGGCCCGCGGCGAGGCGCGACTGGAGGCGGTGCGAGCGGCCTACCGCGAGGCGACCGACCTGCTCGACCGGTACGAGGGGCGGGCGACCGGCACCGGCGACTTCGCCGCGTTCGTCGAGTTCCAGGAGTCGTTCGTCGAACTGACCGAGGGCCTCGACGACGACCTGCCGGCGCGGGACGCCTTCAAGGCGGCGAACGACCTGCTCGATCAGCGGCGCCTCGGCGAGGACGACTTCGATCGGGCCCGCGAGGAACTCGGCCCGGCGGCGGATCTGGTCGACCTGCTGGCGGACCGCGAGGCGGCGCGCGAGGCCTTCGAGGCGGCGCGCCGGGACGCGCGCCGGCGGCTGCGGGACCTCGACGCGCGGATCGACTCGCTCGAGCGGCTCCAACGACTGGGGGAGGCGGACCTCGACGCGCCGGTCGACCGCCTCCGCGAGCCGATCGAGGCCTACGACGAGGCGGTCAGGGAGGCCTGGGCGGCGTTCCGGCGAGACGCGAGCGCCCGCGAGGTGTTCCGCGTCGTCGCGGCGAGTCGGGCCTACCCGCTCGCCGCCTTCCCCGAGGTCCCGCCAGACCTGCGGGAGTACGTCGAGAGCCGCCCCGCCGGCGAGGAGCCGATCCCGACGCTGCTCGAGTACGCCGACTACTCGACGTCGAAGCTCTCACACTACGTCGACGACCCCGCGGCCCTGCGGACCCGGGTGGGCACCCACCGGACCTACCTCGAACGCCTCGACGCCGACCCGCTCGTCGTGTCGTGGCCGCCGCCGGATGCCGAGACCCTGCGGTATCGGGCGTCGGAACTCGTCTCGGTCGTCGCGCGCTTCGCGGACGAGGGGACCGTCGCGGCGGCGCGTCGCCTCCGTGACCTGCCCGACGACGTCGCGTACGATCGCCTCCGGGAGACGGCGCTCGCTCGGGACGAACTCGACGAGGCGGAGCGAGAACGGCTGGAGCGGGGTGCCGTCGAGGCGGAACTGACGGCCGCCCGCGACGAACGCGAGCGGATCGAGGCGGCGCTGACGGCGACGGCCGAGTGATCAGCGCGCCGCGTCGAGCCGTCGACGCAGGTCGGTCGCGAGCGTCGACGCCCGGTCGGCGTCGCGCGCCTCGGCGTAGATCCGGACCTTCGGTTCGGTGCCGCTCGGCCGGACCAGCACCCACGCGTCGCCGTAATCGAGGCGGTAGCCGTCGGTGGTATCGAGGGCGACGTCGGCCTCGTGGGCGTACGTCTCGGCGGCGTCGAGGAGTCGCGCGCGCTCGGCGTCGTCGTCGTAAGTCAGGTTCTCGCGAACCAAGTGGTAGTCGGTGAAGGGCGCGACCACCTCGCTCGCCGTGGCGTCCGCGTCGGCGAGCAACTCGAGGAACTTCCCCGCAGCGTAGATGCCGTCGCGGGTGAGACGGTATCTCGGGAAGAAGATGCCGCCGTTGCCCTCGCCGGCGATGGGGACCCGATCGCCCGCCCGTCGACGGTCGCGCACACGCGTGACGAGGTGTGTCGAGCCGATGGGCGTCAGGTCGAGTTCCGCGCCGGCGTCGGCGACGACGTCGACAAGTCGCTGTGAGACGTTGACGGCGGAGACGACCGCGACGTCGCCGGACGCCGTCCGGTCGATCCGGGAGAGTTCCGCGGCCGCGAGCGCCGCGAGCGAGGTGTCGCCGTCGACGACGGCGCCCGTCTCGTCGACGAAGATGGCGCGGTCGGCGTCGCCGTCGTGGGCGATCCCCACGTCGGCGTCGGTCGTCCGAACGAGACGTCGGAGGTCGGTCAGGTTCTCGGCGACGGGTTCGGGGTCGCGGCCGGGGAAGTGACCGTCGGGGTCGGCGTGGACGGTACGGACGGCACAGCCGAGTTCGCGGAGGAAGTCGGGTGAGATCGACGAGCCGGCGCCGTGGCCGGGGTCGACGGCGACGGTGAGGTCGGCGGCCGCGACGGCCTCGCGGTCGAGGTGGGCCAGCAGGTCCGCCCGGTACTCGTCGGCGACGCCGTCGACCTGCCGGGCGTCGCCCACGGCGTCCCACGCGGCGAGGGCGTCGTCGCCGACCGCCGCCTCGACGCGCTCGTAGGCGTCGACGAAGAGTTCCGTGCCGTCGGCGCCGAGTAGCTTGATGCCGTTGTACGCCGGCGGATTGTGCGAGGCGGTGAGAAGAAGGGCGGGAACCGACGCGGTCGCACAGTAGTAGGCGACCCCGGGCGTCGGAAGGACGCCGAGTCGATCCACGTCGGCGCCGGCGGCCGCCAGGGTGCCCGCCGCCACGTCGGCGAGCGGGCCGCCCGAGAGGCGGGTGTCGCGGGCGACGGCGATCCGGTCGGCGTCCCAGACGGTGGCCACGGCGGCCGCCACCCGTCGGACGAGTTCGGGCGTGAACTCCTCGCCGACCACCCCACGCGTGCCGCTCGAACCGAACAGTTGCATTCGAGCAGTCGTCGTCGCGCGGGGCACAAATCCGTTCCGCTCGCCGGGGACGTCCGCGTCGCCGACCGGGGCGATTTTACCCCGCCGCCACCTCCGCCCCGCCATGGTACAGGACTCCGGCTTCGAGGTGATCCCGGCGGTCGACGTACAGGACGGCGAGGTGGTGCAGCTCGTCCAGGGCGAGCGTGGGACCGAAAAGCGGTACGGCGACCCCGTGGATGCGGCACGGCGGTGGGTGGATGCGGGGGCGCGGACGCTCCACCTCGTCGACCTCGACGGCGCGTTCGAGGGCGAGCGAGGGAACGCCGCGGCGATCGAGGCGGTGGTCGACGCGGTCGACGTGCCGATCCAGCTAGGTGGCGGCATCCGTACCGTCGCGGACGCGACCAACCTGCTCGACCGGGGCGTCGACCGGGTGATCCTCGGGACTGCGGCGGTCGAACGGCCGAAGATCGTCGCGGAGATCAGCGAAACCCACCCGGGAAGCGTCGTCGTGAGCCTCGACGCGAAGGACGACGAGGTGGTCGTCTCGGGGTGGACCGAAGGGACGGGACTGGACCCTGTCGAAGCGGCGAC
The DNA here is from genome assembly GCF_023703795.1 of Haloplanus sp. HW8-1. Classification (NCBI taxonomy): domain Archaea; kingdom Methanobacteriati; phylum Methanobacteriota; class Halobacteria; order Halobacteriales; family Haloferacaceae; genus Haloplanus; species Haloplanus pelagicus. The sequence continues at coordinate 2,992,895 of NZ_CP098518.1, read as the reverse complement.
GCGGTACGCGGATCTGGGTGCGGGTGCCCTCCTGTTCACCGACGTGGACGTGGAGGGACGCCTGGACGGGGTGCGCGCCGGACGGATCGAACGACTCGCCGACGCGGTGGACATTCCGGTGATCGCCAGCGGCGGCGTGGCGACGCTCGACGACGTGCGGGCGTGTCGGGAGGCGGGCGCCGCGGCGGTCGTCGTCGGGACGGCTCTCTACGAGGGAGCGTTCACCCTCGAAGCGGCGATGGAGGTTTGAGACGGACCGCCGTAGATCAGTCCCGACCGTCGTCGGCGACGGCCGGTGAACAGTTACGCCGTTCGTCGGCGCCCAAAACCGACTTACGCGCGCCCCGAGAGGGTCGAGCATGGACCGAACGGCCGCCCGAAGCCGCGAAACCGCGGAGACGACGATCGATCTGACCCTCGACGTGGACGGCGACGGGGACGCCCGGATCGACACCGGCGTCGGCTTCTTCGATCACATGCTCGAATCGTTCGCCAAACACGGCCTGTTCGACCTCACCGTCGACTGCGACGGCGACTTAGAGATCGACGACCACCACACCGTCGAGGACGTCGCCCTCGTCCTCGGGGGCGCGTTCGCGGAGGCGCTCGGCGAGAAGCGGGGGATCCGCCGGTTCGCCGACCGACGGGTGCCACTCGACGAGGCGGTGGCGAGCGTCGTCGTCGACGTGAGCGGCCGCCCGCTCTTCCGGTTCGAGGGCGAGTTCTCCGAGGAACGGGTCGGCGAGTTCACGAGCGTCATGGCGCGGCACTTCGCGCGGTCGCTGGCGATGCAGGCGGGGCTGACGCTCCACGTCGAGGTGGACGGGGAGAACGCCCACCACGAGGTGGAGGCGCTGTTCAAGGCGCTCGCGCGGACGCTCGACGACGCCACCCGGATCGACGACCGGCGGTCGGACACGCCGAGCACGAAAGGCGAACTCTGAGCCACACGCCACCGTATACAACCGCTGTCGTACTCCCTTTCGACGTACGTCGTTAATTATTTGTCGACGGGGGAAGAGAGATCGCGTATGCAGGCGTTCGAAACCCTCGACAGCGACACCTCGAAGCTCGTCGTGTTGTACCTGCAACGCGTCGGGGACGCGACGCCGGATCGGATCGCAGACCGGCTTCGGCTCCCGCTGATGACCGTGCTGGCGACCGTCCGCTACCTCAACGAGGAGGGACTGGTGCGACGACTGGAGGGGTCGAATCGTGTCGTCCTGGCCGACCGGGACGGGGACGGCCCCAAACGGCGGCGGACCCTCGAACCGGTGTAGTCGATCAGTTCATCGCTCACGGAGTGGCTAGAAACGAGGGGCAGCGTAGGCGTTCGGAAGGAGGGGCTACCGATCGGGTGCCGTCGGACCGTCCGGCCCCGACGGGTCGAGGCCGCCGTCGGCGGTCGCCGGGCCAGTTCCGGCTTCGGCGTCGGAACCGAGACCGTCATCGGCGGCGTCGATCCGGAACTGAGAGAGTGTCTCTTGGAGGTCGTCGGCTCGTTCGGAGAGTGTCCGGGAGTTCCGTGTGACCTGTGTGAGCGAGGAGGTCTGTTCCTCGGCAGCCGCGGAGACGTTCTCGGATTCGTCGCTGACCTGCTCGGCCGTGTCGGTCACCTCGTCGATCATGCCGGCGACCTCCTCGGCGGAGGCCGCTTGGTCGTCCGTGGCCGTACTGATCTCCTGGATTCCACGGTTGGATTCCTCGGCGGTGGCCGCGATCTCGTCCAGGGATTCGAGGGCGACCTCGATGGTTGCCGATCCCGAGGAGACGCGCTCACCCATCTCGCGGATGTCCCCGACCGTATCGTCTGTCGAGGACTGAATCTCGCCGATGAGCTCCTCGATCTCCTCGGTCGCCGACGACACCTCGCCGGCGAGCCCTTTGATCTCGTCGGCGACGACGCCGAACCCTTCGCCGGCCTCGCCGGCCCGGACCGCCTCGATCGAGGCGTTCAGCGCCAGCATGTTCGTCTGCTCCGCGATGTCGGTGATGACGTCCACGATCTCGCCGATCTCGTCGATCTCGGACGCGAGACGCTCCATCTCCTCGATTGTCTCGTCCGATCGAGCCTCGATTTCGGCCATCTCGTCCATGGCCTCGGCGGCCGCCTCCTTGCTCTCCCGTCCGAGGTCGGCCGTCGCCTGTGCCGAGTTAGCGACCTCGCCGGCCGAAGACGCCACCTCCTCGACGGTTCCCGAGAGGCTCTGCATCTCGTCGGCCACCTGTCTGAGGTTCTCGGATTGTGTCTCGGCGTCCGCGGAGATCCGCTGTATCGAGTCGCTGACTTGCTCGCTCGCCTTCCGACTCTCGGCCGCTCCCGTCGTCACTTCGTCGCTCGAGGTCGCGACCTCGTCGGCGAAGGTTCGGACCCGTGACAGCGTGGTTTCGAGTTCGGCCATCATCTCGTTGAACCCCTCCGCGATGTCGGTCATCGCGGCGGTCCGGCTCTCGGTGTCCATCCGCTGTGTGAAGTCGCCGGCGGCGGCGCGGTTCATCGTCGTGCTGAAGGCCGCGGCCTTCTCCGTGAGGTGAGTGTTGAGCTGTTCGGCCTCCTCGCGGGCCTCCTCGGCGTCGACGCGGGCCTGTTCGGCCTCCGCACGCGCGTCTTCGGCTTCCGTCCGTGCTTGCTCCGCCTCCTCCCGGCGCCGGACCGTCTCCGCCTGCGATTCCTTGAGGTCGTCGACGACGGCCAACGTCCCGATGGACCCGATCGAGAACACGCCGAGAACGATGGCCTGCAGCGACGTGTTGAGCGTGTCCATGAGTTCGCCACTGATGCCGAACCACTCGACGGTCACGAGTCCCATCCAGAGGGAACCCGCGACCGAGACCAGCACGAAACTCGCCCAGAACGTCCGTTCCAGTTCGGTGTCCCGAAAGTTTCGGGCACCGACGGTGGCGGCGGCGAGGAATCCAAGCGTCGCGAGCGCGTCGGCGTACGGGATGATCGATTCACCGACCATAGCTCAGGCCCCCGTCGCCGCGTCGTCCGCGGTGTCCGTGGCGTCCGCGTCACCGGTGACGATTCGTTTCTGCCGGTATGCGTACGCGGCGACGGCAAAGGCGATTCCGGCTCCGAGATTCCCGACGAAATGCTCGATCAGGTTCATCGCCGTCGGCAGGAACACGTTCTCGAAATTGGTCGCGAACGCCGCGACGAACAGGAAGCCGTACGCGACGACGAACCACGGCGGGATCTTCCGGTAGTACAGTCCGACGGGAACGAGCCCGACGACTGCGATGATCAAGACGACCAGCGATTGTGCACCGAACACGCCGAATACACCTGTCATTGGTAATGTACCCCACGGTGAGGCTCGCCCGAAACTATGATAAATTACCGTCCAAAATATCATCGTTGATTCCTCGAATCGGCGTCCCACGGCGGCACGTACCGGATTCGGCAGAGAGGAGCGCCCCGATCGGCGGGGGCGTGTCCTCCGTCACGACGCGCCGTTCGCATCGACCCCTCTCGTGGTCGCTTTCGGTGGACTCCCGTCGGTGGGAGGCGACCACAACGCCCATCAGAGTCCACGCCGATTCGGAGAGTAACCCCTGACGGGGAGTTTCGATATGGCAGACGAGTTCGACAGAATCATGGAGAAGTTCGAGGGGAGTCCGAGCCAACAGGAGGTGATCCGTCTCCTGCTCGAACGGGGATTCTCCGTCAGCGACGAGGGACGCGTCGTCTCCGGCGGGATCGAGATCCCGAACACGGGGATCGCCCGTGAGATCGGCGTCGACCGCCGGGTCGTGGACTCGACGACCGACGCCATCCTCGACGACCCCGAACTCCGGCGCATCTTCCAGAACATCACGGCCATCCCCAGCCTGATGGATCTGGCACCGGTGCTCGATCTGTCGGTGCTGACGGTCTGGGTCGACGACGAGACGGAACCGGGCATCGTCGCCGACGTAACCACCGCCATCGCGGACCGTGGTATCGCCATCCGGCAGGTGATCAGCGAGGATCCGGAGTTCGTCGACGACGCCAAACTCTACGTCATCACCGACGCGACGCTCCCGGGAGACCTGCTGGTCGAGATCCGCGAGTTGCCGTACGTCCGCCGGGTCGAGTTCTGATGACCGAGACGTACCGCACGGTCGGGGCGCGCGCACAGGCGGCATTCGAAGTGAAAGGGTCGGAGTTCGTCGGCCACGTCGCGCCCGCCGAATCGGTCGACGAGGCCGAGGCATTCGTCGACGAGGTACGGGCGGCGTACGCCGACGCCACCCACAACGTGCCCGCCTACCGCGTGCCCGCCGACGGGGGCGACATGCTCCGGGAGTGGTCGAGCGACGACGGGGAGCCCACGGGGTCGGCGGGCAAGCCCGCGCTGAACGTCCTCGTCCAGCGCGACCTGCGGAACGTCGTCGCGGTCGTGACCCGCTACTACGGCGGCGTCAACCTCGGCGTCGGGGGACTGGCGCGGGCCTACGCCCGCGGTGTCAGCGACGCCGTCGACGCCGCCGGCGTGGTCGAGGAACGCCCCCACGAACGGATGACGGTCGTCGTCGACTACGACGACTCCGGCACCGCTCGCGGGATTCTGGAGAGCGAGGGCGTCGACTTCGAGGCGGCCTACGAGGAACGCGTGCGCTTCGACGTGCGCGTGCCCGTCGAAGCGGCCGACGCGCTCCGTGACCGCCTGCGCTCCGCGACCGGTGGGCGGGTCGAACTCGGGTGAGCTACGGAGGACTACGGAGCGGTGGGGTGGTCCGCTTCGGTGGAGATTTCTCGACCCCGGATCGGCACGGAATCGGTTGATTTTCGACGTGAAGCGAAGGGGTTAGGTCGTCCGGAAGGCGCGGTCGCCGGCGTCGCCGAGGCCGGGGACGATGAAGCCGTTCTCGTCGAGGTGGTCGTCGATGGCGACGGTCAGCAGATCCGCCTCGGGGACGGCGTCGGCGACGCGGAGGAGGCCGGCCGGCGCGCTGACCGCCGAGAGGACAAAGAGGTTCTCCGGCGTCGCCTGCCCATCGAGGACGTAGTCGAGGACGGCCGACATCGTCGACCCGGTGGCGAGCATCGGATCGGCGACGATGACGGTGTCTGCCTCCGTGATCTCGGGGAGTTTCACGTAGTCGACGGTGATCGGGAACTCGCCGTCCTCGTTCATCCCGGCCTCCTCGTCGCGGCCAGCGCTGATGACACCCTGTTTGGCGCGGGGGAAGGCCTTGAGCAGTCCCTCCACGAACGGCGTGGCCGCCCGGAGGACGTTGATGATGACCACGTCGTCGAGGCCCTTCACGCGCTCCCCGGTCGTCTCGGCCATCGGCGTCTCGATGGAGACGTACTCGGTCTCCATCGCCCCGTCGATGATCTCGTAGCCACAGATGCGGCCGAGTTTTACCAGCCCCTTGCGGAAGGCGACCTGTTCGGTGTCGGCGTCGCGGATCTTCGAGAGGGTGTCCTTCGCGAGTGCGTGTGTGATGAGGTAGGCGTCGTCGCGGTCTTCGATGGTCATACACGCTACTCCGCGAGTCGAGAACCTTAAAGTGGCGACATCGTCGGCGGCAGGCGTCCTACACCCGATCCACGCACCGAATGGGGAGTCACCGAGTCACGACGTAGGTCAGGGCCATCACGAGGAGCGCGAAGGAAGCGACGTTCCACGGAGTGAACGCGACGATGCCGATGAAATCCAGTCCCCAGATCACGACGGTGGCAAAGAGCCCCGACAGCACGAGGTTCATCACGAACAACACCCGGGGGTCGCCCTCGGCCATACGTCGAGGTGTCCGGGGCGACACCTTAAACCGTCGGGTCGATCGGTGACGGGACCGACGCGCGAGTTTTTGCCCCCGAGTCCCACGGAGGAGATATGCGCCTCCGGAACCGCGAGGGCACTCCCGTCGACGCCGTCCCCTTCCTCGTCGTGACGGCGATGAGCGGCCTCGTCGCCTTCTCCTTTGGCCCCGTCTACTGTCTCGCGGTGGGGCTGGAGGGGACGGCGGTGGTCGGCGTCCCGGCCCTCGCCTGTGTGGGGGCCGTCGCGGTGGCGTACCATCGCCTCGTCTACACCGCGCGACCGGAACTCAGGGGCGAGATCCCCCCGGAACAGCGCCTCCTCGGCCTCTTCTACACCGCTCTGGTGGGTGCGGCGCTGCTGGCCGCGCTGTCCCTCCCGCTTTTGGTGCGGTGACGCGTGTGTCCGAAACGATGCGCGAGGTGGAAGTCTCACGATTCGTGCGAGCACCGCCCCGGACGGTGGAGCGCGCGCTGACGCCAACGACGGTCGTCGCGAGCGAGGGGAGCTTCACGGTTCGAGACGTGAGCGAGGACGGGGACGGAACGCTCGTCACCGCGGGCGCCCGGGGGCTGGAACTCACGCTGCGCTTCGAGGCGCGACCGGACGGCCTCCACTACACGCAGGCGGGCGACGCGGGGCCCTTCGACGCCATGACGACCGAACTCCGGGTCGAGGCGGAAGACGAGGGGTCGCGCGTGACCGCGCGGTCGGCGGTGAGTCTGGGCCTCCCCGTGCCGGCGCTGACCGACCGGGTGGCGGCGTGGAAGCGACGGGGCGAACTCGAACGCCTGCTCGACGGTCTGGCCGCGGAGGCGACGTGACGGAGACGGCACGTATAGGACGACCGGCGTCCACGTACGTCCATGGACTGGCGTGACCTCGTGACCGTCGTGGTCGCGGGCGTCCTCGGGATGCTGGGTGGCGTCTTCGGACCGGTCGGCATCGTCGGCGGCGTCGTCGCGGGGGCGGCCCTCGGCGCCCGGTGGGCGTCACGGTCGGAACGGTCCGCCGTGCCGGAACCGCGGGGCGGGAACCCGGAACGCGGGGAGGAGTGACGGCCGTGCGCGGCCCGCGGACAACCGAGCGAGCCTTTAGCCGTCCGCGTGTGATTCGTTCACTATGGGACTGATCGACACGATCACCGAGACGCTGCAGGCCTCGTCCTCGTCGACGAACCGCGGCGACGAGCGCGGGGAGTCGAAGGGGGCGTACTGGTGTCACGACTGCGAGGAACGGCGCCTCGATCTGGACGTCGAGGGCGACGAACCGCCGGCCTGCCCCGCCTGTGGCGAGGCGATGACGTTCGAGCGGTCGCCCGGATCGACCGGGTGTGCCTGCTAGGGCGTCGGCTCCACGACCACCCACTCCTCGTCGGCCTCGGTCGGGAAGGCGTTCTCGAACGCGTCCCACGAGTCCGATAGCTCCGCGTCGGTGAGCAGGCAGTCGTCGAGCGCCGCGATCAGGTCCTCCTCGTCCATCCCCCGGCCGATGAACACGAGTTCGACGCGACGGTCGCCCCACCGGTCGTCCCAGTCGAGGTCCGGATGGTTTCGCCGGTAGGCGTCCCGTTCGAACTCGGGGAGGCTCGCGATCCAGGGGCCGGTCGCCTCGACGCGGACGGAGGGGCCGGCCTGGTGCATCGAGTAGGCCAGATCGGCGCCACTGGCGACCCAGCAGGTCCCCTTGGCCCGGATCACCGAGGCGGGAAGGTCGGCGAGCGTGGCGCGAAACCGCTCGGGATGAAACGGGCGGCGGCGGCGGTAGGTGAACGAGGTGACGCCGTAGACGGTCTCGGGATGAGCGTGGTCGTGGTCGTGAGCGTGTCCTGGCTCGTCGCCCGCGTTCCCGTCCGCATCCAGCGCCCGCTTCCAGCCCGCTCGCTCGACCGCCTCGGGGTCGTAGCGCGACCGCAGGAGCCGTTCCGGATCGACGCGGCTGTGTTCCGTCCGGTGGATCTCGGCGTCGGGACGGAGGGCGTGCACCATCTCCTCGACGGCGTCGAGTTCCGCCGCGGTGACCAGATCCGTCTTGTTCAGGAGGACGAAGTCCGCGGCTTCCACGTCCTCGACGAGCAGATCGGAGAGCGGACGGGTCGCGTCGTCGGGCGCGCCTCGGCGGGTCGCAGCGCCCGCGTCGCCGAACGCGTCGTGGAACTGGCGGGCGTCGACGACGGCGACGATGGAGGCGACCTCGTACCGGGCGGCGGCCCGCGACCCCGTCGCGAAGAGCCGGGCGACGGGTCGCGGTTCCGAGATGCCGGAGGCCTCGACGACGAGGTGGTCGAAATCGCGGTCGGCCGCGAGACGGACGACGGCGATTTCGAGGTCGTCCTGCAGTTCACAGCAGATACAGCCGTTCGAGAGTTCGGTCACACCCCCCTCGACGGCCAGATCGGCGTTCTGACTCACCAGATCGGCGTCGACGTTGATCTCGCCCATGTCGTTGATGAGGACGGCGACGTCGCGGTCGCCCGCTTCGTGGAGTAGGTGGTTGAGCAGCGTCGTCTTGCCGGCGCCGAGACTCCCGCACAGGATGGTGACGGGGATGGCGTCCCGTGGCATGGGAAACCGTGGGTGGGGCGGCCTCTTAACCCCGCGGACGTGCGGCCGCGCCGGACGACCGACGATACGTTTTTCTCCGCGCCGACGGGAGTCGAAGGCATGAATCTCGCGGAACGGATCGCCCACTTCCGGCGGGTGGCCGAGGAGTGGCTCCGGGGACTGTATCACGGCATGGTGAGTCACCCGGCCTACGAGAAGATCGAACACGAAGCCGAGGACCAGGAGGACACGTTCATGCTCGCGTGTTTCCCCGAGGCCTTCGGCATCCCGAGTCCCGTGTCGTACTACACGGCCGAACTCCTTCCGTATCTCGAAGACGAGTTCGAGGCGTGGGAGCGCCGGATGTGGAACCGGGGATCGCTGCTCGAACGCAAAGGCGAGCAGTACCACTTCTGATGGAGCGGTTCGTCTTTTTCGGCGGCAAGGGCGGCGTCGGCAAGACCACGATGTCGAGTGCCTACGGACGGAAGTGTGCCCGGGCGGGCCTGGAGACGCTGGTCGTCTCGACGGATCCCGCCCACAGCACCGCCGACGTGTTCGACCAAGCGTTCGACGACGAGCCGCAACCTGTCGAGGGGATCGAGGGGCTGTCGGTCATGGAGATCGATCCCGACGAGGAAGTCCAGCGACACCTGATGGAGACGAAGCGGGCGCTGGGCGACCAGGTCAGCCCGGCGATGGTCAACGAGATCGACCGCCAGATCGAGATGGCCCACCAGACGCCGGGCGCCTACGAGGCGGCGTTGTTCGATCGCTTCGTCGACGTGATGCGCGACGCCGACCCATACGACCGGATCGTCTTCGATACGTCGCCCACGGGCGGAACGCTTCGGCTCCTCTCGCTGCCGGAGTTTCTGGAGGGGTGGATCGATCGCCTGCTCCACAAGCGAAAGAAAAGCGTCAAACTGTACGAACGCGCGGCCATCGGCAATCAGGAGCCCCGACGCATGATGGACGGCGACCCGATCATCGCCCGCCTCCAGGAGCGCAAGGAAACCTTCGAGTTCGCGAAACGCACCCTCCGCGACGAGGCAGCCTTCTTTCTGGTCGTCAACCCCGACGAACTGTCGATCAAGGAGAGTCGACGGACCGTCGACAGCCTCACCGACCACGGCCTCACGGTTCGGGGGCTGGCAGTGAACAAACTGACGCCGGAACCGGACGACGACGAGAACGGCCGCGGCGCACGATACCTTCGGGACCGCGTGGCGACGGAGCGTGAACGCCTCGAGGAACTCCGCGAGACGTTCGATCCGCCGGTGGTCGCGGAGGTGGAAACCCGCGTCCGCGAGGTGAAGGGGTCGCTGCTCGCCGAGGTTGCCGACGAACTCGACGTGGGGGTGTGAGACGGCGCCGCGCCTGCCGACGACCGACGGTACGCGCCAGCGAGTCAGTCGAAATTGCAACTTTCGTGGGCAAATGCCCAAGGTTTAAATAATATTTTTTCCTGAAATTAGGCTGGGTCACACACATGGTACAGGCTATCACACTGGTGGTGCTCACGCTGGTATCGTTCACGGTGGCGTATCTGGGGTACTCGCGATACCTCTCGCAGTTCGTCGACCTGGACGACGAGCGTGAGACGCCGGCACACAAGTATCGGGACGGACAGGAGTACGTCCCGTCGAAGAAACCGGTGCTGCTGGGGCATCACTATTCGAGCATCGCGGGTGGAGCACCCATCGTCGGCCCGATCACCGCGACGGTGGTCTGGGGCTGGGTCCCGGCGTTCCTCTGGGTCGCCATCGGCAACCCACTGTTCGGGTCGGTTCACGACTTCATGGCGCTGACGGCCAGCATGCGCCACGAGGGGAAGTCGATCGGCTACATCATCGGGGAGTACGTCGGCGAGCGCGGCAAGGACATGATCCTGTGGTTCGCGTTCCTGACGATCATCCTCGTGGTGGCGGTGTTCGGTCTCGTGATCGCGCTGGTGTTCAACGCCTACCCACAGGCCGCGACGGCGTCGCTGGTGTACATCGCCCTGGCGTTGGTGTTCGGGGTGTATCTCTACCAGCTCGACTTGCCGTTCCTGCCGGGGACGGTGGCGTTCGTCGCCGCCGTCTTCGCCGGCGTGTGGGTCGGCGTGCAGTACCCCCTCGCGCTGGTACCGGGCGACTACCCCGCGGGGACCATCGTGTTGCTGTCGGGGAGTCCGCTACCGCCGGTGCTGGGTAGCGTCAACATCGCGACGTGGATTCCGGTGATCCTCGTCTACGGCTTCGTCGCCAGCGTCCTGCCGGTCTGGGTGTTGCTCCAACCGCGTGACTTCCTCACGTCGAGCCTGCTGTACGCCGGCGTGGGCGGGACGCTCTTGGCCGTGATCGTCGGGACGCTCACCGGCGCGGGCCAGCAGCTCACCGTCAACGTCCCCGCGTACGCCGGCTTCTGGGGCGGCGCGCTCGTCGAAACGACCTTGCCGCTGTTCCCCTTGCTCTTCGTCACCATCGCCTGTGGGACGATCAGTGGATTCCACTCGCTGGTCTCCTCCGGGACGACGGCCAAGCAGTTGGACAAGGAGACGGACGCCCGGACCATCGGCTACGGAGGGATGCTCGGCGAGGGACTGCTCGCTACCGTCGCCATCGTCACCGTGGCGGTGTACGCCGAGGTGCCGACGGGCGGCGGCATCGGTCTCGCGCTCCCGAACTTCGCCACGGGCGGCGGCCTGATCCTCAACATCGGGTTCGGCATTCCGGAGTCCCTCGCGGCGCCGTTCATGGGGCTCGTCCTCGTGAGCTTCCTGCTCACCAGCACCGACACGGCGGTTCGACTCGGCCGCTACATGCTCGAAGAACTCGTCGGGACGCCGGAGACGCAGGTACAGGAAGTGGCGGCCAACCGCTATGTCAACGCCAGCCTGCAGGTGATTCCGGCGTACATCCTCGTCGCCTCCGGCCGGTGGGCGGATCTCTGGCCGCTCTTCGGCGGCGCGAACCAGACGCTCGCGGCGCTCGCGCTGCTGGTCGCGACCGTCTGGCTCGCCAACTGGGACGACCAGAAGCAGCTCATCTCCACCGGCGCGCCGATGGCGTTCATGCTGGTCATCACGACCACCGCCCTGCTGTATCTCGCGCTGTATCAGAACCTGTATCAGAAGTTCATCCAGGGTAACTGGGCGGGCGGAGGGACGACCATCGAGATGGCCTCCGCCGGCATTCAGATCGTGATCGCACTGGTGCTGGTCTGGCTGGCACTCTCGCTGGCCTACATGGGCATCAACAACATCCGGAACGCCCGAGGGACCGGCGCGGCGGTCGCCGACGGCGGCGAACCGAGCGACGACGACTGACGCCGACGCCGCTCACCCTTTTCGATGGCGGACCGCTCCGAACAGCCGATCGAGCGGTGCCGTCCGTCCCGCCGGCGTCACGACGACGATGGTGACGTAGTCGCCGCCGTGAGCGACCGTCGCGACGGCGACGGCGACCGCCCGCGACCCCCCGTCGTCGGTCGCCGTCGCACGGTACGTTGTCAGCGTCGTCCCGTTACCGAGCATCGCCACCGACCGTTCGCCCGACTGCGACACGTCGCGCACGTCGGCGTAGACGGTCTGGGCACGGATCGCGAGCGTCGGTGGCGACAGACCAGCGGCCGGGTTCTTCCGCAGATCCGCGTTCTCGAAGGGGTTCACCGCCGGAACGGCGTAGAGTCCGACGACCGCCGGCCCGGCGGACGTCTCCCGAACGTACACCCGACGGGCGGTCCTCGCCCGCACCCTCCGGGTGGTCTGGAGCGTCACGTCCCCCTCGATGCGGGCGGTGACCGTCGTATTCAGAGGTGGCGCGTCGGCGCGTCGCCGGGCGTATCCGGTCGCCTCGGCGACGGCGGGCGCGAGCGTCGCCGGCGCGGCGGTCGCCCGGATCGGCGGCGTCTCGGTTGGCGTCCCGGCGCCGTCGCCCGCCCCGGCACAGCCGGCGACGGCGACCAGGACGACGAGCACAACAGTGCGGTACACGGGCTGTGCCGTACGCCCGCGTGGGGTTTAGGCGTCGGTCGGTCGTGCGCGGAACGCGGACGAGCGTGGGACGACTCAGCCCAGGAGTCGTCGCTTGAGGCGTTCGATCGGTCCCGGACGGGAGGATTCGATCGGCTCCCAGACGGTGAGCGCGTCGGCCACGTCGGCGCGCCGACTCGTCACGACCGTCTCGGCCTCGGGGGCGACGACGGCGAGGTGGGCCTCGTAGTAGCCGTTGTAGCCGTACTTCAGCATCTCCCGTCCGGAGAAAGAGCCGACGAACTCGCGGACGTCGTCGGTGATCTCCGGGACGGCGACGACGAAGGTGAACTCCGTGGCGTAATGTTCCTCGTCGGCCTCGATCCAGCGGTCGGCGAGGTCGTCGGCGAGGGCGACGAACCGCTCCAGATCCGCCACCCGGACGCTCTCGGCCCGCCGGAGAAACAGGTGTTCGAAGGAGGCGTGGTGGCCGTACGTGATCGCGGGGTGGAAGAACTTCTTCTGGGTGTGGATTTCGAGGCGGCCGTAGAGGTCGAACGCCTCGCCGTCGACACGGTAGTCGCGTTCGAGGTCGTAGTTGAACATCAGGCGGTCGCTCACCCGGTCGACGTACTCGTCGTCCCACTCGGGGACGTCCTCCGGGACGGTGGGGTCGGGAGACTCCGTCCCGCTGGCGTCGGCGTCGGTCCCGGTTCGGACGCCGGCGTCGTCGTCGCTCACGGCTCGTACGCGTGGACGTCGCCGTCGACCGGCGGCGCGCCGACGGCCACGACGTCGACCGTCTCGTCGGCATCCTCCGGGTTGTACGCGAACTGCGGGCTGCCCGGGTCGATCGTGACCAGGGCGTTCGGTCCCGCTTCCAGCGTTCCCTCGGGCGTGTCGACGTGGAGCGTTCCCGAGAGAACGTAGAAGGCTTCCTCTTGCTCGTCGTGATAGTGGTAGGCCAGCGGGAGTTCCTCACCCGGGTCGGCGGTGTAGCGGTTGATCGCCATCCGCGTGAGGCCGGCAGGATCGGACAGCGACCGGCGCGTACAGGGGCGGTCGGGGTCCGGGTCGACTTCGTCGGAATCGACGACGTGGTAGCCCATGAGCGGGTACTGTCGCGGCGGGGGCAAAAGCCCGTCGTCGCCCGCACGACAAGGTTTAATCCGATCGTGGCCGTACTGTGGGGCACGATGGGTGGCAAAGACACCGAGGCCTGTGGCCGTTGTGCCATGAGTTCGGTCGTGAGCGTGGCGTCGGAGGACGGCGGCGGGGACGGACGGGACCCGTTCGGCGACGCCCGCATCGAGGTCGACGAACGCCAACTCCGTGCCGTCTCCCCGGCCGCGTGGCTTGGACGGGTGAAACGCCGTCTCGACGCGTTCGCGACCCGTCTGACCTACGGGCGGTAGCACGGAACGGTTTTGTACGACCACACCATGTGGGCCTGACAAGCGATGGAAGAGAGCGTGTCCGGATTCAAATGCCGGGGAACGTGGGCCGATATCGTCGAACACGGGGAGCGCATCACGCGGGCGCTCCGCGACAACGGCGCCGAGGGCGAGGCGTTCGAGGAGTGGGACGAGTGGCGTCCGAAGTCCCACGAACGCCTCGGCGAGGACGTCAACGAGAAGACGGCCGAGCAGGCGAGCGTCGGCGAGGGCGAAGGCGAGAAGGCCGGGAAGAACCCGGACGAGGACCTCCGGACGGCGGGCGAGAAGCTCTCCGAATCCTACGAGCGCGCCGAAAAAGGGGACAACGAGAGCGCCGTCGAACACTGGCAGGACTCGATCAACTACGTCGCACGCGCCGCCGACTCGGCGGGACGAAAGGCGCTGCGCGCCGTTGAGGACACCGTCTACCGCAAGGTAATGACCCAACTTGCGCCCTACTACTTCGACAACGAACTCGTGAGTGCGAACGTCCAGAAGACGGCCCGCGGTGGGGACGAGGACCAGTTCATCTTCGAGGTGAACGTCAACGACGACGAACTCAAGGAAGCGGTGAGCGACCGTCTCACCACCTACGAGGACAGCGTCGACCGCTGGCACGTCGACACCGAAAAGGAGACCACGGTCGCGGAGGTCGTCGAGGGCGTCGAACCGCCGGCCAACGGCGGCGATTCGAAGTCGACGACCAACTGAGCGATCGGCGGCCGGACCCACCACACCTATGCCCGCGAACCGTCTACGGCGTCGTATGCACGTCGAGTTCGACCGCGACACCTGTATCGGGATGTTCCAGTGCGTCGAGGAGTGGGCGGCGTTCGAGGAGAACCGCGACGAGGGGAAGGCCGACCTCGTCGACGCCGAGGAGACGGAGGCGGACCTGTTCGTCCGGGAGGTGCCCGACGACGCGGAACTCGACGCGGAGTTCGCCGCCCGAACCTGTCCGGTCGACGCCATCCGCCTGTACGACGACGACGGCGAGCGAGTCGTCTGACTGCGAGCGGTCGCGGGACGCGATATCACTTTCACCGCGCTTCGCCAACCCTTAACCCCGGTGACGACCAAGCCGACACGATGGCGGCCACCGACGGCGACGCCGAATACGTCGAGCACCCCCTCCTCGCGTCGGAGGTCATCGAGCAGCGAGCGTACCAGCGACGGCTCGCGGACACCGCCGCCGCGGACCACACGCTGGTCTGTCTGCCGACCGGGCTCGGCAAGACGACGGTGAGCCTGCTCGTGACCGCCGACCGACTCCACGAGGTCGGGGGAACCGCGCTCTTTCTCGCCCCGACCAAGCCGCTGGTCCAGCAGCACGCGGCGTTCTACCGCGACGCGCTCACGCTCCCGGACGAAGCGATCACCGTCTTCACCGGGGAGGTGCGCCCGGAGGACCGGGCCGACCTGTGGGGGGAGAGCCGGGTGGTCATCGCGACGCCGCAGGTCGTCGAGAACGACCTCATCGGCGGCCGCATCTCGCTTGCGGACGTGACCCACTGCACCTTCGACGAGTGTCACCGGGCGACCGGCGACTACGCCTACGTCTACATCGCCGAACGCTACCACGCCGACGCCGAGGCGCCGTTGGTGACGGGGATGAGTGCCTCGCCCGGCGGCGACGAGGAGGCGATTATGACGGTCTGTGAGAACCTCGGCCTCCGCGAGGTGGCGGTGATGACCGAGGACGACGCCGACGTCGACGAGTACACCCACGACACCGACGTGGAGTGGGAGCGGGTGACGTTGCCCGACGCAGTGCTGGAGATTCGCGACGCGATCAACGAGGTGATCGTCGACCGACTGGAGACGCTGAAGGAACTCGGCGTCACGAACACCACGAGCCCGGACCTCTCCCAGCGGGACCTCAACCGGATGCGTGGCGAGCTACAGGAGTTGATCGACGCCGACCAGTCCGAGGGGTACGAGGGGATGTCCGTCCACGCCGAGGTGATGAAGCTCCGGCGGGCCGTCGAACTCGCGGAGACGCAGTCGGTGGAGTCGCTCCGGCGCTACTTCGAGCGCCAGCGCAACGCCGCGCGCGCCTCCGGCGCCTCGAAGGCGAGCCAGCGGCTGGTCGCCGAGCCCAAGGTCCGGGAGGCGATGCGGAAGGCCGAGGCCTTCGACGACCTCCACCCCAAGTTCCGGCAGACGCGGGTGATGCTGGCCCGGACGCTCGGCATCGGCGGCGGCGAGCGGGTGATCGTCTTCACCGAATCACGGGACACCGCCGAGGCGCTCACCGACTTCCTGTCCGAGAGCTTCGACGTGCGACGGTTCGTCGGCCAGGGCGACAAGGACGGGTCCGACGGGATGACCCAGAAAGAGCAAGGCGAAACCCTCGATGCGTTCCGGGCCGGCGAGTTCGAGGTGCTCGTCTCCACCTCGGTCGCCGAGGAGGGTCTGGACGTGCCCGAGGTCGATCTGGTCCTCTTCTACGAGCCCGTTCCCACTGCGATCCGGTCGATCCAGCGGAAGGGGCGAACCGGCCGCCAGGACGAGGGCCGAGTGGTCGTCCTCATGGCCGAGGACACCCGCGACGAGGCCTTCTTCTGGATCTCTCGGCGCCGCGAGCGGGAGATGGAGGACGAACTCGCGAAGTTGAAAGGGGTCGCCGACGAGATGGCCGAGGAACTCGATGGCGACCAGACGGCGCTGGACGCGTTCGACGACGGGGACGGGACGGCGGAGGCCGACGGCGGCGCGGCGGCCCAGCCGGGGCTCGCCGCGTTCGGGCCGGACGAAGGCGATGGTGGGGCCGACGGCGAGGCGGGCGGCGACCGACCCGGCGACGACGAGCCGGAGGGCGTCGTCGCGGCCGCCGAGGGCGACGACGAGGCCGTGGAGGTCGTCGTCGACCAGCGGGAACTCGACTCGGCCATCGCGCGGGACCTCTCGACCCGCGAGGGGGTCGAGACGCGTCTGGAGACACTCGCGGTCGGCGACTACGTCGTCTCGGACCGCGTGGCCGTCGAGCGCAAGACCGTCGCGGACTTCCTCGATACGCTCACCGGCGGCGACCGCTCCCTCTTCGACCAGGTGGGCGACCTCTCGCGGCATTACGCCCGCCCGGTCGTCCTGCTGGAAGGCGAGGGACTCTACGAGGAGCGCAACGTCCACCCGGACGCCATCCGGGGGGCGCTGGCGTCGCTCACGGTCGATTTCGGCGTGAGCGTCCTGCGAACCGAAGACGAGGGGGACACCACCGACCTGCTTGCGGTGCTCGCGGAGCGCGAACAGACCACCCGCGACCGGGCCGTCAGCGTCCACGGCGAGAAGAGCGCGAAGACGCTCGACGAACAACAGGAGTACGTCGTGGGCGCCATCGCCGACATCGGTCCCGTGACCGCCCGTGCGCTTCTGGAGCACTTCGGGAGCGTCGAGGCGGTGATGACGGCCCGCGAGGAGGATCTGCTGGCGGTCGGCGGCGTCGGAGAGGTGACCGCCGACCGAATCCGGACGGTGGTCGGGAGCGACTACCGCTAGAACCGGCCGCAGTCGTCGAGCGCCGAGAGCGTCTCGGCGGCCTCGCGGGCGGCGGCGAGTAGGTCCGTGGCGCGCCGAGGGTCGTCCGTCTCCTCGGCCGCCCGCGCGAACCGAACGACCGTCCGCGAGAGCGACGCCCGGGCGTCGTCGAGGGAGGCGCCGGATCCGGCGTCGGCGTCGGCGCCGGTGGCGGGGGCAGGGCGACGCTCCCGTGAGTCGACAGCGGGGGGCGCCGGTCGCTCGGGGGTCGCGCCCGACTCGGCGGGGTCGGACGCGTCGGCTGTCGGCCGGTTCTCGGTGGCCTCGGTCCCCGTCGTTGCGTCGGCGTCGGCGGGCGTGGCGTCGCTGGCCGACGTGGAGTCGGCGGCGGACGCGGACGCCGAGGTTCCGGCCTCGTCTGGAGCCTGACAGGTCGGACAGAACTCCTGATCCTCGTAGCGGAAGATCGGGTCGCCACACGCATCACAGTGGCTGTTGGTCATCGTCGCACCCTTCAGGAGGAGTTCGCTCATGCGCTGTGTCGCCGCTCGCTTCTCCTGGTCCTGTTCGTACTTCTCCCTGAGGCGCTCGCGTTCGGCCTCCTTGTCGAAGCCGCTCATGGATCGACGGAGGCGGTGGAGGTCGAAAAACCCCACGGCACGGAGAGAAATCGACGTTCGTCGAACGCCAGTTCGGCGGTCGTGCGGCGAATCCGGGTGTTTCGAAGCGTTTAATCGGAATCCGTCGCCACAGGTACGTGATATGACGAAAGTGAGCATTATCGGTGCGGCGGGAACCGTCGGGGCCGCGGCAGGGTACAACATCGCGCTCCGTGACGTCGTGGACGAACTGGTCTTCGTCGACATTCCGGACATGGAGGCGGAGACGGTGGGACAGGCGGCCGACGCGAACCACGGGGTCGCCTACGACTCGAACACGGTCGTCCGGCAGGGCGACTACGCGGCGACCAAGGGATCGGACGTGGTGGTCATCACGGCGGGTATCCCGCGCAAACCCGGCCAGACCCGGATCGACCTCGCGGGCGACAACGCACCCATCATGGAGGACATCGGCTCGTCGATCGCCGAGTACAACGACGACTTCGTGTCGATCACCACCTCGAACCCGGTCGACCTGTTGAACCGGCATCTCTACGAGACGGGCGACCGGGACCGACACTCGGTGATCGGTTTCGGTGGCCGACTCGACTCGGCGCGCTTTCGCTACGTCCTCTCGGAGCGATTCGACGCGCCGGTGCAGAACGTCGAGGCGACGATCCTGGGCGAACACGGCGACGCGCAGGTCCCCGTCTTCTCGAAGGTCCGGGTCGACGGGCGCGACCCCGACTTCTCGGCCGACGAACGCGAGGAGATCCTCGGCAACCTCCAGGAGTCCGCGATGGACGTCATCGAGCGCAAGGGTGCGACGGAGTGGGGCCCGGCGACGGGTGTCGCCCACATGGTCGAGGCCGTGATCCGGGACACGGGCGAGGTCCTCCCCGGCAGTATCGCCCTCGACGGCGAGTTCGGGTACGAGAATACCGCCTTCGGCGTCCCGGTCAAACTCGGCTCGAACGGCGTCGAGGAGGTCGTCGAGTGGGATCTCGACGACTACGAGGTCGAGTTGATGGACGACGCCGCGGAGAAACTGGCCGAGCAGTACGACGAGATCGCGTAAGCGACCCGAGCGCCACGGTTCCACTCAGTCAGGACCCCCGTCGAGACGGCCACCGCCGCAAAGCGACGAAACCACCGATCACAGCCGTCGCAACGCCTCGGCGGTCTTCTCGCCGACGCCCGTCACGCTCCGGAGGTCCGCGGCCGACGCCGCCCGGACGTTCTCGACGCTCCCGAACCGTCGGAGGAGGCGCCGCCGCGTCTCGGGGCCGACGCCCGGCACCTCGTCGAGCGCCGTCGACACCTCGTCGCGGACGGTTCCGTGATACTGGACCGCGAACCGGTGGGCCTCGTCGCGGACCCGCTGAAGGAGATGCAGGTGAGGAGCGTCGTCGTCCCAGTCACGGACGTCGTCGGGCGTGATTACCCGTTCGTCGGCCTTGGCGAGTGCCACCGCCGGGACCGTCCACCCGGCCTCCGCGAGGGCGTCGCATGCGGCGGCCAGTTGTCCCTCGCCGCCATCGATCAGGAGGAGATCCGGATCGGGACGGTCGTCTTCGCCCGCGACGGCGCGCTCGGC
Source organism: Haloplanus sp. HW8-1 (assembly GCF_023703795.1). Lineage (NCBI taxonomy): Archaea > Methanobacteriati > Methanobacteriota > Halobacteria > Halobacteriales > Haloferacaceae > Haloplanus > Haloplanus pelagicus. The sequence continues at coordinate 2,973,532 of NZ_CP098518.1, read as the reverse complement.
GCGCCAACAGAGGAGTTCGCGTACGTTCGCGTAGTCGTCGTTCCGATCGGTGAGCTTCTTTCGGCGGTAGGCCGACTTCTCCGCACTCCCGTCGACGAAACAGACGTCGCTGCCGACGGCCGCCCGACCACCGGTGTGGCTCACGTCGAAGCCCTCGATGCGCTCGACCCGGCCGTCGAGGCCGAGCGCCTCGGCGAGACGGGCGCCGCCGTCGTCTTGGCCCGGGCGACTCCGGGCGTTCTTCAGCGCGAGGTCGACCAACTTCGCCTCGCGGCCGGCGCCGGGGACCCGCAGCGAGACGCCCTCGGCGTCCAGCCACGCGAGCAGCTCCTCGTCGGCCGGCCGCTCCGAGCAGAGGACGGCGTCGGGGAGGTCCCGGTCGGCGTAGTACTGGGGGATGAAGGCGGCGAGGAGAGCGCCGATCCGGTCCTCGCCCTCGGGGGCGTCGAGGCGGTGTCGAGAGCGATCGACGAGTTGCCCGCGCTCGCTGTGGAGGCGGGCGACCGTCGCGCGGTCACCCTCCACGGCCGCCCCGAGGACGTCGACCGTCCGCTCGTCGCCCGGCGACGCCACCGCCTCGCCGCCAGCCCCGTGGAACGATTCGACGGCCTCCAGTCGGTCCCGAAGGTTGGCGGCGCGCTCGAAGGACTGCTCCTCCGCGGCGGCTGCCATCTCCCGGCGGAGTGGATCGGCCAGCACTCCCGTCTCCCCCTCGAAGAACCGGCGGGCCGCACGCACGTCATCGGCGTACGACGCCGCGTCGATCTCGTCGGTGCATGGCGCGCTACACAGCCCCATCTCGTAGTCGAGACAGGGCCGATCCCGGTCCCGATACTTGTGATCGGAACAGCCCCGGAGCCCGTACACCTCGCGGATCGCCTTCAGGACCGTCTCGACGCGCCCCTTCTCGGTGAACGGGCCGAACACGGTCGCACCCTCCTCGGGGTCCCGCGTCACCTCGATCCGGGGGATCGGGTGGTCGGTGAACTGGACGAGCGGGTACGACTTGTCGTCTTTCAGCCGGACGTTGTACCGCGGCTGGTGGCGTTTGATGAGGTTCGCCTCCAACAGGAGCGCCTGTGTCTCCGTGTCGGTAACGGCCACGTCGATCCGGTCTGCGCGGTCGACCATCCGCCGGATACGATCACTCCGCGGATCGGCGTACGAGCGGACCCGGTCCCGGAGGTCGACCGCCTTGCCGACGTACCGCACGTCGTCGGCCTCGTAGAAGAGATAGACCCCCGGATCACGGGGGAGGTTGGCCGCACGCGCGCGAACCGCACTCGCGTCCATCACCGCCCTCGTAGCGACCACGGACTGATGAGCTTGACGTGTCCGATTCCATTTTCATCGCTGAGAATTGCAGGAAAACGTTAAGAATAGCGGTAGTAAGGCCTCTAGCATGGATCGCACTCCCGACTCGCAAGGATCACAGCCGTCGGTGGCCGGGCCTCGTCCCGAGCGGATTCGAACCGACGGCGGCCGTGCCGAAGCGAACGCCGACGCCGTCACCATCGAATCGACGGAGTCCGAGGAGACGGGAGCTACGGACGGGGCGGACGCGGGGCGTGCCGTGGAACTGAACGTTGACGACGACGTCCTGATCGACGGCGTCGGGATGCCGGTGTTCATCCTCGACGGAAGCGGTGCCATCGCGGCGTGGAACCACAGCATCGAGGAGTTCTCCGGAAACGGGGACGACGTCGCCATCGGCTCGACGAAGCCGAGTACGGTGTTTTACCCCGACGGGCGCGAGCGGGAGATGCTGGCCCAGACCGTCCTGGAGTCGCCCGAATCGGCCGACGAACGCGAGGGAGTAGAACTCGAAGACGAGTCGCTGTCACTGTACGCGACCGACGAGACGGTGACCGACCGGCGGGGCGAGACGCGCCACTTCCGGCACACGTCGATGCCGCTGAACGAGGAGGGTGAGTTCGTGGCCGTCATCCAGGCGATTCGGGATCGGACGAGCGAGGTGAAACGGCAGGAGGCCGTCGCGGACCTCGTCGACGAGATCAGGGGCACCCTCCACGACCTGGCGGACGGGCGTCTAGATTCCAGGGCATCGTTCGACACCGACGACCGCGTGGTCGACGACCGCCTCGCGGAGGTGATCACGGAGTTGAACCGGACGGCCGAGGAGTTCGAGAGCCTCGCCAGCGAGGTCGACGACGAGACGCAGTCGCTGGCCGACGCCATCGACCGGACGGCGACGGCGGCGGTCGACATCGCGGAGAACGTCGAGGACCAGAACGGCTTGCTCCAGGAAGGAGCCGAGGAGATGCAGTCGTTCAGCGCGAGCATCGAGGAGGTCGCGGCGACGACCGACGAGGTCGAATCGGCGGCCGACGAGGCACGGACCGCGGCCAGCGACGGTCTCGACGCGAGCGCGGACGCACGCGAAGCGACCGAGAGCGTCGTGGACGTGAGCGAGGAACTCGTCGAGGACGTGACCGCCCTCGGCGACCGGATGGACGACATCGAGGCGGTCGTCGAGGTCATCTCGGAGGTGGCCGACCGGACGAATCTGCTGGCACTCAACGCCAACATCGAGGCGGCACGGGCGGGCGAGGACGGCGACGGGTTCGCCGTCGTCGCTGAGGAGGTGAAGTCGCTGGCCGAGCAGACACACGACCACACCGAAGAGATCACCGACGACATCCAGACGCTCCAGACACAGACGGACGAGACCGTCGAGGCGGCCACGCGGTCCGTCGACCGCATCGAGGAGGCGAGCCAGCAGATCGACGGCGTACTGGAAACCTTCGAGGAGATCGCGGAGACCATCGACCGACTCGCCGACGGCGTCGCCGAGGTGTCCCGGACGGCCGACGACCAGGCGGCGACCGGCGAGGAACTCACCGCGACCATCGAGACGCTCCGGGACCGGGCAGAGGAGACGGCCGCGGCCGCCGACCGGATCGTGGCCGCAGCCAACGAGGCCGACGAGGTGATCGACGACCTCTCTCGGAGCGTCGACGAACTGCGGGCAAGCGACGGGCAGGTCGCTGCGGACCGCCGGTAGCCCGTACGACCGAGGGTATAATCCCGGTGGCGGCGATTGAGGAGGGTATGAGCGACGACGGAACGACGCGGCTATGGCTCGTCGAGCGAACGTACGACGACAAGGGACTCATCGCGCTGGTGTACGCGACGACGGACGGCGAGTCGGTCCGGCGGATCGAGCGAGCACCGATCGCCGTCGAGCGGTCGGGCGGCGTCACCGCGGCCGTCGACGCCGAGGAGGGCACGCTCACGCCCGTCGAGGAGACGGCGCGGCGCGAGCGATACGCGAGCGAGGCGCGACGGATGGCCGAGAAACACGACCCCGACGCGACCGTCTGAGAGGGGCGCGACCGGGAATCGCCCGGGGCCGTGCGCTTATGCCGATCCCTTCCTAACGGCCGGCGATGCGTCAGCAGTCACGGCCACCCGGTCCCCGTGGAGAGCCCGTCTTCGGTAACAGCAGACAGTACGCCAGGGATCCCTTCGGATTCCTGTCGGCGTGTGAATCGGCTTACGGCGACGTGACCCAGGTGGATCTCGGACCGCTGGAGACGTACATCGCGACGAACCCCGAGGACATCGAGCGGATCCTCGTCGGCGACCACGGGAAATACCGGAAACCGGAGTTCCAGGACGACGCGCTCGGACGCCTCCTCGGCGACGGGTTGCTCCTGAGCGAGGGCGAGCAGTGGCGACGACAGCGCGACCTCGCCAACCCCGCGTTCGACATGTCGCGGATCGCGGGCATCGCCGAGACGATGACCCGACACGCGACCGAGGCGGTCGACTCGTGGTCGGCGGGCGACGAACTCGATCTGGAACTGGAGATGGCGCGGCTGACGGTGAGGATCATCGCCGACGCCATGCTGGGTGTCGATCTGGGCGAGGAACGGGTGCGGACGATCCAGGAGAACCTGGAACCGCTGGGTGCGCGGTTCGAGCCGAATCCCTTCCGGTTCGTGACGCCGGACTGGCTCCCGACCCGCGAGAACCGCGAGTACGAGGCCGCCGTCCAGCGACTGGAAGACGTGGTCGCCGACGTCGTCGCCGAGCGCCGCGGGACCGAGGGGAGCGAGGACGACGCGGATCCGCCGATGGACCTCCTCTCGATCCTCCTCCGGGCGCAGAACCGGGGGGAGCAGACCGACGAACAGTTGCGCGACGAGGTGGTGACGATGCTACTCGCGGGCCACGACACGACGGCCCTGACGCTCACCTACGCGTTCTACCTGCTCTCGGAACACCCGGCGACAGAGCGGCGGGTCCACGAGGAACTCGATTCGGTGCTCGACGGCCCGCCGACGTTCGCCGACACGCGCGAGTTGGCGTCCCTGAACCGGGTGCTACAGGAGACGATGCGGCTGTACCCCCCCGTCTACGTCATGTTTCGGGAACCCGTCATCGACGTGAAACTCGGGGGCTACCGGGTGCCCGAGGGGTCGGCGATCATGCTGCCACAGTGGGCGGTCCACCGCTCCCCGCGGTGGTGGACCGACCCCGGGCGGTTCGACCCGGAGCGGTGGTCGCGGGAGCGGCGGGCCGACCGCCCCCGGTTCGCCCACTTCCCCTTCGGGGGCGGGCCGCGTCACTGCATCGGCAAGCAGTTCTCGCTGCTCGAGGCGAAACTCATCCTCGCGGTCGTCGGCCGGGAGTACAGCCTGTCGTACGCCCGCGAGGAACCGTTCGATCTCCGGGGATCGCTGACGATGCATCCCGAGGACGGCATGCCGATGCGCGTGCGGACGCGCTAGCGGGGTACGGGGACGTTCCACGCCGTCTCGCGCCGGGCGCGACTCCAGAGGTGGAGTTCCGACACCGTCCACGTGATCGGGTCGACGGGCGTCGCAAGCAGGCGGTCGACCGCGTCGGCGGGACCGTCGCGTGCGAGGGTGACGTGGGGAACGTACGCCGGGCCTTCGAGTTCGTCGTCGACGGCGCCGAACGCCTCGACCAGTCGCGCGTGCAGGTCGCGGAGCCCGGGGCTCTCGACGGCGAGGTAGACGACCGGCCCCGGACCGTGGGTCGGCGTCTCGAAGGCGTCGATCCCCGTCACCCGAGCCTCGAAGGCGGGCGTCGGCGAGAGCGCGGAGCGGAGGCGCTCCCGGAGGTGATGGAGGTCGGCCTCGTCGGCCTCGAACCGTTTGCAGACGATGGCGTGGCGGTCACGGACGCGGTCGAACCCGGTCAGTTTCGGGTGGAGATCCGCCGCGAGGCGTTCGACGGCACCGGACACGGGGACGTTGAGGCTGTACACGTCGACCTCAGATTCGGTCGAGAAGCCAGAGAACGATCAGGACGACGACGAGGAGGCCGAGGACGTTCGGGAGGAAGCCGAGTAGGCCGAAGAAGATGTCGAACACCTCGCCGACGATTTCGAGGGCGAGCCAGACCACGACCAGGAGGAGGACCAGTTTCAGTAGGTCCTCGACGTCGAGCGAGGCGCGATGCATACGTGCCGATGAGCGTGGCGCGGGCAAAAAGATGGTGGCGGGTCCCCCGTCAGTGTCGGGGGATCGGCGACTCCCGGCGGTCGAGGGCGACGGGCCGCGTGGGCTCCGTACACACGGTGATGGCGAATCTCAAGGTTTTTTACACCGACTGCGCTACGACCGGGCCGACAATGAGTCGTGACGCGGTCGACGGCGTGTTGGACATCGACACGATCGGTTCGTTCGGTGATAGGGGGCCCGCCGGATGGGGATGACCCGTCGCTTGGCGGTGGCCGTGCCACGGTGTGACCGTGCGAACGAACCCCGTTTCCACGTCGTATCGTCGCATCGTCCCCCGCGGACGGCGGCGACGGCCACCGACCACTGACACCGACGGACCAATGAGTACCTCGTCATCCAGCCGCGTACAGAAGTGGCTCCTGAAGTACCAGCACTTCTTCGTCTTCGCGGCGCCGGTCATCTTCATCGTCGGCGTGTTCTTCGCGGCGCCCGCGCCGAACGACGCGGGAGGCGACTACTGGCTCGAGTTCTGGTGGCTCTGTCCCGCCTTCCTGCTCGGGGCGACCATCGTGAACACCGTCGGCATCAGCGGGTCCGCACTGTTCGTCCCCTTCCTGATCTTCGTCTTCCCGCTTTTCGCCCAGCCGCTCGAACCCGAGACGCTCGTGAAAGTCGGACTGATCAGCGAGGCCTTCGGCCTGTCGAGTTCGTCGGTGGCGTTCGTCCAGTACGGCCTCGTCGACCGACGGCTGGCGCTGTCCCTCGTCGGCGGGTCGATCCCGTTCGTCGTCGGCGGGGCGCTGCTCTCCTTTGTCATCCCCGAACCCGTCTTTCACGCTCTGCTCGGACTCGCCTTGCTCGCGGCCGCGTATCTGCTGTTCAGGACCAACCTCGATCACGGCGAGGGCGACGGGAGCGGCGACGGCGCCGCCGCCGACGGCGGGACGGCGGCGACCGGGACGGACCTCCCCGACGACAGCAACAAACTCGGGCCGGCAGGGGTCGAGACGGCCGAGGACGGCACCGTGACGCGGGTCGACCGCGACGGTGACGACTACACGTACACCCGGGGAGGCTACCTGCGCCGAGCCGCGAACTACAGCATCGGCGGCACCTTCCAGGGACTCGCGGGGTTCGGCATCGGCGAACTGGGCATCATCTCGATGCTCGGGACGAAGGTGCCGGTGCGGGTGGCCATCGGGACGAACCACATCGTCGTCGCGCTGACGGCCATCCTCGCGTCGCTGGTCCACGTGTTCGGCGGCGGAATCGTCGGCGGCCACTCGCTCTCGCTCGCCTCGACGCCCTGGAACATGGTCGTGTTCACCGTCCCCGCGACGGTGACGGGCGGACAGGTCGCTCCCTACGTGTCGAACGCGCTCAGCACCCGGACGATCAAGCGGTTCGTCGCGATGCTCTTTGGCGTCATCGCGACGGCGCTGTTCCTGATGGCGGCGGGACTGGGCTGAGCGGACATCGGGGCGGCTGCGACGAACGTGAGAGGGCGCTGGGCGCGGGGGTGCGTTACTGCTTCGGATCGAGCGCTTCGACCTGCATGTCGACGTAGCGCCGCGGCCACTCGGCGAGATGCGATTCGAGACGGCCGAGGAGGCGCTTGGGCGCCGGGCCTTCGGGGGTCGAGCGACCCTCCCCGCGAAGGCGCGTCGGATCGGATTCGTGACTCATCCGTAACGGTTCTACATTCCGCCCCTCGGTACATAAACATTGGTGACGGTTGGCACGGCGAGGGACTGGACGAACGCTGAGGATCAGAAGTCGGCGTCGACCTCGGGGGCGACCCCGTCGTCGGCGTCGTCGAACTCGAACTCGGCGCGGAGTTCGCGGATGCGGTCGCGGATGTCCGCGGCGAGTTCGAACTCCAGGTTGTCGGCGGCGGCCGCCATCCGGTCTTCGAGCGCCTCGATCCGGGCGCGTGCCTCGTCCTCGCTCTCCGGCGCGTCGCCGGTGACGCCCGAGGTGTCCGTCTCGCTCCCCGGCAGGTTGGTCTCGCCGACCGCCTTCTCGATGGTCGTCGGTTCGTGGCCGTGCTCCTCGTTGAACTCGCGCTGGATCCGGCGGCGACGGCGCGTCTCGTCGATGGCCGCCTGCATCGAATCGGTCACCTCGTCGGCGTAGAGCACCACCTCGCCGTTGACGTTCCGGGCCGCCCGCCCCATCGTCTGGACGAGCGTCGTCTCCGAGCGGAGGAAGCCCTCCTGATCGGCGTCGAGGATGGCGACGAGCGACACCTCGGGGATGTCCAGCCCCTCCCGGAGGAGGTTGATGCCGACGAGCACGTCGAACTCCCCGAGGCGCAACCCCCGGATGAGTTCGTGGCGCTCCAACGTGTCCGTCTCGTCGTGCATGTACTCCACCGCCACCCCGGCCTCCGAGAGATACTCGGTGAGGTCCTCGGCCATGCGCTTGGTGAGGGTGGTGACGAGGACGCGCTCGTCCCGTTCGATCCGCCCGTCGATCCGATCCATGAGGTCCTCGATCTGTCCCGTGGCCTCGGCCACCTCGATCGCGGGGTCGACGAGGTAGGTCGGGCGGACGATCTGTTCGACCACCTGCTCCGAGTGCTCGCGTTCGTAGTCGCCCGGCGTCGCCGAGACGTACAGCGTCCGGTCGGTCTTCGCGCGGAACTCCTCGAAGGTGAGCGGGCGGTTGTCGTAGGCCGTCGGGAGGCGGAACCCGTTCTCGACCAGCGAGTCCTTGCGTGACTTGTCGCCCTCGTACTGCCCTTTGATCTGGGGGAGCGTCTGGTGGGACTCGTCGATCACGGTGAGGAAGTCGTCCGGGAAGTAATCGAGCAGGGTGTAGGGTGCCTCGCCGGACTCGCGGTCCGAGAGGTGGACGGAGTAGTTCTCGATACCGGAGCAGTAGCCAGTCTCCCGCAGCATCTCGATGTCGAAGGTGGTGCGCTCCTCGATCCGCTGGGCGGCGACGAGGTCGCCTTGGCGCTCGAAGTAGGCGACCCGATCCGCCATCAGGGCCTCGATCTCGTCGATGGCGTTTTCGAGACGCTCCTCCGGGATCGAGTAGTGTTCCGCCGGGTGGATCAGAGCGGCCGGTTCCCGGCTCTTGACCTCGCCTTCCAGCGGATCGAGTTTCGTCAGGCGGTCGATCTCGTCGCCCCAGAACTCCACGCGGACGGCGTAGCGGCCGTACATCGGGAACACCTCGACGGTGTCACCCCGGACCCGGAAGGTGCCCTGGGTGAAGTCCACGTCGTTGCGGTCGTAGTTGAGGTCGACGAGGCGAGCGAGCAGTTCGTCGCGGTCGATCTCCTGGCCCGTCTCCAGGCGCATGGCCATGTCGACGTAGTTCGCGGGGTCGCCGAGGCCGTAGATGGCCGAGACGGAGGCGACGACGATCACGTCCTCGCGGGTCAACAGCGAGCGGGTGGCCGAGTGGCGCAGGCGGTCGATCTCGTCGTTGATCGAGGCGTCCTTGTCGATGAACGTGTCCGTCTGCTCGACGTACGCCTCGGGCTGGTAGTAGTCGTAGTAGGATACAAAATATTCGACCGCGTTGTTGGGAAACAGGGTCCGGAACTCCTCGTAGAGCTGTGCGGCCAGCGTCTTGTTGTGGGCGATCACCAGCGTCGGTTGCTGGAGTTCTTCGACGACCCAGGAGACGGTGTTCGTTTTGCCCGACCCCGTTACGCCAAGAAGCGTCTGTTGTGCCATACCCGACCGAAAGCCATCGACCAACTGCGCTATCGCATCGGGTTGGTCGCCCGCCGGCTCGAAGGGTGCGTCGACCTCGAAGTCCTTCTCCGCGTCCGGTCTGTCCGGCGAAAGGGGGCCACCTGATTCGCTCACGGTAGCTCCGGGTAGGATCCTGGATCACTTTACGGGTTCGCTTGGGGAGTGGGGAAAACGAACCGACGGAACGGATCGGAGGTGTATCGGTCACGCTGACTCGACCGTACTCCGGCAGCGCGTGCGATCGAGGTCTTCGTGGTACCCCGACGGGCCCCTTTCAGACGTCGACGACGTCGTTGCGCAGCGTCCCGATCCGGTCGATTTCGATCCGGATCTCGTCGCCGGTTTTCAGGGTAAACTCGTCTTCGGGCACCAGCGACGTCCCGGTGAGGAGGACACAGAGGTCCGGCACGGTGTTGTGTCGATACAGGTACGACACCAGTTCGTCGGGGCGACGGACCATCTCGGCGGTCGTCGTCTCGTCGTCGAACACGACCGACCCGTTCCGTCGGATGACCATGCGCATGTCCAGATCCGTCGGGTCCGGCACCGAATCCGCGGAGGCGACACACGGGCCGAGCGAACAGCACCGGTCGTACACCTTCGCCTGTGGGAGATACAACGGGTTCTCCCCCTCGATGGTTCGGCTACTCATGTCGTTACCGATCGTGTAGCCGACCACGTCGCCCCGGTACAGCACCAGCCCGAGTTCCGGTTCGGGGACGTTCCACGCCGAATCCCCACGAACGCCCACCGGCTCGTCGGGGCCGACGGTGCGAGACGGCGTGGCCTTGAAGAACAACTCCGGTCGCTCGGCATCGTAGACGTCGAGATAGAGGTCGGGCATACTGCTTTCCGACTCGCGCGCTTCCTCGCTGATCCGGTAGGTCACGCCGGCGGCCCACACCTCCGGGGGCACCACGGGCTGTCCCCTGTCGGTGGCAAGGCGGTCGAGCGAGACGGAGTCGGCCTCGTCGACGTGGCGTTCGGCGAGGGTGTCCGCGGATAGCTCGGCGGCCGACGCCGTCCGAAGGAGGTCCCGATACGTCTCGAGTTCGGGGGCGACACTCGTCAGGTCGTACGCGGTATCGCCGTCACGGACGGCGAGGTGGCTGGTGCCTCCGGCTCCCGTGTACCGATAGTATCGCATACAACTGTCAGGCTGCCGGGACGCAATAAAATCTTCACCGGCCGAACACCGCACTCGAACGCTGCTTATAGCTTCCCGTCGGCGACGCGACGACGTAGGTCGCTCGGCCTACAACCCCCAGAGGACGGTCAGCCCGGTCGTCGTCACGGCGGCCACGAGCACCTGCAGCGGGCCGCCGACCCGGAGGTAGTCGGTAAAGCGGTAGCCGCCGGGGCCGTAGACCATCAGGTTCGTCTGGTAGCCGACGGGCGTCAGGAACGCCGTCGACCCCGCGAACATCACGGCGAGGAGGAAAGTGAGGGGGGTGGCGCCGAGGCGGGCGGCGACTTCGACGGCGACGGGAACCATCAACGCGACGGTGGCGACGGGCGTGATGAGGTTCGCGAGTAGGGCGGTCACGACGTAGACGAGCGCGAGAACGCCGACGAGCGGGAGGACGGCGTCGCTCGCGACCAGGACCCCTGCCAACAGGGCGTCGCCACCGGTGCGCTGCATCGCGAGGCCGAGGGGGAGGACGCCCGCGAGCAGGAAGACGACGTTCCAACTGACGGCGTCGTAGGCGTCCGCCGGGCGGAGACAGCCGGTGACCACCATCGCCACGACGCCGCCGAGTGCGGCGATGACGATTGGGAGCCAGCCGAGTGCTGCCACGGCGACGACGGTGAGCAGGATGGTGACGGCGACCGGCGCGCGGGAATCGAGGGGAGCGCCCGGCTCCTCGGCGCGGACCGTCCCGTCGAGATCCGCCGGATCTTCGGGCTCGTGGGTGACGATCACCTCGTCCCGGTCGGCGAGGTAGGCGATGGCGCCGGCCGTCGTCTGGAGGAGGAGCGTGTCGCCGCCCCGGAGTTCGACGTCGTCGAGGTCCGCCCGTGTCACCTCGTCGCCGCGACGGACGGCGAGCACCGTCGTGTCGAACCGTTCGTCGAGGGCCGACGCTCCGAGTCGCGTCCCGACGAACCGTGACTCGCCGGGGATCATCACTTCGACGAGCGTGCCCCGGTGGGGCGTCTCCGAAAGGTCGTCCTCGGTGACCTCGTCGCGGTGACGGTGACGCAGTCCGTACTCGCCGGCGACGCGGTTGGCGGTCTGGAGCGACGTACGGACGGTGAGCAGGTCCCCGGCCAGGAGGGGTCGGTCGCTCGTCCGTGCCAGGAACGACTCGCCGTCGCGTTCCACCTGTAACACGTCCAGGTCGTGGCCGTCGGCCGCGAGTCGATCGTCGGCCGCGTCGGGAGTGGCCCCGATCAGCGGCGACGACTCCCGGACGACGAGGCGAACGAGGTGGTTCTCCAGATCGAACGTCTCGGTGAGATCCGCGGCGGGATCGATGCGAGCGGGCGTGAGCCACCGGCCGACCGTGAGCAGGTACGCCGCGCCCACGAGGAAGACGACGACGCCGAGTTTGGTGAACTCGAACATCGAGAGCGGGTGGCCGAGGAGTTGTCGGGAGAGGTCACTCGCGAGGATGTTCGTCGCCGTGCCGACGAGCGTCAGCGTCCCACCGAGCATGGCCGCATACGAGAGCGGGAGGAGGAGCTTCGACGGGGAGAGGCCGTATCGGTCGGCGAGATCCGTGATCATCGGGATGAACACCGCGACGATGGGCGTGTTGTTGACGACGCCGGCGGCGAGTCCCGTCGTCCCCACCGTCGCGCCGAGGAGGCGGCGCTCGTCCCCTCCGGTGAGTCGGCCCAGCGTGGCGCCGAGGCGGCCGACGAGTCCCGTCCGCTGGATACCCTCGCTCAGCATGTACATCGCGACGACGGTGAGTGTCGCGGGGCTGGCAAAGCCCGAGAGCGCCTCGGCCGGGGTGATCAGGGTCCACGGCTCCAAGACCGCGAGCGCGACCAGGACCGCGAGCGCGGTGGTGTCGTTGGGGATGCGCTCGGTCACGAAAAGGAAGAGCGCGGCGAGGATGAGGCCGAACACGAGGAGCGTACCGGTCGGCGGCGGCGACGGAACCATCGAACACCCATGGGCGGGGAGCGGGGAAATAGATGGGGACAGGAACTTGTCCCCCCGGGTCGTAGCTCCGCCCATGGCGCAATCAGGACTCCAGCGAGCGAGCCACGAACTGGACGCTGCGGCGGAACTGGCCTCGGGCGACGAACGCGACCGGCTCGAACGACAGGCCGAACAGCTCGCGAAACTGGCGGAGATCGGTACGGACCACGGCCGTCTCGCCCGTCACGAGAACGCGCTCCGGGAGATCACGGCGGCGACCGACGCCGACGTCGGCGAACGCATCGAGGCGGCGATGGACGCGATCAGCGAGTACCGAGAGACCCTCGACGGGGTGTAACCGGCCGGGTGGGAACCGTTCACGAACCCCCTCGCTTCGGGTGGAGATCGATCAGCAGACGTTCTTCGGTTTGATCCCCATCGACTCCAGGGTCTCGACGTAGTCCTCGTAGGTGGCCTCGACGACGGCCGCCGCGGCGCTCCGGGCGCGGTCCCAGTCGTCCTCGCCCGTGCAGTGGGCATCGAGGGCCTCGACGATCCGGTCGCGGTCGTCGTCGGCCGCATCCCGGAGGTCACGGAAGGTACCGGCCGTCGACGGGTCGGCGTCGCCGACGAAGAACCCGACCATCTGCCCCACGGTCCGGTCGAGGACGAGCGCGTGACCGAGCGCCCCACCGAGGCGGGCGACGGTGTCGTCGAGGTCCGCGAGCGCCCCGTAGGTCCGGCGCTCCCCGGGATCGGGGGCGGGGTCGGCGGCGACGGTCTCGCGCCGGTCGTTCGCCGTCTCGGCGAGGGCCGCGAACGGCGCCGCGGCCTCTCCCTCGGCGTCGGTCGCCCACACCTCGAACCGGTCGGCTGCGGCCGCGGCGTCGGTTGCCGCGGCGGCGCGAACCGTGTCGGCGGTCATCTCGCCGTCCGTCAGCGCGTACAGCCACTTCGACGAGCCGAGTCGGGACAGCTCCGTCTCCATGTCGTCGGTCAGGGTGTCCACGAGCGTCGTTCCGTCCATGGCCCGCGGTACGAGAGGCCCGCGTTTGTATGCATCGCCAGCGATCCGGCGCCGCCGGCGTCCCCGGGGGGACGGGCGTTCGGACGCGACGGCGGCGGCTCCGGCGGGTCGGCAGTGCGAAAAATGTCCGGTCGTCGGTGAGTGTGTCGCCGCTTCACTACGACGCCTCGTTCGCTTCGCTCACTTGGCGTCGCCCTTCTCCACCGGCGCGCCCACGAGGTTGCCCCACTCGGTCCACGAGCCGTCGTAGTTGATCGTGTCCTCGTAGCCGAGGAGTTCGTGGAGCGCGAACCAGGCGACGGAGGATCGCTCGCCGATACGGCAGTAGGCGACGGTCGTGCTGTCGCCGTCGATGCCCTCGTCGGCGTACAGGTCCGCGATCTCGTCGCGGGTCTTGAACGTGCCGTCGTCGTTGGTGACGGCGGCCCACGAGATGTTCTTCGCGCCGGGGATGTGGCCGCCGCGCTGGGCGGTCTCCTGGAGTCCCGGGGGCGCGAGGATCTCGCCGCGGAACTCCTCGGGGCTTCGCACGTCGACCAGCGGCACGCCGCGCTCGATGGCGTTCTCGACGTCCTCGCGGTAGGCACGGATGCTCTCGCGGGGACCAGAGGCTTCGTAGTCGACAGCCGAGAAGTCGGGGACGTCCTCGGTCAGCGGATAGTCGTTCTCGAGCCAGTAGTCGCGCCCGCCGTCCATCAGGCGCACGTCGTCGTGACCGTAGTACTTGAACTGCCAGTAGGTGTAAGCCGCGAACCAGTTGGAGTTGTCGCCGTACAGCACGACGGTCGAGTCCTCGGAGATGCCGTGACTCCCCAGCAGATCCTCGAAGTCGTCCTTCGAGAGGATGTCGCGCGTGGTCTGGTCCTGCAGTTGTGTCTCCCAGTTGAAGCCGATGGCGCCGGGGGCGTGCCCCTCGTCGTAGGCTTCGGTGTCGACGTCGACCTCCACGAGCCGGTGATCGGGGTCGTCGCTCTGGAAGTCGTCGAGGTGGTCTTCCACCCAGTCCGCCGACACCAGAACGTCTTTCGCGTACGCTGAATCTGACATAGCGGTCCCACCTACGGCACCCACCCCTATAACCCTCACACTACGGGCAGACACGGCCATCCCTCGCTCGAATCGGAAATTATTGCTTCCTCTTGGGGAGCCGTACCGTTCGGGGCGGCGGATCGACCGGGAGGGGCGGGGGCGGCGCGCACTGGAACCGGCAAATATTGACCTGAATCGGGACGCCGCCGGGACGACGGAAGCGCCGTCACTATATTCGGTCGGCCCCCATCGCCGGCCATGAACGAGGACATCGTCGTATCCATCGACTGGCTCGCGACCCACGGCGACGAGGTGCGCGTGGTCGACGTACGCGACGCCTGGGAGTTCGACGGAATCGGGCACGTCCCCGGGGCGGTCAACGTTCCCTTCGATCGGTTCCGAAGCGAGGCGGGCGACGAGGGAATGCTCCCCGGCAAGGAGCGGTGGACGGAACTGATGGAGGCGGCCGGGATCACGACCGACGGCCGACTGGTCGCCTACGACGACGAACACGGCGTGTTCGCGGCGCGGTTCCTGGTGACGGCGCTATTGTACGGCCATCGCGACCTCCACCTCCTCGACGGCGACTACAGCGCGTGGAGTCGATCACACGAGACGACGACCGAGACGCCGGAGCCGTCGCGCGCGACCTACCAGGTTCGGGAGCCGGAGTCGTCGCCGCTCGTCGACTTCGAGACGGTCGAGTCCGCCCTCGACACCGACGCACTGATCGTCGACACCCGCGAGGCGTGGGAGTACGAAGAGGCTCACCTCCCGGGCGCGATCCAACTCGACTGGCGGGAACTCGTCGACGAAGGGACGCGGGGACTGAAGCCGCGCGAGGAACTGGAGTCGCTGCTCGCCGCCCGGGGAATCACGCCCGACAGCCGGATCATCCTCTACTGCAACACGGCCCGACGCATCAGCCACACGTACATCGTCCTCACCCATCTCGGATACGAGGACGTGGGGTTCTACGAGGGCAGCCTCACCGAGTGGATGGAGCGAGGAGGACCGGTAGCGGAGGGCGACCCGGACGAGTAGCGCTCAGCCCTCCGAGACGGACACCTCGTTGAGTTCCGCCGAGAGGCGTTCGGCGCTCTCGACGGCGAGCGCGACCGCCAGCGGCCCCGCGATGATCCCGACGGGCCCCAGCGTCAGGAGTCCGCCGACGACCCCGACGAAGTAGAGACTCCCCGGGAGGTCGGCGGTCTCGCGGGCGAGGCGCGGCCGGATCAACACATCCGGCAACCACGCGATCAGAACGAGGCCGGCGACGAGGACCATCGCCGCCTGCACCGGGTCGCCGGCGATCAGGTGAGTCGCCGCGAGGACGGCGAGCAGCACCGACGGGCCGATCACCGGGACGAACTGGAGGATCGCGGCGACGACGGCCAGCGTGAAGAAGTACGGGTAGCCGAGCAGGAAAAAGAAGATCACCGAGATGACGAACGTTCCGACCGCGGTCGCCGCCTGCAGGACGTAGATGCCGAAGAGGGTCGCGCGGGTCCGACTCCCCAGCCCGCGGGCCAGGTCGTGATACCCCGGCGGAACGAGGGCGATGACCGCGCGGTTGGCGTCGGCGGTCCGAGAGAGCAAGGCGAACACGAGCATCACGAACACGGTCAGTTTGAGCGCGAGGACGGGAACGACGACAGCGACCGACCGGGCGAGTCCGCGCCCGTACCCGAGCACCATCGCTCTGGCCTCCGAGAGCGTCACCGTCACGGCGAAGCCATAGAGGTCGACCGTCAGCGCCGGCGGGAGCGACGAGAGGACCGAGAGGAGTTCGTCGAGGCGGCCGACGACGATCCACAGGAGCGGGAGCGCGAGCATGATAACCGCGAGCGCCGCCGCCGCCGTCGCGGCGACGCTCGCCTACCACGTGGAGAACCCCCGGCGGGTCAGTCCCTCGTGGAGGGGGACAAGCAGGTAGGCGACGGTCACCGCGAAAAACACCGTCGCCAACACGTCCGCGACGAGGACGGCAGTCCCGACGGCCGCGAGCACGAACACCGCGCCGAGGACGTACCGACGCTGGAGCGTCATACGTCGTCCCGTGCGGCGTGCGCGGGGAAAACCGTTTCCCGGCGTCGAACATCGTTCGTTTCCCGGCGCCGAACCCCGCGCCTATATTCCGGGAGCGTGAGGACGTGACATGGTCGGATCGAGCCGGCGGTTCAAACTGGCAGACGCCGCTCAGCAGATCGTCGGCGGGTTCCTGCTCGCGGGGCCGTTCGTCGTCACCGAAGAGGTGTGGACGCTGGCGGCGAACATGTCCTGGGTGCAGACGCTGGCGACCGTCGCCATCGTCTTCGGGATCGGTTATGGCGCACTCTACAAGGCCGACGACCGCGATCCCGAGAGCGAAACCGAGGTGGGCGGGGTGCCGCTCCGGTTCGTCTCGCTCGTCTTCGTGTCGTACTGTTCGGTGCTGGCGCTGGCACTGGCGTTCGGCGCCCCCGAGACGTTTCTCGGCGAGGATGTGGGAAGACGATCGATCGAGGTGACGCTCAAGGCCGTCAGCGTCGGCGGGGTGTTCAGCGTCGTCGGCGCAGCGACCGCCGATTCGCTGTTCTGAGACCCGAAGGCGGTCACCCGCAGTCTTAAGTCCGTCCGGTCGGAGAGACGGATATGGATTACACGCTCGCCATCGACGGCGCGCCGGAGACGGTTCCCGGCGGGACGGGTGTCCTCTTGCTCCACCCGAGCATCGGCGAGACCGACCGCATCGACACCGACTTTCTGAAGACCGACACCGACAACTTCCTCGTCATCTCGACTCGAACGACTGCCCGGGAGGTCGAACAGAAACTCGAACACTACGACGTGGACGAGTCACGCGCGGACATCTTGGATACGCTCTCGGTCGAACGGGGCTACTCCCGGCGCCCCTCGGACCGCGTCCACTACGTCGCCTCGCCCGACGACCTGGACGGCATCGTCGACAAGACCGAGGCGTTCCTGAAAAGCCACGGTGGGAAGCGGCGCGTGAGCGTCGACTCACTCACCGAGATGGCGTACTACGCGGACGACGAGCAGGTGTACGAGGCGACGAAACGGCTCCTCGACCTGCTGGGCGAGTACGACGCAGTCGGGCTGTTTCACCTCTCGAAGGAAGTCCACGACGAGGCGACGTTGACCCGGTTCCAGGACCTGTTCGACGGCGTTCTCGACCTGGGGGTCGGCGGCGGCGTGACCGCGTCGTTCGACGTCTGAGCGTTCAATCGTCGGTCTCGGTCAACTTCTCGAATGTCGTCGCCGCCCAGCGGACCGCGTACTCGGGCCCGTACTCCACGTACGCCGTCGTATCGAGCGCGGCGAAGGGGGCGGGGAGATCCAGTCCGTGCTTGATCGCGGCGCAGGCGAGTTCGGTGGCGTCGGCGAAGTCGGTCTCGCCGCGAGCGACCGCGCCGGGGAGGCCGTCGACACGGTCCCGGAGACTGTCGCCGGCGTCCACCCAGGCCGCGTGGAGGCCGGGGAAGTCGTCGGCCCAATCGGCGAAGATCGGGCGCGTCTGCCGGCCCACCCAGCCGTCGTACAGCGCCGCCGCGATCTGATAGACCGACGCGGGGTCGAGCGGGATGACCGCATCGAGATCCGGATACGCGTCGCCGAAGAAGGGGAGGAACGACTCGGGCACGTCGAGGCCGACCTGAACGAGCGCCTCCGCGATCAGGAACGCGAGGAACTCGTCGGGCGTTCCCTCGGCGCGGGCCTTCACGATGACGGTCGGGGGGACGGTCTGACGAGTCCACATCACCGTCCCGTCGCCCGGAAGGCCGACGGTGAAGTCGGGTCCCGCGTACCGGCGGAGCGGCCGAGGAGCATCCGCGGGCACCCAGGACTCGGGGTAGCTGGCCGGATCGAGGGAGTCGACCAGCAAGCCGAGATCCTCGGCGGTCGGCGGAGGGAGCGTCTCGAAGTCGGCGTCGGCGCCGAAGACGAGCGAGTCCGGGGCGTGTCGCTCCCGGACGGATTCGAGGTCCGCGGAGAGTCGCCGACGCTCGAACATCAACCGAGCAGTGAGCCGATCACCAGAATCGCCGCGAGGAGTCCCGATACGCCGAGCGTCCCGATCACGATCTTCGTCGCCTGACTCATACCGAAAGGCTCGGGACGGGCCCGCATAAATATTGCAGTCTCGCTCCGACGACACCGACGCCCCGGACCGGACGTTCCATCCCGTGACGGTCGTCCGACACCAACGTTTCCCGTCCATAGAGATGCGCCCCTACAATCGTCTTCGAAGCTTTCGGGTAGTGAACTGCAGTTGAAACGAAGGGGTATGGATGGGGACGTCCGGAACGGGGGTAAAGTAGGTTCGTCGGGGCGGCGAGAACGGGCGGGCGAGGCAGTGTCGGTCCGTCGCCGAAGCGTGGACAGACGTGATCCGTCGCGGGCGAGAAGAGCGTGTGGGACGGGAACGGATGAATTCTGTGGAACGGTTACGGGTCGTCGTCGCGCCAGGTGTCGGCCACCTCGATGACGTAGTGACCGTCCTCCTGCAGCGAGATGATGCACTCCTGGCGGTCGTACAGTTCCATCAGGTTCAGTTCGTACTGGCCGGGTTCGAGGATCTTGATGCTCTCGAACTGGTCGTTGAGTTCCGCGCGGAGATCGTCGATTCCGGGCGACTCGTCCGCGTCAGGTGGGACGGTACGGGCGGCGTCGGCGGCCGAAGGCGGCGGGGACGACGACGCGTCGTCGAGTTCGTCTGCGGTGACTACGTCGCGGCGAGCGTCCGCCTGTGCGGTGTCCTCCTCGAGGACGCTCGGATCCGAGTCGGCCTCGATGAACGTCCCATCGGTCTCCGACGCCGACCCGGCCACGTCCTCGGAGACCGGCGGGGACGACGAGGTGTCCGCGTCGGGGTCGGGGTCCGACTCGGGCGTCGGGTCGCCGCCGGTTGCCGACGGTGCGTCGGGGGACGTCGAGGACGGGCCGACCGTCTCCGCCGCACCGGCGTCGGGGGGGGAACCGGACGGAGCAGTCGGAGAATCGTCGCCGAGTGTCGGCGTCTCGGTCGCGGAGTCCGGCTTGAACTGGAACTTGTTCCCACCGCAGTCGGGACAGCCCGAAAGCATCTCCTTGGAGCCGTCGGGAAACACTCGTTCGCAGTTCGTACACTGGTGAGGCATTACTTTCTGGAGACGAGCGCGCTGATGAGGTTCTCGTCCTTGTGGAGCGTCTGGATCTGGTTGGCCGGCCCGATGACGGTGAGTTTCTTCGTCGACTCCCGACCCATCAGGCGGTCGAGGAAGCTCCGGTCGGCGGTTTCCGATCGGGGGTACGTCTCGATCTCGATGCCGTTGAACTCGTCGGGGCTGATCTCCGTCATCGTCACCTCGATGAGTTTCGACTCCTCGTCGGGCGTGAGGCCCTCCTCGAGGATGACGATGTTGCCGTCACGGACCCCGTCGAGGATGAGCCGGATCTTCTCCATGCTCGTGAGGTTCTCCATCCGGGCACCGCTGATGAGGTCGATCTGGACACCGTCGACGTCGGTCGGGGTGGCTTCAGGCATCTCCATCACCCGAAGTACTCCGCGATCTTGTCGTACACTTCGTCCATGTTGTCGCCTTCGAGCGCCGACAACGGCACCGTCTCGTGTTGCGGGAAGGCGTTCTCGATGCGCTTGACGTTGGAGTCGTCGAGGTCGGTCTTGTTCGCGAAGATGAGTACCGGGAGATCCTGGCTCTCGATGATCCCGATGAGCATCGTGTTCACCTGAGTGAACGGATCCTCCGTGCTGTCGAGGACGTAGATGACGCCGTCGACGTCCTCCCGGAGCCAGTGCATCGCCTCCGCGACTCCTTCGGTCGCTTCGCGGGAGCGACGGACCGCGTCCTCCTCCTCGATGTCGTGTTCGAGGAACTCCTTGTAGTCGACTTTCGTGGTGACACCCGGCGTGTCGACGATGTCGATGTTCACCGTGCGGCCGTTTCGTTCGATCTCGACGTCCTCCTTGCGACGGGCCCGGCGAGTCTCGTGGGGGACGCGACTCTCCGGGCCGATGGCGTCGCCCGTCCAATCGCGGGCGATTCGGTTCGCCAGTGTCGTCTTCCCCGCGTTGGGCGGCCCGTAGATCCCGATCCGCTTGGGATCGCTGGCCGAGAACAGTCGTTCTGTTACGCGTGTGATGCTGTCTCTAAGTCCTGTGAGCAGTCCCATCCTATCCTCCCGCTCCTCCCGTCTACCGCCGCGAGAGGGCGTATGCGGGATGAACGTCACCGCGATTACTTAAGTGTGCGTCAGACAACCATAACCGACCTGTCAGTAGTGACCGGCGTTCGACGGCCGTAGTGGCGGTAATCGACGTCGACGCCCACTTCGAGGCCTGCGCCGACATCGCCGCCGTTGGCCCTCGGTCGGACCACGGATCGGGACGGCCCACGGGACGGCGATGGATGCGGCCACCGGGACGACGGACATCGACGTGGCGGCGCCCAGCAGGGGGTGCCCCCCACCCCTTCGTTTCGGGTGGAGAGGACCAACCCGTGGGGACGGCACCCCGGTGTCGACGGCGACCGACGATCGGGGGTCGTCCTCGATCCCTAGTATCCACACAACCGCCCCGTGTAATAAGTTATTTTACTGCAGTGCGGGTATAGTTACAGTCAGTGTTACTTATAAGTGTCGCTCTAGTAGCCTTCTCCTCGCCCCCCACTGTTCCGTCGTTCCACCCGAAACGAAGGGGTGGGGGGGTTGCCCTCCCACACCCTCCGTTCGACTGGAACCGACCGCTCACCAAACGGGACCGTAGGCCAATGACCGATGATAGGGCGCCTGACCCCGTGTTCACGGAGGTTTCGGATTCGGACACGTGCGTCCCGACGAGGGGGAAAGTTTTTCTACCGTCTGTTCCTCTGTTTCCTCTGGATCATCTGGACGCGCCAGTGGCCCACGGAGATGGTGAGATCGATCGAACCACCCCAGTCCCGTGGGCGCGTTTTCCAGTCGAAACGGCGGGGTTTCACCGAATGGATGCCAACGACTCACCTCCCGACGATCGCTCCGGTGCCGACGAGCGCGACTTGGACGCCCAACCGCGCGACCGGACAAGCGACATCTCCGGTGACGTCGACATCGACGACGTGCTCGACGACGAGGACGACAGTCAGGGACTGTTCGACGATCTGCTTTCCGGGGAGCCGATCTTCGAGAACAAGGAGGTCCTCCGCCCGTCCTACACGCCACACGAACTCCCGCACCGAAACGAGCAGATCAACCAGATGGCGACCATCCTCGTCTCGGCGCTCCGGGGCGATACGCCGTCGAACATCCTCATCTACGGAAAGACGGGGACGGGAAAGACCGCGAGCGCGAAGTTCGTCAGCAAGGAACTCGAGTCCACCTCTCAGAAGTACGACGTCCCCTGTGAAGTCGAGTACATCAACTGCGAGGTGACCGACACGCAGTATCGCGTGCTCGCGCAACTCGCCAACAAGTTCATCGAGAAAAACCGGGACGTCATCGACGGCCGGATCGACGATCTCGGCACGCTGCGGTCGGCGGTCACGGACGGCGAGCGGACTCTTGCCGACTCCCCGTTCGACTCGGTCGACGGCATCGACGACCGGATCGAGACGCTCGAAGCGGACCGCGAGGGGATGGAGAGCGTCCCGATGACGGGGTGGCCCACCGACCGCGTCTACAGTTCCTTCTTCGAGGCGGTCGACTACCACGAACGCGTGGTGGTCATCATGCTCGACGAGATCGACAAACTCGTCGAGAAGTCGGGTGACGACACCCTCTACAACCTCTCGCGGATGAACTCCGAACTCGACAACTCCCGCATCTCGATCATGGGGATCTCGAACGACCTGAAGTTCACCGACTTCCTCGACCCCCGAGTCAAATCGAGTCTCGGCGAGGAGGAGATCGTCTTCCCGCCGTACGACGCCAACCAACTGCGGGACATCCTCCAGCATCGCGCGGACGTGGCCTTCGAACCCGGCGCACTCACCGAGGACGTCATCCCCCTCTGTGCCGCGTTCGCGGCACAGGAACACGGCGACGCCCGCCGGGCCCTCGATCTCCTCCGGACGGCCGGCGAACTCGCCGAGCGCGGCCAGGCCAACACCGTTGAGGAGAGCCACGTCCGGCAGGCCCAGGACAAGATCGAACTCGACCGGGTGATCGAGGTGGTCCGCACCCTTCCCACCCAGTCGAAGATCGTCCTCTTCGCGATCATCCTCCTGGAGAAAAACGGCGTCCACAACATCAACACGGGCGAGGTGTACAACATCTACAAGCGGCTCTGTGAGGAGATCGACGCCGACGTCCTCACCCAGCGACGCGTCACCGACCTCATCTCCGAACTCGACATGCTCGGCATCGTCAACGCCGTCGTGGTGAGCAAGGGACGCTACGGACGGACGAAGGAGATCAGCCTCTCGGTCCCCGTCGAGGAGACCGAAGCGGTCCTGCTTTCGGACTCTCGACTGGGCGACATCGAGAACGCACAACCGTTCGTCCAGGCCCGATTCGACAACTGAGCGCCGCGGGTTCAGGTGGGCGCCGGGACCCGGTCGAGGCTGCCCTCGATCGACGGTTCGACCGTCGGTGACGTCTCGAGGACGACCCCCGAGATGCCGAGTCGCACCCATCCGAGGTAGGGAACCCTAACGCGTGCGACGCCGACGATCCAGTTCGGCTTGACCGGTTCGCTGATACCGTTCACCTGATCGTACCGGCCGTTTGCGTCGCCTTTGGTAACGAACCCGGCGTGTGGCGCCGGACAGTTCGACATCTCCTCGCAGTCGTCCGCCGATACGTGGTCGGGGTCGGCGCGGTCGTACCAGTTCTCCCCCGCCTCGACCCAGAACTGGGCACGGTGGATCACGGGCGGTCCCGCGTCCGTCGGGTTGTCGTAGACGATCACCGACCCGTGGGCCCCGAACTTCCGGTACCCGACCTCCCGGCCGGTCGTTCGCGGGACCACGCCCGTCGCGTCGTGGGCCGCTTCCGGTGCGAATCGCCCGTTGTCGGTGATGAAGACCAGATCTCCCTTGTACATGTGCGGTTCCATGCTCCCGCTCGAGACGGCCACCATCGGCGGCCAGACGCCGCTGATGGCAAAGAGGAGAGCACCGATGGCCACGACGGCGCCGACGCTCAGCGCCGCCTCGCGGACGACCAACAGCACCCCCTCGCTCGCCGTGGCGACCCGCCGCAGTGGTCCTCCCGACTTCCGCGGGCACTCGTCGTCGTCCGCGTACTCGTCGGGTGGTTGGGGACCGTCGTCGGCACTCATCGGTTGCCGTTTACCGTCGCCGGAGTTGAAACTTCTGGACCGTGCGTTCGACTCCCGGCATCCAGCACCCTTTTGACCGCGCCAGTCGTGCCTCCCCTGTGCCTCTCGAGACGCCCGCACGGATCGTCCGGGAACTCGCCCGTCGCGGATACAACGCCGAGCGGGAAGCCGTGACACTTCTGGCGGGAGCCGCCGATCCCGCGGCGGCCCTCGACGCCGCCGTCGAGACGGCGCCCGACGACGCCCTCCGACTCACGACCGATCACGTCCGGGCGACGCTGGGAACGGCCGACTCCACGGGTTCGACCCCCTCGACCCCCGCTCGTGACGATTCGTCGCCCGACACCGACGCTCCCCCCGCCGACACCGTTCCCGACGCCGACTCCCCCGATCCAGACCCGGCCGGAACCGATCCGTCCGGAACCGATGTTTCGACTCCACCGAATCCGTCCGAAACAACCACGATGCCGTCGGAATCTCCAGTCGAAACGAAGGGGTCTTCGGCGTCGGAGGCTCCAGAGCGTCGACCCGAACCGCCGGAGGTCGACGGCGACATCACCGGCCGGAGCACCGGAACCGGCGAATACGACGACTTCGTTTCGGTGTTTCGGGACCGCTACGAGACCCTCTCGGGGCAGCTTCGCGGACGGGTGAATCACCGACCGACGTCGGCCATCGACGACATGCCGGGTGGAAGCGACGTGGCGATGATTGGACTGGTGAACGACGTCCGCTCCTCGGCGAACGGTCACTGGATCGTCGAACTGGAGGACACCACGGGCACCTTCCCCTGTCTGATCACGAAGGACCGCGACATCGCCGATCTGGTGGACGAACTCCTGCTCGACGAATGTATCGCCGTCGAGGGAACGCTCTCCGACGACGCGGGTATCGTCTTCGTCGACGCGCTCCACTTTCCAGACGTCCCCCGGACGTACCGGCCGAACACTGCCGACCGACACGTGCAGGCGGCGCTCATCTCCGACGTCCACGTCGGGAGCCAGGAGTTCGTCGCCGACGCTTGGAACCGCTTTGCCGACTGGCTCCACACGGAGGAGGCCGCGGCCGTGGAGTACCTGCTGATCGCGGGCGACATGGTCGAGGGGGTCGGGGTGTACCCCGACCAGGACGAGGAACTCGACATCGTCGACATCTACGACCAGTACGAGCGGTTCTCGGAGCATCTGAAGGCGGTGCCCGGCGATCTGGAGATCGTGATGATTCCGGGCAACCACGACGCCGTCCGACTCGCGGAGCCCCAGCCGGCGTTCGACGAGGAACTCCGCGACATCATGACCGCCCACGACGCCCGGATCGTCGGTAACCCCGCCACCGTGACCGTCGAGGGCGTCTCGGTACTGATGTATCACGGCGTCTCGCTGGACGAGGTGATCGCCGAACTCCCCGACGAGAAAGCGAGCTACGACGACCCGCACCGGGCGATGTACCACCTCCTGAAAAAACGTCACGTCGCGCCGAAATACGGCGGGCACATGCGGTTGGCACCGGAGGAGCGGGACTACCTCGTCGTGGAGGACGTCCCCGACGTCTTTCACACCGGCCACGTCCACAAGCTCGGATACGGGAAGTACCACAACGTCCTCGCGGTCAACAGCGGGTGCTGGCAGGCCCAGACCGCCTTCCAAAAGAGCGTCAACATCGATCCCGACGTCGGCTTCGCTCCCATCCTCGATCTCGACACGCTGGATCTGACGGTACGGAAGTTCGCCTGACCGTCAGTCGACGACCGGCGGTCGCCCCTCGCGTTCAGGCGGGATCGAGCCGGTATCGCACGGTCGATTTCCCGTCGAACGTTGGCCCCTGCCCGTCACGCTCGAAGCCGGCCGCCTCGGCGGCCTCGCGGATCGCGTCGTCGCCGCTGATCGCCAGCAGTTCGACGGTCATCCCTTCGGTCGTGGCGAACCGGACGGGTTCGGCAAGCAGCCGCTCGCAGGCTGTCCCGGTTCCCGACAGTTGCGTCACGTGGACGGTCCCATCCCGGACGTCGAAGCTCACGAACCCCACGACGTCGCGGTGCTTCCCGTCGTCGGTGTCGGCGTTCGGCCCCGCCGCAGTCGGGCCACGCTCCGCGACTCTGACCGTCCGATCGTGGATCAGGTTCCGAACCACGTCGGCCGGCACGTCCGCGATGGCCGAGAGTTCGTCGGCGTCGGCCTCGACCGCGTCGCGCACTTCCATGCCACGACCTAACGGCGGCAGCCGCTTAAACGCTCGCCGTCGTCCGCCCCGGTCGCGGGTCGTCGCCTGGCACCGCCGGCTTGACGCTAACGTCGATCGACGGGGCGGGCGCCTTGTACTCGGGAATCTTCGCGCGTTCCGTCGAGTACGTCGTCGGTGGGGCGGTTGACCAACGCCGCCGAGAAGTGGACCGTCGTCAAACCCCTCCCTGATGTCGTCGGTCACCGCGATGCCACACCCGCGCCACAGTACGGGTAGACCGTCTTCGTCGTCTCTTGGGTGTCGTCCATTGTCGGCTCCGTAGTATCAAATCACCAGTCATAAGCACAAAAGCACCAGCCTCCCGACCCATCCCGGGACCGCCGTCCGGTGTGAGTGAACACAGTTATTACCGTCCATCTCGCTACCCCCTCGCATGATTCCGTATCGGCCGGAACCTGGGGAGGTCTCACGATGCGCGTAGTGGCGAAGTTCGGCGGCACCTCGCTCGGCAGCGGTGACCGCATCGAACGCGCGGCCGACACCGTCGCGAAGGCCGTCGAGGAGGGTCACGAGGTGGCCATCGTCGCCAGCGCCATGGGGTCGACGACCGACGAACTCCTCGACGAGATCACCTTCGAGGCGGAGGATACCGACCGCGCGGAGATCGTCAGCATGGGTGAGCGGACGAGCGTCCGGATGCTGAAGGCTGCGCTGGCGTCCCGCGGCGTCGACGCCATGTTCGTCGAACCCGGCTCGGCGGCGTGGCCGATCATCACCGACGAGTTCGGCGAGGTCGACGCCGAGGAGACGCTGAAACGCGCCCGGTCGCTCGCCGACGACCTGGACACCGTCGTCCCCGTCATCACGGGCTTTCTCGCCCAGACCCTCGACGGGAAGGTGACAACCCTCGGTCGCGGCGGCAGCGACACCACCGCCGTCATGCTCGGCAAGTTCATGGACGCCGACGAGGTGGTCATCGTCACCGACGTGGAGGGCGTCATGACCGGCGACCCACGCGTCGTCGAGGGTGCCCGCAACGTCGGCCACATCACCGTCGACGAACTCCGGAACCTCTCCTTTCGCGGCGCCGAGGTGGTCGCACCGAGCGCCCTCTCCTACAAAGACGAGGACCTGACGGTCCGGGTCGTCCACTATCAGCACGGCGACCTGCTGACCGGCGGCACGCGCATCGAGGGCCAGTTCCAGAACCTCATCGACATGCAGGACGAACCGCTGGCCTGCATCACCGTCGCCGGTCGCGCCCTGCGCAACCGACCGGGCATCCTCGCCGACCTCACCAACGCCTTGCGCGGCGAGAACATCAACATCGACGCCGTCGCCAGCGGGATGGACTCGGTCACCTTCTACGTCAACGACGACATCTCCGAGGACGCCGAGTACGTCCTCCACGAACAGGTCGTCAACGACGAGACGCTCTCGTCGGTGACCGTCGAGAACCAGTTCGCCGTCATCCGGGTCACGGGCGGCGAACTCCCCAACCGTCCCGGGATCATCCTCGACATCGTCCAACCCGTCTCGGAGGCCGGCATCAACATCCACGACCTCATCACCTCGGCCACCTCCGTCGCCATCTTCGTCGACTGGGACGACCGCGAGGAGACCCTCGAAATCGTCCAGGAACAGACGATCTGAGCCGCTATCGGCCCTCGTACAGTCGCGACCCGATCCGTTCCGGCAGCCCCGCCTCCCGCACCGCCGCGACGACGGCGTCGACGTCGTACTCGACACGCCGTTCCTCGACGGTCACGGCGTCCCCGCCGCTCCCCGCGTTCAGGTCGACCACCGCGTAGCCCGCCCGCGGGTCGCCGTCCCGCGGTTGTCCGACGCTTCCGGGGTTCATCACCACCCCCTCGTCGAAGACGCGATGCCCTTGGACGTGGGTGTGACCCGTGACGAGGAGGTCCTCGCCGTCGAGCATCGACGCCGAGAACTCCTCGGGGTAGGTGTACCGGTCCGGATCCGCCGGGTGACCGTGGACGAGTTTCACGCGCCCGTCCGCGACGACGCGGGCGTCCGGGAGGTCCGCGAGCCACGAGAGGGCGTCCTCGTCGAGTCGCTCGCGGGCGTAGTCGACGCCCGCCGCCGCCATCGCGTTGAACCGGAAGCCCGTGTCGCGAGCCACCGCGCGGTCGTGGTTCCCCATCACCGTCGGGATCGACCGTTCACGGACGGCGGCAACGCAGTCGACCGGCCAGGAGTTGTAGCCGACTACGTCCCCCGCACAGACTAGCCGGTCCACGGTCGGCATGTCGTCGAGGACGGCGTCGAGGGCGATCCGGTTGGCGTGGATGTCCGAGATGACGCCCAGTCGCATAGTCCCGCTTGCGCCCCGCCGCGGTTAGGCTTTGTCGTGTCCTCCCCCGGGACTGTCCTGCCCGCCGCCGTGGGCGCAATCGTCCGGCCGCCATCGCCATCGACCCCGTCTTGGATCCGAACTCCAGCGACGCGGTCGGGCGGCGTCTACTCTCCGTTGACGACAGCCCTCTCTACGCTCCCGTCGACCGCGACCCCCGCCGCACAGACCGCGTGTTCGAAGTCGAGGCCGTACGCCTCCCGGGCCGCCTCCGCGGCCGTCGTCGCCCCGAACTCGAAGCGCCGGGGGTCGTCCTCCTCGTAGGTGGCGACGAGGGTTGGCTCTGTGACCCGCTCCACCAGCAGCGCGTCCCGGCGGACGACCCCGACTGTCGCCGCGTCGTCCCCGACGACCCCTGCGATTCGCGGGGTGTCGTAGTCGTCCTTCTCGTAATCCAGCGAGAGCAGCGCCGTCGCCAGCGCGTCCCGCGCCGGATAGCCCATATCGAGTTTCTCCGTCACGGGATCGACGTGCGAGCCGTTGCCGAGGACCGCCCGGCCGTCGCTCTCGCGAACGCAGTTGTAGGATACGTACGGGTTGTCCGTCTCGGGGGCGTCGGGAGTGGGCGCGACGGTCAGCGTCCCTCCTCGTTCGACGATCCGACGGTTCGGGAAGGACCGAGAGGAGACACGGTAGGCGCCGATCCCCGGACCGACGACGATGAAGCGACCGATGTACATGCCCGACGTTTCCGCCACCGCCTACCTGGGTCTTTCCTTTCGTCCCGTGATGCCCGCAGCCAGCCGGACTGACCGACGCGGACGTTCCCAACGATTGAAAACCGAAGTGGAGATTTTTTCCTTCGTACGACGAACCACTATCGATGAGCTCGCCATATCACACACTTCTCGGTTCGAAAATGGATCCATCGGACATCGACGAGTTCCTCACGCGGACCGGTGTCGGGGTGCTCTCGATGAGTGTCGACGGCGTACCATACGGTGTCCCGCTGTCGTTCGGATACGACGGGGACTCCCTCTATTTCCTGTTCGTCGGTCGCTCTACGAAACTCAAAAAGGAGCGCTACGCGGAGCAATCCCGGCAAGCGAGTTTCGCCGCCTTCGACGTCGACCCCGACGGGAGTTGGCGGAGCGCCATCGTCGCGGGTCCGATCGACCGGATCACTCCGAACCGGTGGGACACCGCACGCGCGGCGCTGGCCGACAACGCGTTCGAGTCGGATCTCCTCGGAGAACACGACATCGAGGAACATCCCAACGTGTGGGCGCTCGACATCGAGGAGCGGTCGGGACGGGTCGTCGGTTCGGACTGACGGTCCCGACGCCGAACTCGACGCCCTCGAAGCGGGCGAGGAGACCCACCTCCAGCACGGCTCCGGTTCGGCCTCCGGGTGGCCGTGGGGATCGGGGACGCCGATCCCAAGCCCCGCGGAACCGTCGCGACGCTACGGATCCCGCTCTCGGACCTCCGATATCCGGTGTGATACCGGTCACAAGAGCCTTGAGCGACGGCGCCGATCGGTGGACGTGTTCGATCCCGGGGACTACGACGCGCGGGAACTCCGATCGCTCGCCGACACGGAGGACCCCAATACCGACATCGACCCCGAGTCGGGGGTTACACTCCCGCCAGTGGAGGGGTCGGGGTATCGAGCGCCAGCGCCCGACGAACCCTCCCGAGAGCAGTGTGAGCGGCTGGTCGCTATCGGCGGCGTCGACCCCTCCGCCCTGGGCGAACGGCCCTATCTCGGGACCTTCCCGGACGCGCCCGAGGCCCGCCGCGTCGGCCGAGACTGGATCGCCTACCTCGTCCGGACGGCGGGTGAGACGGGAACCCGGAACGCGATCTCACGCTACCGCGCGCTCGGATGGCTCGGCGAGGACGCCGCCACGACTCTCGACGCCCGCATCGACGACGCGGTGGCGGCACTCGTTCCGGGTGGCGGGTCGCTCGACCGGGCCGACCACCTGCTGAGTTTCGCCCACGTGATCCGCTTGCTCGGCGTCGCGACGGCGTGACCGATCCGGGTCCCGATGGACCCGGGCGTCCGTCGACGGCGACCGACTTCGCAACACTCATATGCGACTCGCCGGTAGTGGCGGGTGAAGCTCCCGAAGCGGTTCGCGGGAGCCGACGTGTCAGTCCATTGGGGTAGCGGCCAATCCTGAAGCCTTCTGGGGGCTTCGACCCTGGTTCGAATCCAGGATGGACTATCCTCCGTTCGTTCCGAGCCTCGTTGGAGGGATCACCGTCCCCGCGTATCCGTCGTCACACCCAACGGCGTCCCGGGTGAGACGGTGATCGTGCCGGCAAACGCCATTGAGGGCGGATTCGACCGCCGGCCAGACCACCTCCTCGACAGACTGCGTCGCGAGAAGGCATGCGTCCTCACCTGTCCAGTCGGGACCAAGGGCCTTCCGGCGACGGCGCCCGCGTCGCCCCACCCCGCCCGTAGCACTATGTCCCTCCGGCGTGGACGCCTCCGCACGATGCCCACCTTTCGCTCCAGACGCGCCGTCCTCGGCGCCATCGGCCTCGCGGCGACCGGCGGCGTGGCCGGCTGTCTCGGTTCCCGACGGTCCGCGGCCGGTCGCATCGACGACGACGGCCTCCCGGCCTCGGCGACCGCCACGGCGTCGTTCCGTGGCGGCCTCCACCGTCGTGGCGTCTATCCCGACGCGACGGTTCCCGCCGAGCCCCGCGTCGAGTGGACGCTCCGCGGCGTGAACACGGGCGACCACACGGCGGCGAAGGCGAGCCCCGTCGCGACGCCGGGCGGTGACCTCGTGGTCCCCGGCGACACCGGCGACCTGCGACGGGTGACTCCGGCCGGCGACGTCGTCTGGACGGCCGCCGTCGAGGAGACGAGACGGGGGATCCACGGCACGCCCGCCATCGCCAACGGGACGGTCTACGTCGGCGCCTACGACGGCGCACTCTACGCGTTCGACCTCGAAACGGGCGAGCGGTTCTGGCGCCGAAAGCTCGGCGACGCCATCGGATCGAGCCCGGGATATCACGACGGCACCGTCTACATCGCCGTCGAGTATTACGAGCCGAGCGGCGCGATGTTCGGTGTCGACGCCGTCACCGGGGCGGTGGTCTGGGAGGATCGGCGACCGACGGACCACCCCCACTCGACGTGTGCCATCGACCGCGAGGCCGGGCGGCTCGTCGTCGGCTCGAACGACGGCAACCTGTACGCGTGGACGTATCCCGACCTGACGTTCGCGTGGTCGTTCTCGACCGGCGACGCGATCAAAGGCCCCATCGCGCTCGACGACGGGAGCGCCTTCTTCGGCTCGTGGGACGAACACGTCTACCGGGTCGCGCTCGACGACGGGACCCGGGAGTGGGCCGTCGAGACCGGGGACATGGTCATGTCCGGGCCGGCGGTCGAGACGACGACCGACACCGTCTACGTCGGGAGTCACGATTCCCGGCTCCACGCCCTCGATACCGCGACCGGGGACACGCGGTGGACGTTCGACACCGGCGGGTCGATCATCGGCTGTCCGACCGTCGCCGGGGATCACGTGCTCGTCGGCTCGTACGACCGGACCTGCTACGCGCTGGAGAAACGAACGGGTCGGGAACGCTGGGCAGTGGACGGCGTCGGCTCCGTGACCAGCGCCCCGACGGTCGTCGACGGCGCGGTCTACTTCACCGACCGGGCATCAGGCGCGTACCTCGACGACGGCGACGGGCCGACGGGTGGGCTGTACAAGGTCGGGTCGGCCGGGGCCGACTGACGTTGCGGGTCGGTCCGCGATGTAGCTGTGGCCGGGCGTCTCCGGTCCAACGGTTCGGGAATCGTCGGCATCATCTATATTCCGGTCGGACCGACATCGTGTATGAGCACCACTACCGTTCAGCGGATTCACGACCTGCTCGACGCCGTCCTACAGGAGACGACCGACGAGGAGGCGCGTTTCAAACTCCGGACGGCCATCCAGTTGCTCGAAGCCATCGAGGAGAATCACGGCCGCGCGAACGAAGTCCTCGACGACCTGGAACTGGCGCCGGAGACCCGGGACCGACTCCTCGAACTGGGCTATCTGGAGTGACGCTGGGGCGCCGCCCAGCCTCCCGCCCCGTCGCTCCCGTTCGATGGGGATCGGCGGAAACAATAACCGAGCGGACGTGACGAGGGGACGATAGGTATGCGTTCGATCCCAGCCCTGCTGTCCCGTGAGCGTTCCGGAACGCTCGGTCTCCCGGAGGTCGTCGCGATGGGCGTCGGCGGGATGGTCTCCGGCGGCATTTACGCCGTGCTCGGCGTCGCGATGCGTCAGACCGGCAACGCCGTTCCCATCTCCTATCTGATCGCGGGCGTCATCACGCTGCTGACCGCCCACTCCTATCTCAAACTCACCTTGCATTTCGGTGAGCACGGCGGGGTGTTCTCGTTCGTCGAACACGTCGTCGACAGCCCGACGGTCGCGGCGTACGTCGGCTGGGTCCTCGTCGTCGGCTACGTCGGCGTCATGGCGATGTACGCCTTCGCGTTCGGCGCGTACACGCTCACGGCCGCTCGCACCGTCGTCGGCGTTCAGCTACCCCAACTCCTGCGGCCGGTCATCTCCGTCCTCGTCGTCGCGGCGTTCGTCGCCCTCAACCTCCGGGGCGTCGAGGAGACCGGTCTCTTCGAGGACATCGCGGTCTACGTCAAGATCGTCATTCTCCTTTCGCTCGCCGTCCTGGGCATCGTCTTTTACGAGGGGAGCGTGACCGCGGTCGACGTGTTCGACCGCGGCGTGATCAGTCCCCTCACGGGGTTTGCGATCATTTTCGTCTCCTACGAGGGGTTCCAGTTGCTGATCTACGACTACGAGGAGATCGAGAACGTCGAGGAGGTGCTGCCTCGGGGGATGTATCTCGCCATCGCCATCGCCATCCTGATATACGTCTCCGTGTCGTTCATGGCGACGCTCCACCTGACGCCCGAACAGCTCGTCGCCCACGAGGAAGTCGCACTCGCCGAGGCGGTGTCACACGTCCCGGTGTTGGGGCCCGCCGGATTCGTCCTCGTCATCCTCTCGGCGATGAAGAGTACCTCGTCGGGGATCAACGCGACGCTGTTCGGCACCGCACGGCTCGTCGATAAGATCGCAACCGAGGGGGCGCTCCCCCGGATCTTCTCGTTTCGCAACCGGGCGGACGTGCCGGTCTACTCGCTTCTGATCATGGGGGGACTGACGGCCGCCTTCGCCGCCCTGGGTACGCTCACGTGGATCACCGAGTTCGGGTCCGTCGCCTTTCTGGTCTCCTTTGCGGTCACGAACTACGTCAACCTCCGCCTCGCCGACGAGACGGGGTCGAACCGCCTGTTTCCGGCGCTCGGCCTCGCCGGGACCACGGTCGCCGTTCCGATCGTCGTCTATCACCTCTATCGTACCGACGTCGGCGTCCTGCTCTGGATCGTTGGGGTGTTCGTGGCGGTCTTCCTCCTCGAATATCTCTACGTCGATCGGAGTTCGTACGCACCCGACGTGCCGCCGTGAGCCGCGGTCGGCCCCCGCCGACGTCGGGTCGGCACCCCTGATGTTCCGCGACCGGAGCGTATTCCCGTCCCACGGTCGTATCCACCGTCGTCACCGATGGTCTCCGAGCGCGCTGCCGACGTGACTCCGTTCCTGGCGATGGACGTTCTGGAGCGAGCGAACGACACCGACGACGCGATCCACCTGGAGGTCGGCGAACCGGACTTCGACCCGCCGGACCGGGTCGTCGAGACGGCCGTCGAGTCGCTGCGGGCCGGCAACACGAACTACACCGCTGCGCGGGGAAAGCCGGCCCTCCGCCGGGCTATCGCCGCCCACTACGACCGCACGTACGGCGTCGACGTCGACCCCGACCGCGTCGTCGTCACGCCGGGGTCCGCGACGGGCCTCCTGCTGTCGATGGCGGCGCTCGTCGATCCGGGCGACGAGGTGGTGCTCACCGACCCACATTACGCCTGCTATCCGAACTTCGTGCGGACGGTCGGGGGGCGCATGGAGACGGTTCCCCTGCGTCCGGCCGACGGCTTCCGTCCCCGGACGTCGGCGTTCGCCGACGCGATGTCCGCCGACACCACGGCGCTGTTGCTCAACTCCCCCGCCAATCCCACGGGGGCCGTGATGGACGGCGGGACGCTCGCGGACCTCGTGGCCCTCGCGGCCGAACACGACGCCACGCCCGTCGTCGACGAGGTGTATCACGGCCTCTCCTACGACGTCGAGGCACACAGCGCCCTCGAATACACGGACGAGGCCGTCGTCCTCGACGGGTTCTCGAAGCGATTCGCCATGACCGGCTGGCGGCTCGGGTGGATGGTCGTTCCACCGACCCTCGTCGACGCGGTGAACCGCCTCGCGCAGAACCTGTTCATCTGTGCCCCCAACTTCGTCCAGGACGCCGGCGTCGCCGCCCTGGAGACGCCCCCGGAACGACTCGACGCGATCCGCGAGACCTACCGGGAGCGTCGCGACCTCCTGGTCGACGCCGTCGCCGACTGGGGACTCGACCTGGGCTACACCCCGCAGGGTGCCTACTACCTCCTGGCCGACGTGAGCGACCTGCCCGGCGACGCGTTCGACGTCGCCGACCTGTTCTTGAAGGAGGCGGGGGTCGCGGTCACCCCCGGCGTCGACTTCGGCGAGGAGGCAGCGGACTACCTCCGACTCTCCTACGCGACCGACGCCGACGCGATCCGCGAGGCGATCGATCGCCTCGATGCCCTGCTGGCGACGGTCGACCGCTGAGCCGGTCACTCGGCGACGTCCACGCCCGAGACGTCGAAGCGGGCCCCGCCGGCCGCGCTCTCGGTCGCGTCGATCGACCAGCCGTGGGCCTCGGCCGCCTCCTCGGCGATGGCGAGGCCGAAGCCGGTGCCGTCCGTCTCGGTCGAGTACCCGCTCTCGAAGACCCGCTCGCGTTCGTCGTCGGGGATACCGGGGCCGTCGTCGGCGACGTAAAAGCCAGTCCCGTCGTCGAGCGTCCCGACCGTGACCGTCACGCCGCCCGCCGTCGCGCCGTGCTCCACCGCGTTCCGGAGGAGGTTGCTCAGGAGGTGTCGGAGGCGTCTCGGATCGGCGCGGATCGTCAGCGCCGTCTCGACGTCGAGAGTCGCGCCCGGCGCCTCGACGGTGCCCCAGCATTCCTCGATCAGTCCCGGGAGGGCGACCGACTCGATGTCGTCCACCCGGGTCCCCTCGCGTGCCAACCGGAGCAGATCCGTGACCAACTCGTCCATCCGGTCGAGGGCGCGTGCCGCGTCGGCGAGGTGATCGCAGTCACACTCCTCGCGTGCCAGTTCCACCCGACCAGCGGCCACGTTCAGCGGGTTCTGCAGGTCGTGGCTGACCACGCCGGCGAACTCCTCCAGACGCTCGTTCTGCCGTTGGAGTTCCCGCTCGCGACGACGGCGCTCGGTGACGTCCATGGCGACGCCGATGGCGCCCGAGACGCCGCCGTCCGGTTCGACGACCGGCTGGTAGGCCGTCTCGAAGAAGCGGTCGTCGATCCGCTGGATCGTGCTGACCTCCTCGCCGTCGAGGGCACGTTCGAGCGCCTCGATCACCTCCGGCCGTTCCGCGTACCGCTCGAACGCGGAGTCGCCGACGACTTCGCCCGGTTCCAGGCCGAGCGTCTCCAGTCCCCGCCCCTCCGACAGCGTGAACACGCCGTCGGCGTCGACCGCGAAGAGGACGACCGGCACGTTCGAGACGACCGTGTCCAACCGCTCTTTGGTCGCCTTCAGGTCCTCCTCGCGGGCCTTGCGCTCGGAGACGTCCCGACTGATGACGACGAACCGCTCGTCACCCTCCAGGTCGAGGCGCCGGAGATGGATTGCTACCGGAAACTCGGACCCGTCGCGGCGCCGGTAGACGCCTTCGAAGCGTCGCCTGTCGCCCACGTCCATCCCCTCCCACACCTCCCGTGCCGTCTCGGGGTCGATCCGCCGGTCGAGGTCCCACACCTTCATGTCCGTGAGTTCGGCCGCGTCGTACCCCGTCTCCTCGCACAGCCGGGGGTTCGGATCGATGATGTTCCCGTCGGTGTCGTGAACGTTGATCATGTCCGGCGAGTTCTCGAAGAGGGCTTCGAGGCGCGCGGAGGTCCGACGGAGACGCTCCGTGCGTTTCTCGCGCTCGGTGACGTCCTGAAACTGCGAGAAGACGGCGACGGCGTCGCCGTCGTCGTCGGTCACGACCCGGTTGTGCCACTCACAGACGATCACCTCGCCGTCCGCGCGGACGTTCTCGTTGACGCTGCGGTAGCCACCCCGATCCGAGAGCAGGCCCTCGACGACCTCTTCTACCCGGTCCCTGTCGGCCTCGGGGACGATCCACTCCCAGGACTTCCCGCGGAGTTCCTCCGCCTCGTAGCCGAGGATCTCCACCGCCGCGTCGTTGGCCCGGACGACCTCGAACCGCTCGTCCCACTCGATGACGCCGAGCGGCGACTGCTCGAAGAAAAGCGAGAGCCGTTCGCGACTGGCTTCGAGTTTCCGCCGCGAGCGGTACTGGTCGACCGCGTTCCCGATCCGGTTGGCCAGGACGGCGTACTGGCCGGTCCGGCCATCCTTCTGAAGGTAGTCGGTGACGCCGGCGGAGATGGCCTCGCTGGCGATCTCCTCGCTTCCCTTGCCGGTAAAGAGGATGAAGGGGAGTTCGGGACAGTCCTCGCGGACGGCCTCCAGGAACCCGATGCCGTTCCGGCCGGGCATGTCGTAGTCCGAGACGACACAGTCGACGTCGCCCTCCTCCAGTTGTGTCAGTCCCTCCCGAGCGCTCGTTGCCGTCTCGACGACGATTCGCTCGTCCTCCCGTTCCAGGAGTTTCGCCGCCATCGTCCTGAACTCGGGATCGTCGTCGACGTGCAACACCCGGATCGATGCGTCCATCTCGACGTGACAGTGTGCTCCCGGTCGTCAAAGGGATTCCGCCGGTCTCGGGCCACGCCACCATCTATTTGCTCGTACCCCACCTCCCTGACACCCGATGGCCGGCTACGCCGCGATGGTCCGACTGTTCGACGCCCGGCGCGTACGGGCGGCCCTCCTCGCCGCCCGGGTGACCGCGCCGACCCCCGACGATCACGAGACCGATCCGGTGTTCGTCGATCTGCTCGATACCCCCTTCGAGACCGTCGACGACGCCCACGACCGCCTGCGCGCACTCGAACGCCGACTGCGCGCCGCCGGCGACCGTCGGGCCGTCTTCCCGACGATCTACACCCGGATGACCCACGCCGTCCGCGCGGCCATCGACGACGGCCGCTTCGCCGATCCCGAGTGGATGCGCCGGTATACGGTGACCTTCGCGGACTACTACCGGCGGGCGTTTCTGACCTTCGAGCGCGGCGCGTACGCGGCCGTGCCGGCGCCGTGGCGAGTGGCCTTCGACGTCGCCGTGGCCGGCGACGCCCTCGTCGCTCAGGACGCCTTTCTCGGCATCAACGCGCACATCAACTACGATCTCGCGTTGACCCTCCGTGACCTGGGCATCGACCCCCGTCGCGCTCGCAAGCGCGCGGATCACGACCGGATCGACGACGTCCTCGCCGGCCTGGTCGACGCCCAGCAAGCGGCGCTGGTCGACCTCTACGCGCCGGGACTGTCGGCGGTCGACGCGACGTTCGGCCGGTTCGACGAGGCGTTCTCGCTGTTCTCCATGACCGAGGGGCGAGCGTGGGCGTGGCGCACGGCTGCCGTCCTGACCGACGTCCGCGCGGCACCGGCCCGTGCGGTCACCCGGTGGCTCCACCGGGCAGCGGCCACCGGGGGAGCCCGGGTAATCGGCTCGCCACCGATCGATCCGGCCGTCCTGGCGGCGCTCCGCCGGGTCGAGCGCGATCGGCTCTCGCTCGACGGGGCGCTCGACGCCCTCACCGACCACCTCGACGCCGCGAGTGGCACGTAAGATTAACTCGCTGGCCCGAGAGATGTGGTGTGTGAGCGAACCACACGTCGCGGCCGTCGGCACCTCGCCGTTCGGCCACACCGACCTCACGGGTCGGGACCTCTTCGGCGCCGCCGTCGTCGAGGCGTTCGAGGGGTTGCCCGACCCCGCCGACGTGGTCGAGGCGGTGTACGTCGGCAACCAGTCCGAGTCCTACGAGCGACAGATCATGTACGGGACGTTGCTCGCTGAGTGGGCCGGCCTGCGCCACGTCCCCGCCGAGCGCGTCGAGGGCTGTGCCGCCGCCGGCGCGATGGCCCTCCGTCACGCCGTCGAGGACGTCCGGAGCGGGCGCCGCGACGCCGTTCTGGCCTGCGGCGTCGAGAAGATGACCGCCGGGGGGACCGCCGGCGCCACCACCGCGCTCTCGGCGGCGTTCGACCGCGCGCTCGAAGGCCGCTCCGGCGTCACGGCGCCCAGTCAGTACGCCCTCCTCGCCAAGCGGTACCTGCACGACACCGAGGCGACGGAGCGTGATCTGGCCCGCATCGCGGTCAAGAACCACGCCAACGCCGTCGCCAATCCGCGCGCGCAGTTCCGGCGGGAGGTGGATGTCGAGACGGTCCTCGACTCCGCGTACGTCGCCCCGCCGCTGAAACTGTTCGACTGTGCGCCGATCACCGACGGCGCCGCCGCCGTCCTCGTCACGAGCGAGGACGTGGCGGCGACGCTGCCCGGCGACGCCGTCAGGGTCGCGGGCGTCGGCGCCGGCACGAACAACATCGCCGTCGCGGAGCGGAACCTCGCCGTCGTCGAGGGCGCCCGCGAGGTGACGACCCGGGCCTACGAGGCGGCCGGCGTCTCCCCCGCCGACGTCGACGTCGCCGAGGTCCACGACGCCTTCACCGTCTCCGAGGCGCTCCTCGCCGAGGCGGCGGGGCTGGCGCCACGCGGTCGGGGCTACGAGAGCGCGCTCCCCCCCGACGAGCGGGCCGAGGGATGGACCGCGACGCGCCTGAGCACGAGCGGCGGGCTCAAGGCCCGGGGTCACCCAATCGGCGCCACGGGACTGGCCCAGGCGGTCGAGGTGTACGAACAGCTTACGGGTACCGCGACCCCCGACCGACAGGTCGACGGCGCGACGACCGGCCTGCTGATCAACGAGGGCGGCGTCGCCGACGCCGTCACCGTCGCCCACGTCCTCATCCATGACTGACGACACGTCCCCACCGACGGCCCCACGTACCGCCGCCGACGTCACCGCCGACAGTCCCTTCACCCTCCCGGGGTTCTTCGCCGCCCTCGCCGACGGCGACCTGCTGGCCGCCGTCTGTCGGGACTGTGGCGCCCACCTGATCCCGCCGCGCCCGGCGTGTTACGCCTGCGGGGGGCGGACCCTCCGCGCCGAATCGCAGCCACTGACCGGCGACGTGATCACCTACACGGAGGTGCGTACGCCGCCGCCGGCGCTCGAAGCGCGGGCGCCCTACACCGTCGCGATCGTCGAACTCGACTCCGGCGCGCGGCTGACCGGACGGCTCACAGTCCCCCACGCCGACGCGGCCATCGGCATGCGCGTGCGCCTCACTACCCGGCCGCCCGACGACGACGAACTGGCGATGGCCCTGGACAACGAGCGCGACTGGCCGATCCACGAGTTCGACCCGATCGCGGCGGACGACTAGCCCTCGTCGGTCGACGTTCCCGCTCCCGTCTCGGCCCCACCACCGTCGTCCGCCCCTGGACTCGACGCGCCCGTCGACCCGATCCCGCGCCGTCGCGCGTCGAGGGTGGACAAGCCGTACACCAACCCCACGAGGACGAGGACG
Organism: Haloplanus sp. HW8-1; assembly: GCF_023703795.1. Lineage (NCBI taxonomy): Archaea > Methanobacteriati > Methanobacteriota > Halobacteria > Halobacteriales > Haloferacaceae > Haloplanus > Haloplanus pelagicus. The sequence goes on along the minus strand of NZ_CP098518.1, from coordinate 2,933,722 downwards.
CCGATCGTGAGCAGGAGCCACGGACTCACGCGGGTGTAGCCCCACACGAGCAGGAGTCCGGCTGCCACGACGACGACGGTGACGGCGTAGTACAGTTGCGTGCGGACGTGGTCGATCAGATCGGCGCCGGTAAAGGTCGCCGAGAGGACGGTCGTATCGGAGATGGGCGAGGCGTGGTCGCCGAAGATGGCACCGGAGAAGACGGCCCCGACCACCGCGGCCACCATGGTGTGCCCGCCGGTCAGGTCCCAGGCGACGGGGACGGCGATGGGCGTCACGATGCCCATCGTCCCCCAGGAACTCCCCGTCGAGAAGGCGATGAACGCGCCCGTGAACAGGACGACGACCGGGAGGAGTCCGGGGTCGAGCACCTGGCCCGCCACGCTCCCGACGTACTCCCCGGTGCCGAGCGTCTCGACGACGTTACCGATGGACCACGAGAGCACGAGGATGGTCACCGCAGTGAGCATGACGCCGAAGCCGTCGATGGTCGTGTCGACGCTCTCGCCGAGCGAGAGGAGCCCGGTGCCGACGCCGATGACGTATGTCGAGGCGACCATCGCGAAGGAGCCGAAGATGAGCGCCACCGCGTAGTCCGCGCCGACGATCGTATCATAGAGGCTGGCGCCGGGACTGTAGCCGGTGTACAGCGCCGACCCCAGCGTGACGGCGATCAGCACGCCGATGGGGAGAAAGAAGGCGAGCAGTTTCGGCTCCTCGACGTTCGGCTCGCCGAGTTCGGCCGAGACGTCCTGCATCGGCCGGGCGTCGTCGCGGGTCACCTTTCCCGTCTCGGCGGCGCGGCGTTCGGCCGTGAGCATCTCGCCGTAGTCCCGCCCGCTCAATACGACGATCCCGACCATGGCGATGGCGAGGATGGCGTAGGTGTTGTAGGGGATCGACTGCAAAAACACGGCAAACGAGTTGGGAACCTCGCTCGCGGCGAGGTCGGTCGCCTCGTACCCCGACTCGATCATGGAGAGCTGGAAGGCGACCCACGAGGAGATGGTGAGCGTCGCCACCGGCGCCGCCGTCGAGTCGACGAGGTAAGAGAGCTTCTCGCGGGAGATCCGCAGGTGATCGGAGACGTCGCGCATCGTGCTCCCCACGACCGCCGTGTTGGCGTAGTCGTCGAAAAAGAGGAGCAGCCCGAGCAGCCAGGTCACCACACCGACCTTGCGTCGGCTGTCGAGGCGGGTGATGGCCCAGTCCCGCACGGCGTGGGAGCCACCGAGGCGCCAGATCATCGCCACCGCCGACCCGAGCAACAGCGTGAAAATGAGGATCTGGGCGTGGAAGGTACTCTCGCCGACGGCGGCGGCGATCCATTCGAACGCCCGCCCCAGCCCGATCCCACCGGTGACGATCACACCACCGGACCACACGCCGAGGAAGAGCGCCAACACCGCCTTCCGCGTGACGACGGCCAATCCGATCGCGAACAACGGCGGAACGAGCGAGAGCACGCCGAACTCGGCCATGCGATCCGTTTGCCCGGCCACCGTGTTAGTTGTTCGTTCATCGTCCTCGTCCGCTGAGCGGTGATCGCCCGCGCCAGAAGAGACAGTCTAGTGACAGTCTAGACCGACCTTCGACGGAGTTCCTTCGGAGTTTGAAAAATATTCACGTGGGTTCTCCGCCCGGTTCCGCGTGGAGGCTCACGACCTCCGACTCCCAATGACAGGACACACCGATCCGACCAGACGGCAGGTGCTCCGGAGTGGCGTCGCGCTCGGCGTCGGGGGACTGGCACTCCCTCTCGTCGCGCCCGCCGCGGCGACCCCGGGGAACGGCGACGAGCGAGGCAACGGCAAGACGTTCGGACGGGTCTACGCGAACGGCGTGCTCTGGCGGACGAACGTCGTGAAACCGCTCGACGAGCGGCCGGATCCCGAAGACAGGATCTACTTCCTCAACGACGGGGAACGGCGCATCGACGACAACGCCGACGCGAGCGACGACCAGCGGTCGCCGTTCGTCTCCGAATCCGCCCCCGGCGACGGGGACTGGAACGGGGGGAAGTGGACGCATTTCTCCGCCGAGGTGACGGACGTGGACGCGTTCAACGAGGACGCCCCACTGACCGACGCGGACGCCGTTCTCGAGAAGTCGTACATCGACGTGACTCTCGGTCGCCCCGGCTTCGGCCCGCCGGCGTACTTCATCTGTCCGCTCAACGGCCGCGCGTAACGGGGCCCGTCCCCGTTCGTGACTGGATTTATGCCGCCGCCGATCCACGTATCGCGTATGCCTGCACCCGGCGACACCGCACCCACGTTCACGGCGACCCTCGGCACCGCCGAACACGAATCGTTCGACCTCGCCGACCACCTCGGCGACGGCCCGGTCGTCCTCGCCTTTTTCCCCGGCGCCTTCACCCCACCCTGTCGGAACGAGATGCTCGGACTTCAGGAGCATCTCGACGACTTCCACGACGCCGGCGCGACCGTCTTCGGCGTGAGCGCGGATTCGCCGTTCTCACAGGGCGCGTTCCGCGAGAAACACGGCCTCGAATTCGACCTGGTGAGCGACATGGCGGGCGACGCCATCCGGGCGTACGATCTGGAGATGGATATTCCGGACCTCGGCCTCCACGGCATCGCGAACCGCGCCGTGTTCGTCCTCGACGCCGACGGGGTCGTCACCTACCGCTGGGTCGCCGACGACCCGACGAACGAACCCGACTACGGGGCCGTCCTCGACGCGGTCGCGTCGGCCTGATCAGTCGGTCCCCGTCCTCGCCCCGGTCCCCGATTTCGGCTCCCGATCGGCGCCGGACCCGGGGCTCGATCCCCGTTCGCGGCGTTCCTGCGTCATCGACAACCCACCGACGACCCGCCCGCACTCGTCGCGGACGGGCGCGACGTGGGCCTCGAACCGGCGGCCGTCGTACTCGAACTCGAAACGCCGCGTCTCGCCGGCGAGCGCGGCCCGGTAGTGGTCCAGATACCGCCGACGGAACCGATCCGAGTGGACGTCAGCCAGCGCCTCGCCTTCCATCTCCGCCTGCGAGATATCCAGTTTCTCGAACACCGTCCCGCCGACCACGGTGTAGCGAAGGTCGGTGTCGAACAGCGCGACGGCGCCGTTGGGAAGCGCCTCCGCGAGCGTCCGGTAGTAATGTTCCCGCTGCCGCCGTTCGGCCGCCTCGTGGGTTTCCAGGCGCCGCCGCGTGTCGGCCGCGTCGAGTGCGCTCTCGATCGTCTCCCCGAGTTCGGAGAGCACCGCCCGCTCGACCGCCTCGAAGGCGTGGGGATGGTCGGCGTAGATGGCGAGGACGCCGCGGTGGTCGTCCCCGTACGTGACCGGCACGACCGCCACGGATTCGAACCCGTAGCGGTCGGCGACCTCCCGCCACGGCTCGAACGACGGATCGTCTGGAATGCGCTGGACGACCTGTAACTCGCCCGTTCGGTGCGCTCGACCGCCCGGCCCCCGTCCCTCCGGGCTCTCGCCGCGGCGGATCGTCACCTCGTCGAGATAGGCGGCGGCGTCTCCCGCCGAGGCGGAGGCGACGATCTCGTCGCCGTCGGCGCCGCCGATCCACGCGAACCGGTAGTGCTCGGAGTCCGCGAGCGACTCACACACCGCCCGTTCGATCTCCTCGGCGGTCTCCGCCGACACCAGCCGACGGTTCACCTCGCGAATCAGCGTGTTGATGTGTTCCTGTCGCGCCGCCCGTTCTCGGGCGCGGGCGGCCTCGACGGCGTTCTCGATCCGGTTGGCCAGGATCGTATACTGATCCGTCCCCGGACCCTTGCGTACGTAGTCGGTGACGCCGGCGGAGATGGCCTCGCTGGCGATCTCCTCGCTTCCCTTGCCGGTAAAGAGGATGAAGGGGAGTTCGGGACGGTCCGCGCGGACGGCCTCCAGGAACTCGATGCCGTTTCGGTCGGGCATGTCGTAATCCGAGACGACACAGTCGACGTCGTCGCCGGCGAGGAGGTCGACTCCCTCGCTCGGGGTCGTGGCCGTGACAATCTCGGTCCGGGCCGACTCCCGTTCGAAGAACGTCGATGCCAGATCTAGCACCCTCGGGTCGTCGTCGACGTGCAACACCCGAATCGGGTCGGTTCTGGCACTCATCGAAGCCTCTAGGGTCCGGTTGGCGTGTAGTCGTATAAGTCTTCCAGATCGACGGTCCCGGCCGCGAGGCGGCTCATCCCTCCCTGTTCAGGGCCGCCCGTAGCGTCCCGAGCAGGGTCCGATCGACGGGGTCGAACGGCCGGAGCTGTGCGGCGTCGGTGAAGGCCGCCCGCGAGAGCAGGAGGCTGGTCGTCATGCTGGTCAGGCCCCCGGCGGCGAAGATCATCCCCATGATGACGAACTGGTACTCGGCGGCGTAGATGGGGTTCGCGCCGCCGAGGATCATCCCCGCCATCATCCCCGGGATGTACACCAGCCCGAGCGTCCGCATCGCGTCGACGACGGGGATGAGCGACGCCCGCACCGACTCCGTGACGAACTCCGAGACGGCCCGTTCGGGGGGGACGCCGAGCGCAAGGACGGCCTCGATCTCCGCCCGGTTCGACTCCACCTCGCCCTGGAAGCGATCGAGCGTGAGCGAGTTCGTCTTCATCGCGTTCGCGATGATCATGCCGCCGACCGGGACCAGGTTCCGAACCGTCCGCTCGATGGCGCCCGCGGCCACCATCGTCACGATGACGACCCCCGATCCGAGCGCGAGGGAGACGACGGAGATGCGGAAGGCCCTGGGGACGCCGTCGCCGCGCTTGCGCGACTCCCAGGCGGCATAACAGACCATCGCGGCGAGCAGGACCCCCGAGTAGGCCAGCGGGATGGCAAAGAGCGCGCCGATGAGCGCGCCCATCGCGAGCACCTGGACGAACCCCCGGGCGAAGGAGCCGCCGAGTTCCCGCTCCAGCCCCAGGTCCCGGAGCGACGAGATGGCGATGACGACCGCCGCGAGCGCCGTCGCGGCGGCCACCTGGCCGAGGCCACGGACGACGACCGGATCGGCCAGTCGGTCGGGGAGGGCGATCACGCGATCACCTCCCTCGGTGTCCCCACTTCGACGATCCGACTGTCGGCGAAGCGAGCCACCCGGTCGGCCAGGCGCTCGGCCTGTCGCTCGTCGTGTGTCACGAGGACGACCGTCCGCTCGCCCGTAGCAAGTAGCTCGGCCACCAGTCGCTCGATCGCCGCTTCGGCCTCGCTGTCGAGGCTCGCCGTCGGTTCGTCGAGCAGGAACACGTCGGGATCGTTGGCGACCGTCCGCGCGATGGCGACCCGCTGGGCCTCCCCGCCCGACAGGTCGCCCGTCTTCCGGTCGGCGTAGCCCGACAGGCCGACGTCCGCGAGCAGCGCGGTCAGACGCTCCTCGGCGACCGACTCCCCGCGGAGTCGCGGCCCGATGGTGACGTTCTCGCGGACGGTCCCGTTCCGCAGCGCCGGCTGCTGGGGCACCAGCCCCACCCGCTTTCGCAGCGTCGCCGGCGCCAGCGTCCGGTAGTCGGTGTCGTCGAGGTAGACGGTCCCCGCGGTCGGTTCGTCCAGTCGGTTGAGTAGGCGGAGAAACGTCGATTTCCCCGCACCCGAGGGGCCGACGATGGCGATCGTCTCGCCGCTCGCGACGTCGAGCGACACGTCGTCGACGATGCGGTCGCCGTCGATCTCGTACCGGAGGGAGTCGGCTCGAAGGTTCGTCATCTGGGTCCCGGGCGTTCCATCGATCCGTGCCCGTCCCGTCCTACCACCCCATCCCGCATCAACGTTCGGCCCCGGCCCAAAAGATCGAAGGTCGAGCACTGTGAATAGTTGACATATGACGAACGACGCGACGGTGGAGACCGGCGAAGCACCGATCACCGGGACGGTCGTCGAACGGGTGGCCGAGGGGGTCGATCCCGAGCCGTCCGCCATCGCCGACGCCCTACTCGCGCTCAACGCGGAGTTGCTGGGGCGCCACGCGGCGTTCGAGCGGACCGCGGACTACGTCACCGTCGACGGGACGCGGGCGTACCGGATCGACCGCGACGAGTGGGCGACGCTGATCGACGACTTCGACTTCGGCGAGGCGACGGCGGCGGCCGTTCGCCTCGCCCACACCGAGCAGGCGCGACTCCTCTTTGCCGCGTCCGTCGGCGCGGACGACCGCTTCTCCCCGGACGAGGCGGGGGTGGTCATCGGCATCGACACCGCCGAGCAGTTCTAGATCGGCTGCCGCGAACGCAACGGTAACAAGCCCGCCGCGTCACCTCCCGTCGTGTCCGACCTCGACGGGGACCGGGGGCTGGCGCTCGTTCCGTGGCGGTCGCGGACGCTCTACGTCGTCCTGTCGTGTTCGCTGATGGGGGTGATGGGCGTCTCGCTGGTCAGTCCGGTCCTGCCCGACCTGCGCCCGGTCTTCGGCGTCTCAGACGCCCAGGTCGGCCTGGTCATCACGGCCTACACCCTGCCGGGCGTCGTCGTGACGCCCTTCGTCGGCCTCGCGGCCGACCGGATCGGGCGCCGGCGCGTGATCGTCCCACTCCTCTTTCTGTTCGCCGTCACGGGGACGGGCGTCGCCTTCGCCCGCACCTTCACCGAGGTGATCGTCCTCCGTCTCCTCCAGGGGGTGGGCGCGAGCGCGCTCGTCACGCTCGCGGTGACGCTGATCGGCGACGTGTACGAGGGTCGCCGCCGCGACGCCGTGATGGGGTTGAACGGGAGCACCATCGGCACCGGCGCGGCGTTTTACCCGCTTCTCGGCGGCGCGCTCGCGGGGATCCGCTGGTCGGCGCCCTTCCTCTTTTTCGGCGTCGGCGCCGTCGTCGGCCTGTTCGCGACCGTGGCGCTGCGCGAACCGACCGCCGCCCGCTCGACGGACGTGCGCACCTACCTCGGCCGCCTCCGGGCGGTCGCCGTCCTGCCGCAGGCGCTCGCTATCTTCCTCGCGCTCTTTCTCGCCTTCTTCATCTTCTACGGCGCCGTCCTCACCGTCCTCCCGCTCCTCCTGAGCGACGCGTTCGGCCTCGGCGCCGGCCGGATCGGCGCCGTCCTGTCGGCCGTCGCACTCGCCAGTGCGGCCGTCTCCTCGCAGTACGGCCGGCTCTCGACACGTCGGTCCGCACCGGAACTCGTCGCCCTCGGCTTCGTCGCCTACGGCGTGGGACTGCTGGCCGTTCGGCTCTCCCCGTCACCGCTCGCCGTCGGCGCGTCGCTTTTGATCTTCGGCGTCGGCTTCGGCGTCGTGATGCCCTCCATCGACACCGCGGTCGTCACCCTCGTCGACGACGACCTCCGCGCCGGCGTGATGGGGATGCGAACGAGCGTGTTGCGACTCGGACAGACCCTCGGCCCGGTCGGGTTCACCGCCACCGCGGGACTCGCGTTCGGGTCGTCGCTCGTCGGCTACCGCGCCCTCCTGGTCGCTGCCGGCCTCGGCGCGATGCTCGCCGGCGGCGCCGTCTACCTGTCTCTGCGTCGATAGGGACCCGGCGCTGTCGTCGTCACTCGACGCGTTCCGCCGCGGAACATTTCCCCCGCAGCCGCCGCCGGAGTGCGTTTCCAATCCGCTGGATCGGCTGGGTGAGTCCCACGGCCCTCGCCCGACGGTAGAGGCGTCGGCCCACCGTCGCGTCCATCACCTCGTCGTAGCGGTCCGGATACTCCCGTTTCAGTCGCCGCTCCAGTGCCGGATCGAACGCCGTCCGCGGTACCGATGGATGACACATCCGGAACGACTCCTCGAACCGGCAGCGCCCCGTCGCCTCCGCCTCCATCCGCCACCCGAACTCCACGTCCTCGCGCCACTCCGAGAACGCCGAACGGAAGCCGCCGACGTCGAGGGCGGCCGCCCGCCGGACCGCGAGGTTACACCCCACGTAGTGCCGGGGGCCGAAACTGCGACAGCCCCCGTAGATCGGCCCCTCCAGACAGATCAGGTCCGGATCCGCCTCGAAGGCCGCGCGTGCCGTCGCCAGCCAGTCCGCCGGGGGCCTGGTGTCGTCGTCGGTGAGCGCGACCACGTCCGCCGATGCCGCTTCCAATCCCCGGTTGCGCGCCGTCGACCGGTCCACCGTCCCGTCGTCGACGAGGAGGATCTCGTAGGGGTCGTCGAACGTCTGGGCCTGGAGACACGCCATCGTCGGGTCGTGATCGTACGTCGGGACCGACGGCACGACGACCGACACCGCCGGATCGGTCGCCCGTCGAACGTACTCGACGCCCATACCCCCGTGAACGATCCGGCGGTGCATAAATCTCCGACCCGACGATTTAGGTCGCTCGCTCCCTACTGCGCGTGGGAATGTCATCCACGTCCGAATCCACCCTCGATACGGCGTCGCTCACCCGACTCCACTGGCTCGGCATCGCGCTGGCGGCGATCACGGGGATCGTCCACCTCTATTTCGGCGTCCTCGCTATCGACACCCTCCAGGGCATCAGTTTCGTCCTCGCTGGCGTCGCCTTCTTCGTCGCCATCTTGCTTCTCCGCCTCGATTACCGCCGCCGCCTGCTCTATCTCGTCGGCATCCCGTTTACCGGCGTGCAGATCGTCCTCTATTTCTATCTGAACTGGCCGGACGTCCTCGGTCCGGGCGGCATCGCCGACAAGATCGTCCAGGCCGGGCTGATCGCGGTCCTCGTCGTGCTCTACCGCCGGGAAGCGTAGCCCCCGCCCGCCTCGCGCCGGACGGCCGTGGCTCAGCCGGGCCGATAGAGGACGTCGTACCCGTGGGCCACGTAGGTCAGCGTTCCCGCGTCGAGCTGTCGCCGGCGGGTCCGGAGCCACGCCTCGGCACCCGGGACCGATCCCTCGACCGCCGCCTCGACGAACGAGAGGATCGTCCCGAGGAAGTGACGCTCGTCGGCGGCGTAGTCGCCGTCCTGCGGGTGGACGATCCAGTCCGACGCCCCGGCCGCCAGCAGGTCCCCGTCGCGTTCCCGACAGCGGTCGAGCAGGTGCCGGCCGGCCCGGACGTCCCGCCCCGGTTCGTCGTCGATGGCGTCGTGGTACGCCGCGACGACGGCGTCGTCGGCCGGATGGTCCGGCTGAAAGATCGTCTCCCCGTCGAAGGTGATCGGCGCGTACACCAGACCGTCGGTGCCGAGCGCCCCGGCGAAGGCGTCGAGTGCGTCGTCGATGGGGACGAGATCAAGGAACGCCCCCGCCACCACGAGGTCCGCCCATTCGCCGTCGAACGCGTCGAGGGCGTCGCCGGCCTCGAAGCGGACGGTCAGATCGTCGACGCGGAAGTCGGCGTCGTCGGCGTCGTCGGCGTCGAGGTCGGCCATCCGCAGGTCGCGCGCTCGCTCGACGACGTCCGGGTCGCTGTCGACGCCCCGGTACGTGCCGGCGGTCACGCCCCAGTCCACCAGCCGTGGGACGGTGACACCGGTGCCACACCCCGCCTCCAGCACCCGGGGGGTCGGCGGGAGTTCGTCGAGGAGGCGGTCCCGTACCCGCCGGTCGAGCGCCCGGTCGTCGACCACCCGTTTCGCCTCCAGATATCGCTCGTCCGCGTGGTCCATCAGAGCGCTCGCTCGTGGCTGGCCCACGCGTCCTCGTCTTCCCACATCCGGACGGTCAGGCGCGTGGGTCCTTCGGTCGGGACGGCCTCGACGAACCGGTCGCCGAAGACGCGTGCGAACCGCTCGACGCTCGGGTTCGCGCCCTCGAACTCCGGCAAGTCGTTCAGCAAGGCGTCGCGATACCGGGCTTCCAGTCGGTCGAGGGCGGCGTCGACCGCGTCGATGTCGACGAGGTAGCCATGCTCGTTCAGATCGGGGCCGGCGAAGCGCACCGCCACCTCGAAGTGGTGGCTGTGGACCTCGCCTTCGGGGCCGGGGTCGGGGACCGTGAGGAAGTGCTGGGCCACGAAGTCCCGCGACACCGAGAGCCGGTACATATCCGGCGATTGGCGGGCAGCGACTTATACGCTCGGCCTACTCGAAGGTGAGCAACACCTGGAGCGCGTTCTCGGGGCCGTCGTCGAGCAGTCGGTATGCCTCGGCCGCGTTCCCGAGGCCGATGCGGTGCGTGACGAGGCGGTCGGTCGACAGTTCGCGGAGGCGATCCCACGCCACGTCCAGTCGGCGCTCTTTCGTCCACCGCCCCCGGAGATCGGGGGCGAGCGTGCTCACCTGACTCGACGATACGTCGATCCGGTTCCGGTGGAAAAAGCCCCCGAGATCCGTCTCGGCGCGCTTGCGCCCGTACCACGATCCGACGACGATCCGGCCGTCGTAGCCCACGGCGTCGATGGCGTCGTCGAGCGTCGCCGGCGACCCCGAGAGTTCGTACGCCAGATCCGCCCCGGGCGGGCCGCCGCGGTCGCCGATGCGTGCCGCCTCCGCGGGCCGGAGCGTCTCGTCGGCGCCGAGGGTGGTGGCCATCTCCCGTCGGTGGGCGACGGGTTCGACGACCGTCAGCCGTTCCAGCGGGAACGACGAGAGCACCCTCGTCGTGACGAGGCCGACCATCCCGGCGCCGAAGACGACGACACGCTCGCCGACCCGCGGCCGCCCGTCCATGACGAACGTCGTCGCCGTCTCCGCCGTCGGCAACAGCGCGGCCGTCGCCGTCGACACGTCGTCCGGCACCGGCACGAGGTCGGCCGGTGCCGCCACGAAGTGGCTCTCGTGGGGGTTGAACGCGAAGACGCGCCGCCCCCGCCACGCCTCGTCGACGTTCGCGCCCAGGGCCACTACGTCGCCGACGGTCGCGTAGCCGTACTTCAGCGGATACGAGAGGTCGCCGTCAAGGGCGTCGATCGTCGTGTCGGCGGGCAGGTCGCGGGGCATCTCCCCCCGATAGATCAAGAGTTCGGTACCCGAACTCACCGCGGAGAGACGCGTTTCCACGAGCACCTCGTCGGGCCCCGGAGCACTGACCGACTCCCGTTCGACGCTGATCGACCGGGGGCCGGTGAAGTACAGCGCCCGGCCGGTCGGCGGGACGACGGCACCTGACTCGTCCGCGTCGTCGACGCTCCCTGTCACGCCCGCTCTAGCGACGCGGCTCACTTCATACTGCCGCCCGTCTCGCCCAGTCGCCCCGTGACGGCGACGTAGTCGCGGACGAACGTCGCGAGCGACGGCGCGAGGGCGACCAGACTCGCCGGGTGAACGATCGACGCCGGCACGACCGGCGCCAGCGCGACGGTGATAAAGCCCATCTGGAGCGCCGCCAGCGGCCGTCGCACCCGGCTCTCGGGAAGGTCGCCGACCGGTCGGTCGCGTCGGCGCCGCCACCCGACGCCGAGGAGATAGACGTACCGCGCGGCCGACAGCGAGAGGTAGATCGGTGGGAGCCGCCCCCACGCGACGCCGACGAGCGGCGCGACCAGGAATCCGAGCGTATCGAAGGCGTGATCGAGTTTCGCCCCGAGCGGCGTCGTCCGTCCCGTCCGTCGCGCCAGGCGTCCGTCGGCGAAATCGAGGGCGACGCCGGTGCCGTAACAGGCTGCGGGCGCCCAGCGCACCGCCGGTGTGGTCGGGGGGACGACCAGAAACCCGGCCGTGGCGGCGTACAGCAGTCCCCGGCCCAGCGTGACGAGGTTCGGCGGGGCGACGGCCGCCCCCGGTCGGCCGGCGTCGAGGTGGAGGGCGAGAAAACCCACCTCGTAGGCCAGCACCGCTCCCGTGATCGCCGTCCAGCGGTTCGCGGCGGCGCGCGTGGTCGCGTCGGCGACGAGGGTCCAGCCGCCGACGGCCACGCCCGCGGCGGCCACGGCCGTCGCCGTCACCGCCGCGGCGTCGAGTCGCCGCCCGCGGACGTTCTCCCCGCTCATCGCTCGAAGTCGGGGTCTTCGAGCGCCGCGAACCGCTCCCGTGCCCCCTCGGGGAGGCGGTGGGTCGCGGCGCCGAGGTTCTCGACCACGTGGTCGGGGTCAGTGCTGCCGGGGATGGGGACGACGCCCTCGCCGACGTGCCAGGCGAGGACCGCCGCCGCCGGCGAGACGCCCATCTCGGCGGCACCCTCGCGGACTGCTGGCTCTTCCAGCAGGCCCGGTACCGACAACGGCGAGTGGGCGATCACCCGGATCCCCCGCTCGTGACACCACTCGACCAGATCGGTGCGCGGCCGGTAGGGGTTCCGGGCCACCTGGACGACGGCGGGCGGGACACGCGCGAACTCGATCAGGTCTGAAAGCATCTCCCGGTCGACGTTACAGATCCCGAGTGTCGCCGCCAGCCCCCGGTCGTGGAGGTCCTCCATCGCCCGCCATGTCGATTCGAGGCTCACCTCTGCCCGGTCCCGATCGCCGTCCGCCGTCTCGGGGAAGGTGAGCGCCTCCTGTTTCTCGACGGGGAGTGCTGCGAGCCGTCGCAGTGGCCCCGTGTACGCCCACGACTCCGGCCAGTGGATCATATAACAGTCGAGGTGGTCGAGCCCCAGATCCGCGAGCGTCGTTTCGCAGGCCTCCGCGACGTGGCCGTGGTTGGTGTTCCACACCTTGCTCGCGACGAACAGGGCCTCGCGGTCGGGACTCCCCGGTGCCGCGAGGAGGTCGCCGATCCGCGCCTCGTTGCCGTAGAGTTCCGCGGAGTCGAGGAGGCGATAGCCCGCGTCCAGCGCCGTCGCGATGGAGCCCCGGCGGTCGACGTACGTCCCGTCGCGGTAGCGCGAACAGCCGATCCCGACCGGCGGCAGGCGGAGCGCGGCGGTCGGCGGGCCGACGACTCCAGCGTCCTGTCCCCCCTTTGTTCCCCACACCACGCGGCGCCGGTCCGGCGTCTCGACGCCCCCCGCGTCGACGGCGACCGCCTCCCCCCGATCGGCCGCCCGTTCGATCGCGTTGCAGACGGCGACGACGTGGGCGGCCCGCCTGGCAGTATCGCGGGCAGGCCGCCCCCGCCGGACGCTCGCCGCGAGGCGCTCCGGCCCGTCGAGGTAGGCCGTCCGCCGCGACGGCGCGGTGAGCGGGGTCGTGGTGTAGTGCCGCCCCTCGCGGCCGACCGAGACGTGACTCTCGCCGTCGCCGCCCTGCGCGCCCGCGTCGCCGAGGTAGAGCGACGCGTCGTCGCCGTGGAGTTCGAGGCTCGTGAACTCTCGACTCCGGTGGGGGGCGTAGAAGCTCGCAGTGAGACGGATTAGCGCCCCGGCCTCGAAGTCGAGTGTCGCCTCGACGTGGCTGGGTCGCTCGGGTGACCGCTCCTCGCGGTCGGGCCACGGATCGGTGGCGTCGGCGCACCGCACCCGCGCGACGGGGCCGAACCACGCCACGAGGAGAGTCAAGGGGTAGACTGCCCCGTCGTACAGCGGCCCGACCCGGAGGAAGGAACCGGGATCGTCGTGCCACTCGGTCACGCGGCCGACGTGGGCGTGGGCGTAGCCCAGGCGGACCGGTCCGAGGCGGCCGTCGTCGAGCGCTCGCCGGGCGAGCCGCTGGTTCTCGCCGCTCGGAGTGATCGGGGCACAGCCGAGCCCCAGCCCCCGCGACGCCGCGAGGTCGAGGAGCCCTCGCGCCCGGTCGGCCTCCATCGCGAGCGGTTTCTCGCTCCAGACGTGCCGCCCCGCCTGGAGCGCCCGCTCGGTCACCGTCGCGTGGGCGCCGTGGCTCGTGAGGTTCACCACGAGCGGCGCGTCCGTGGCCTCGAGCAACGCGTCCAGGTCGGTGTAGGCCGTCGCGCCCGTGGCGGCCGCGAGCGACGCCGCCCGGTCGGCGTCGAGGTCACAGACGGCGACCGGCGAGAGCGACGACGCGTCGAGGCCGGCGGCGTACTGCTCGGCTACCGCGCCACAGCCCACGAACGCACACTCCATACCCGTCGGCGGGCGGCGGTCGTGAAAAGCCTCCCGCCCGGAGTTATACGGATTATTGTACCTGTTTACCGGTGATTCGCCGGACCGTCTCGGCGAACCACCGGTAGTGACTTACGATACATCGTATTAAGACGGTCGCCGCCCCAGGACCGGCATGGCGCGGGTGGCGGTCCTCCACAACACGCTCGACGGCCGCGGCGGCGCCGACACCGTCTGTCTCCACGTCTGCGAAGCGCTGCAGTCCGTCCACGAGGTGACGCTCTTTACCCTCTCGCGGTCGTCGCTCGACGAACTGAATCGCCTGTTCGACACCGCGGCCGACGTCCCCGTCCACCGACCGCCGGGGAACGTCCTCGTCTGCCGGGCGTTCGACGCCCTCCCCGAGCGGTTCGGGCCGGCGCTGGCCCCCCGGAGCGTCCTGCTTCGCCGCCTGTTCGCCCGCCACGCCGACCGGTTCGACGCCGCCGTCAGCACCGCCAACGAGTTTGCCCTCCCGCTTCCATCGGTCCAGTACGTCCACTACCCGCAGTTCAACCGCCGGGCGACGTCGGCCGGGGACGCGGGGCGCCTCGATTCGCTCTGGAGCCGACTGGCCGGCCTCGGCCACCGGCGACTCCCCGCCGACGCCCACCTCCTCGCCAACTCCGAATGGACGGCCGACGCCGTCGAGACCGCCTACGGCCGCCGACCGACGGTGTGTTTCCCGCCGGTCGATCCGCCCCCCGATCCGCGTCCCTGGGACGACCGCGAGTCGGGAGTCGTGGTCGTCGGGCGACTGGCACCCGACAAGCGGCCGCTCCGGGCGATCCGGATCGTCGACGGCGTCCGCGCCCGGGGACACGACCTCCACCTCCACCTGGTCGGGTCGTCCTCGCCCATCTACGCCGACTACGGTCGGCGGGTCGCCACCGCCGCGGCCGACCGATCGTACGTCCACCTCGACCGGGACGCGCCCCGCGAGCGGATCGACGAACTGCTCGAAACCCACCGCTACGGGCTCAACTGCAAGCCGGAGGAACATTTCGGCATGGCGGTCGCGGAGTACGTCGCTGCGGGGATGGTGGCCTTCGCCCCCGACGCCGGCGGCCAGCGGGAGGTGCTCGACGGTCGCCCCGACCGTCTGTTCGCCTCGACGGACGACGCCGTGGCGACCGTCGCCGCGGCGATCGAGGCGGACGCCCGCCCGACGCTCCCTCGCGACCGTTACGCGAGCGACCGGTTTCACGCGGCCGTCCGCGACGCGGTCGCGGCGCTTCCGGCCCCGCGCTGAGGCGGGTCCGCAGCGGCGTCGCTCGGTGGCGACGGCCGGAGTGGGGCGTCGGCCTCGGCATCGAGCGGACGGAAAGAGAAGCTAGTCCTGTGCCGCGCCGTCTCGGGTCTCGCTCAGATGTTCCCAAATCTCCGTACAGCCGGCACCCGGCTCGACGTCGGAGAGGTGGTTTCGCGCTTCCGCAGCTTCGTCACGTTCGGATTCCGCCTCGGCGTCCGACGGGCTCTTCACGACCTCGCTGTTCTCGCTCATCGAACATCCGTACACGTCACGGCCGTATAAGGCCGCGTCAGGGCGTAATCGCTACCCGTTCTCCCGCATGGAGGCGGTCCTTTCCGGTTTCCCTGACGCGGGTGTTCGGCCACGAACCCAACGCTGTCTCCCGATTCCGGCCGTTCGATCCCCGAATCGACCGTCCGACGACCGGCAAACCTCGCGGCCGCCGACGGGCTTACCGCCGTCGGGGGCCAAGCGGGGGTCATGACGACCGACGTTCACCAACTCGACGACGGGGCCTGGGTCAGCGTCAACGACTCCCGCGAGGTGAACGTGAGCGACCTCTGGCGGCTCGCCAGCCACGATTTCTGTGACTGTCGACTCGCCGACTTCCTCGCCGAGGGCTTCGTCGAGGTGGGTGCCGACGGCACGAGCGTTGAGGGACGGATCGCCGGCCGGTGTATCCAGTGCGGCGAGGAAGGCGTCACCGACTGGCTGATGCTCGGCCGCGTCGATCCGGGGACGGGTGCGTTCCGTCCGGTGATTCCCGGGAGCGTCCACGTCCCAGGCCGGCGACGCCGCACTGAGTCGCCGCCTCCAGGATAGCGGCAAGTATTTCTTTCTCCCCGGAGAGCCGGGGAAGGTTGACGGCGTGCCCGACCGTATATGTTCGCGTCCACTCTAGGGCTCCATGCCGTCCAAGGTCGAGAGCTGGAAAGACGAAATCTACGGGATGGAGATACGCGATCACCTCCTCCGATTCGCGGAGGAGGGGTGGGACGCCATCCCGGAGGACGAACACGACGCGTGGTTCGAGCGGTTCAAATGGTGGGGCCTGTACCACCAGCGGAAGGGACAGGAGAGCTACTTCATGATGCGCATCGGGACGCCGATGGGCCGGATGACGCCCGAACAGCTTCGAACCGTCGGCGAAGTGGCTCGGGAGTACGCGACGGGACCCGTCGACAACCCCGAGTTCGGCGCGGCGTACGCCGACTTCACGACCCGACAGTCGATCCAACTTCACTGGATCAAAGTCGAGGACATCCCCGACATCTTCGACGAACTCGAATCGGTCGGCCTCTCGACGATTCAGGCGTGTGGCGACTCCTGGCGCAACATCGTGGGCTCGCCCGTCGCCGGCCGCGACGCCGACGAACTCATCGACGTCTGGCCCGTCGTGCAGGAACTCCACGAGACGTTCAAGGGCAACGACCTCTACTCGAACCTGCCCCGGAAGTGGAAGGTCGCCGTGACCGGCGACCGCCGCGGCGCCGGCCAGGGCGACATCAACGACCTCGCCTTCGAGCCCGCGATCAAGGAAATCGATGGGGAAGAAATCGAGGGCTTCAACGTCAACGTCGGTGGCGGTCTCGCCCGCAAGGAACCCCGCTTCGCTCGGGACATCGACGTCTTCTGCCGGCCCGAGAACGCGGCCGACGTGGCCGCCGGGCTCTCCGCGCTCTTCCGTGATTACGGCGACCGTGACGACCGCTTCAACGCCCGCATCAAGTTCCTCGTCGACGAGTGGGGCCCCGAGAAGGTCCGCTCCGTGCTGCAAGAGGAGTACGTCGACTACGAACTCCCCACCGCCGGCGAGGGGCTTCGCGACGAGTACGACTACAACGCCGGCCGCTCTGACTCCCCGGGCGACTACATCGGCGTTCACGAGCAGAGTGACGGGCAGAACTTCGTCGGCCTCTCCGTCCTCGTCGGTCGCATGGCCGCCGACGACGTGATCGACCTCGCCGATCTGGCCGACGAGTACGGCTCCGAGATGATCGGCCTGACCCAGCGACAGAACGTCCTCGTCGGCGACATCGCCGACGAGGATCTGGACGACTTCCTCGCCGAGGATCTGCTGGCGGAGCACTCGCCGGATCCGCACCCGTTCATGCGTGGCTCCATCGCGTGTACCGGCACCGAGTACTGCTCGCTGTCCATCGTCGAGACGAAGAATCGGATGGTCCGGTACGGCCGCTGGCTCCGCGACAACGTGCCCGTCCCCGAGGGCGTCGAGGACTTCCACATCCACCTCTCGGGCTGTACGGCCTCGTGTGCCCAGCCACAGATCGCCGACATCAGCCTCCGGGGGATGAAAACGCGGAAGGACGGCGACGCCGTGGAGGCCTTCGACGTGGGCCTCGGCGGCGGTCTGGGCGAGAACCCGCAGTTCGCCGACTGGGTGAAGATGCGCGTGCCCGCCGACGAGGTGCCCGGCTACATCGCAAACCTCCTCGAAACCTACGAGGCGGAGCGCTCGGATCCCGAGGAGTCGTTCCGTGACTTCGTCGCCGACCGCGACGAGGACGAACTCGCGGCCCTCGCGGAGTCGGCGGAGACGAGCTACGAGGACCCCTACCTCGGCAACACGAAGATGACGTGGTACCCCTACGCCGAGGACACCGACATGGACGCCTCGCCAGCGCCGACGAACGGCCAGGGCGAACCGCTCCCGTCGGACGACTGAGATGGCCGACCGCGTGCTGAAGGTCAACGCCTTCACGACGTTCGACCTCCTCGACGCCAGCGTCGAGGGGCACGGGTTCGAAGAGGAGGCCTTCGCCACGCTGAACGTGCGGACGGCCCGGAACGATCCCGAGACAGTGTCGCTCGACCTCGAACTCGACAACACCCAACTGGAGTCGGTTCCCCCGCACGCCGATCACGTGACGCTCTCGGCCGAGGAGGCACGCACCCTCGCGACCGAACTACAGGAGGCCGCGGACCGAGTGGACGGGGCCGACGAGTCATGAGCGACCAAGCCCTGATCGTCGCGGCCCACGGCTCCCACCGCAACCCCGACTCCGCGACGCCGACGTACGCCCACGCCGACGCGATCCGCGAGCGTGGCTGCTTCGAGCAGGTCCGGGAGGCCTTCTGGAAGGAGTCCCCGTCCTTCCGGTCGTCGATCCGAACCGTCGACGCCGACGTGGCCTACGTCGTCCCGCTGTTCGTGAGTCAGGGCTACTTCGTCGATCGGGTGCTCCCTCGGGAGTTCGGTCTCGGCGTCGCCGACGTGACCGGGACGTCACACGAACCCCGGATCGTCTACACCGATCCCGTCGGCACCCACTCCGCCATGACCGAGGTGGTCGCCGAACGCGCCCGTCGCTACCTCGACGACGACGTCGCCGAGGCCGAGACGGCGCTCGCGGTGATCGGCCACGGCACCGAGCGCAACCCCAACAGCGCCGACGCCATCTACGACCACGTCGACGCCCTGCGCGAGACGACCGACTTCGCCGAGGTCGGCGCCCTGTTCATGGACGAGGAACCCTACGTCGACGACGTCCTCGATCGGTTCGACGCCGCCGACGTCGCGGTCGTCCCCCTCTTTATCGCCGACGGCTTCCACACACAAGACGAGATTCCGGAACTCCTCGGAGTGACGGACGACCCGCGTTCGGGCTACCCCGTCCCCGGCGAGGTCGACGGCCGCCGGATCTGGTACACCTCCGCCGTCGGGACCGACCCGCTCATGCCCGAGGTGCTGTTGGAACGTGCGGCCGACGCCGGCGCCGACGTGGACCGGACGGTCGGGGCGGAGACGCCCGTCCGCCCCGACGCCGGCGACGCCTTCCTGTCGTGGGTCGACGATGCGCCCGTCGCGGACGGTCGCCGGGCCCGCGAGTGGGGTGATCTCCTCGTCGTCGCCGACGGCGAGGCGTACGAACTCCGCCACCGCGCCGACCGGGGGCGCCCGCGTGCCGACCTCGTCGACCGCGACCCCGCGACGTTCCGCGGGTTCGTCCGCAGCGACGACGACGGCCGCTACCGCCCCTTCGCCGGCGAGCGATCGCTGCCGACGGGGTGGGTGATGCCGGGGCTTGACGACCCGATCCTGCTCCGTGCCGTCGCGTCGGCGTACCCCGCCGGGATCGAGGAGTGGGCCGACGACGCCGACCCCGTCCCCTACCGCGAGGTGGCCGCCAGACAGACCGGCATCTACGAGCGCGTCGCGAACCTCTCGCGTGCGGAACTGACCGACGTGACCGCGGCGGTCTGTGGCAACTGTGCCAAGCGGCGCACGTGGGACGAGACGGCCGACGACACGCTGCCCGTCGATCGGGGCGCGGGGGACCTCCCCTGCCGCGAGCCGTGTTCGTTCCTCGTCGCCGCGGCCCGCGAGGTGCTTGTCGACGAACCGCCGGACGAACAGCCACCGGAACAGCCAGCAGCCGACGTACCGCCGGGCGACCTGACCGATCCGGCCAACCGCTACCGGGTCCGGTACCGGCGGGCCGGCGGCAACCCAACCACTCACCGATGAACACCACGACGACAACCGGTACGGTGTATCTCGTCGGCGCCGGCCCGGGTGATCCCGAACTCATGACGGTGAAAGCCCGGCGTCTGCTCGACGAGGCAGACGTCGTCCTCCACGATTCGCTCGTGGGCGACGGCGTGATCGAATCGATCCCCGACCCGACGCGGGTCGCGAACGTCGGCAAGCGCGCCGACGGCGAGCGAACGCCCCAGGCCGAGATCAACGACCGGCTGATCCGCGAGGCCACGGCCGGCAACGACGTGGTCCGCCTCAAGGGGGGCGACCCCTGCGTGTTCGCCCGCGGCGGCGAGGAGGCGGAACACCTCGCGCGCCACGGCGTCGCCTTCGAGGTGGTGCCGGGGATCACGAGCGCCGTCGCCGCTCCCGACGTCGCCGGCATTCCGGCGACCCACCGCGACCACGCGTCCAGCCTGACGGTCGTCACGGGTCACGAGGACCCCACCAAGGCCGACAGCGCCCTCGACTGGAACGCCCTGTCGACGCTCGTCGACGCCGGCGGGACCCTGGTGATCCTGATGGGCGTCGGTCGCCTGCCGGACAACGTCACCGCCCTTCGCGCGGGGGCGGCCGAGGCCGACACGCCCGTCGCGATGGTCGAACGGGCCACGCTCCCGGCGGAACGGGTCGTCACCGGCACCCTCGACACCATCGTCTCCCGTGTCGACGAGGCGGCGATCGAACCTCCTGCCGTCACCGTCGTCGGCGACGTCGTGGGCGTTCGCGAGACGGTCGCCCACTGCCTCGGCGGCAGCGACGCGATGGCCGAGGGGACGCCCCTCGCCGCCCCCGACGAGCGGATCGTCGAGGTGGAGGTAACCGACGGTGACTGACGGCGACTGGCCGCTCAAGCGTCTGATGACCGAGGTGGTCGGCTCCGGGACGAAGTCCGCGGAGGACATGACCCGCGCCCAGGCGAGCGAGGCGATGGAGCGCATTCTCGACGGTGACCCGGACCCGACGACGCTCGGCGCCTTCTGGCTCGCCAACCGCTGGAAGCACAACACTGGAACCGAACTCGCCGCGTTCGTCGACCGGATGTGCGACCGCGTCGAGTACGCGACCCCCGACGCCGACCCCGTCGACTGCGGCGCCAACTACGACGGCAAGGGCCGGTCGGCCATCCTGGGCGTCGCCGCCGGCGTCGTCGCCGCCGCCGCGGGGACGCCCGTCGTCGCCCACTCCGGCGACCGGGTCCCCACGCAGAAGCAGGACACGTACAAGCACGTCCTCGACGAACTCGGCGTCGCGACCGACCTCACGCCGGCCGAGTCGGCCGACGCCGTCGACGACGTCGGCTTCGGCTTCTACTACCAGCCCGCGTTCAACCCCGCCGTCGACGCCCTGTTCGACCGCCGGGAGCAGATGGGCGTCCGTACCTTCGTCAACACCGTCGAGACGCTCGCCAACCCCGCCGGCGCGAGCGTCCACCTCGGCTCCTTCTATCACCTCGCCTTCGCGAAGAAGGTCGTCGAGACGTTCGAAGAGAGTGCGTTTCACGACCTCGATCGCGTCGTCATGTTCCAGGGGATGGAGGGGTACGACGACATCCGCCCGGGCTACACGAAGGTCGCGGACTGGCGGGCGGACGGCGCCTTCGAGGATTACGAGATCGAGACCGCCGAGTACGGCATGGACTTCGAGACGGAGGACCTGCAGGTGCCCGACGTGGCCGAAGACAGTGCTCGGCTCACCCGCGAGGTGGTCGCGGGCGACCGCACGGACCACTGGGCCGACGCCGTCGCGCTCAACGCCGCCGTCCGGATCTACGCCGGCGACGACGCCGACTCGCTTTCGGCGGCCCTCGACGCCGCCCGCGCCGCCATTTCGGACGGGTCGGCCGCGGCCGTGCTGGCCGACCTGCGGGAGTGGGGATGAGCGACGACGTCCTCCGCCCGAGCGACGTCGGCGACGCCGACGCGCCGCCGGTCGACGAGAAACCGTACAAGATCATCTTCGAGGCGAACAAGTGCATCGGCACCGGGAAGTGCGCCGAGGTGTCCGCGAACTGGGACCTCGACCTCGACACCGGACTGGCGCGCCCGAAGACGTACTACGTCGACGCGACGGCGCTAGATCACAACGTCCGCGCCGCCGAGGTCTGTCCGGCGAAGAAGGGCAGCGGCGTCATCCACGTGATCGACCGCCGCACCGACGAGGAGATCGCACCCGATCCCGAGGGCGACGGGACGCTCAGCGTCGACTGGTAGTTACGGCGAGCGCCAGTCGTCGAGAACCCCGTCGACCGCCCGTGTCGCGACCTCACGGACGCGTTCCTCGCTGTCTCCCTCCCTGGCAGCCGACCACACCGCCGGCTCGTTCGCGACGGCCCGAACCGCGTCGCGCCGGGCGTCCGGTTCGATTTCCCGTCCTTTCAGTTCGTCCCGTAGCTCGCTCACGACGGTCGCCACCGTCCCCGCTCCGTCGACGACGCCCTCCAGTTCCCGTCGCAGGTGGCGGCTCACCGCCGGGCTGGTGCCACTCGTCGTGACCGCGACGCCCACGGGGTCGTCCTCGACGGTCGCGGGGACGACGACGCTTCCGGGCTCCCGGGCGCCGGCGCGGTCGGCGCGGTTGACGAGGACGCCCGCCTCGTGGGCGTACCGCTCGACGGCGGCGTTGAACGCGTCGTCGTCCGTCGCTGCGACGACCAGCGCGGGGTCGGCCCGAGTGATCCACGCCGGCACGTCCTCCGGATCGGGCGTGGCGCGGACGAACTCGCTTCCCCCGAAGTCGGCGTCCACGAAGGCGGGACTGACGACGACGACCCGGGCCTCGCGGGCGAAGCGGCGAGCCTTCCGGGCGCCGACGGGACCGCCGCCGAACACCACCACCACCGCGTCGTCGAAGTCGTGGACGAGCGGGATCACGGTCGATCCTCGTGGTCGGCGGTGAAAAGTCGTCCCCCACACCCGAACCGTTTTGCGCTCGACTTCGTATCCGAACCCATGCTCGGACGGGTATTTGGATGGCTCGGACTGGGGGACGCCGACGCCGACGCTAACGACGACGCCGACCTGGATTGGTCCGCCCCGAGCACCGAGTACGGCGGCGACGGACCGCGCCGTCGTTACACCTGCATGGAGTGTGGTGCGACCGTCGAGGGCGACGGCCCCGACCGCCAGATCGAGTGTCCGGACTGCGGGACGGTCTATAAGCGAACCCTCGTCCCGGACCACGCGATCTGTCCGGCGTGTGAGGCACGCATCGACGACGCCGCGTTCTACCCGGAGACGCGCCGGGACACCGAGTTCGCCGACTGCGGGGCGTGTGGCTACCGGTGGGAGAGCGATCCGCGGTGAGGGCTCACTCCGTGCCCTCGATCAGCGTCGTCTCGCCGTCCTCGGCGTGACGGAGCGTCACGTCGTGGCGCGTGTGGCGGGCGTGGGTTCGTGCCCAGCGACGCGCGGCGGACTCCGAGAGCCGTTCGACGCCGTCCGGACAGCGCCGACAGACCGCCCGCCAGGTCGCCACGCCGTCGGGGTAGTGGCCGGTGTGGCGTTCGTGATCGAGTGCGAACTGCTCGACGGCGCGGTTCCCGGCCATCAGTTCGTCGAGTTCGTAGGACAGGTCCCACTCCCGACCACACCGTTCACAGGAGACCGTGGGAGCGTCGTCGATCCGGTCTGACACGCGCCCACGTACGTGGCCGACGCTCTTGAACGATCCGAAAGGGAAGGGGGAGAGCGATCGCGACGGCCGTCGCGGTCGGATGTCCACCGGTACGACGATCGAACGACCGGCGTATGGGTGCCTCCACTGTCCGGCGGACATGATAACACTGGGGTCGGGCTGAGGTAATCTTTTTCCTTCGGACGGCCGGGACCGCGGATCTAGAACAGCCCGCTGATGTTACCGTCCTCGTCTACGTCCATCCCCTCCGCAGCGGGCGTCTCGGGCAGGCCGGGCATCGTGAGTACGTCGCCCGTGAGGACGACGACGAAGCCGGCGCCGGCGTCGGGATAACACTCGCGCACCGTCAGCGTCCAGTCGAGCGCCGGGGCGCCCTTCCGGGTCGGGTCGTCGGTCGTCGAGTGTTGGGTCTTCGAGAGACAGACCGGCATGTCGCCGTAGCCCTGTTCGTCGAGGCGTTCCAGGTCGTCTCGGGCGTCGTCGGTGAAGTGGACGTCGGCGGCACCGTACACCTCGGTGGCGACCGTCCGGATCTTCTCGGTCAGCGATTCGTCGGTGTCGTACAGGGGTTGGAAGTTCCCCCGATCGCTGTCCGCGAGGTCCGTCGCCGTCTCGGCGAGTTCCGCGGCGCCCGCGCCACCCTCGGCGAAGGCGTTCGAGACGACGACGGGGTAACCCTCCCGCTCACAGTGGTCGACGATGGCTTGGATCTCCGCGTCGGTGTCGGTCGGGAAGCGGTTGACCGCGACGACGAAGGGAACGCCAAACTGCTCGATGATGCCGGCGTGGTGATCGAGGTTCGTCATCCCCGCTCGCACCGCGTCCGGATCCGGCTCTTTCAGTTCGTCGTAGTCGACCGGCCACATGTCCTTGCCGTGGTATTTCATGGATCGCACGGCGGTGGTCAGGACGGTGGCGTCGGGCGCGACGCCGTGACGCGAGACGATGTTGCCGAACTTCTCGAAGCCGAGGTCGGCGGCAAAGCCCGCCTCGGTGACGAGGTAGTCGCCGAGCGCGAGGCCGAGTTTGTCCGCCACGAGGGAGTTCGTCCCGTGGGCGATGTTGGCGAACGGTCCGCCGTGGACGAACGCGGGCGTCCCCTCGATGGTCTGGACGAGGTTCGGTCGCAGGGCGTCTTTCAGCAGCATCGCCATCGCCCCCTCGATGCCGAGGTCGGCGACCGTGACGGGCTCACCCGTCGAGTCGTAGGCGACGATGGTCCGCGAGAGGCGCTCTTTCAGGTCGGCCAGCGAGTCGGCCAGACAGAGCACCGCCATCACCTCGGAGGCGGCCGTGATCTGGAATCCCTCCTCGCGGGGCGGGCCGTTGCTCGACCCGCCGAGGCCGACGACGACGTCGCGGAGCGCGCGGTCGTTCATGTCCAGCGCGCGCTCCCAGCTCACCTCGTCGACGTCCACGTCGAGGTCGTTGCCGTAGTGGATCTTGGTGTCGAGCGTCGCGGAGACGAGGTTGTGTGCCGTCGTCAGCGCGTGCAGGTCGCCCGTGAAGTGGAGGTTGATGTCCTCCATCGGAAGCACCTGCGAGTGGCCGCCGCCCGCGGCGCCGCCCTTGATGCCGAAGACGGGTCCGAGCGACGGTTCGCGTACGGCGACGACGCCGTTCTCACCGATGTGGTCGATCCCCTGGCCCAGGCCGACCGTCGTGACGGTCTTGCCCGCCCCCTTGGGCGTCGCGGTCGTCCCCGTCACGAGGATCAGTTTCCCCTCGTCGGCGTCCGACAGCGTCCGCTGGATCGCGTCCTGTTCGATCTTCGCGATCCCGTCCCCCTGCGGGTCGAGGTCGTCCCGCGAGAGACCGAGGTCGCCGGCGACGTCCGCGATCGGCCGCGTCTCCGTCGCTCGCGCGATCTCCATGTCCGTCGGTGCTCCGTCGTCGTCGTCGGATTCATCACCAGTCATCCTGCGGAGATACACGGCACCTCACCATGTAAGCGGCGGGGGCGATTGTCTCACCGTTTTTTATACGCTATCCGTCACGGCGTCACTTCTCTACGTCCAGCAGCGCCACGCGCTCGCACACTAGGTCGGCGATGTCGCCCTCGACGGCGTCGAGTTCCGCATCCGTCACGTCGAAGAAGGACCGTACCCGTTCGGCGTCGATCGACGACAGCGTCGGCGTCGGATCGAGAGGCAGGCGGTCACGGAGGGCGGCCGCTGCCTTCGTCTCTGTCCCGTCCGCCGCGTCCCTGCCTTCGCCCCCTTCCCCGGCGTCGACCACCACGGCGACTGGCGTCCGCCCCTCGCTCACGCCCATCGCCAGCGCGTCGTCGATCTGGCGGCGCCCCGCGGCGTACAGGAGGATCTCGACGCTCCGTTCGCGGGCGACGTTCTCGCCGCGGTCGAACGCCCGGTCGGCCAGTTCGACCGCACGCTCCAGGTGACGCCGGCCGACCAGGTAGCGCGCGTCGAACGCCTGGATCGTGACGCCGTACTCCTCGGCGACGGCGTCGAGGGTCGCCAGGAGGTCGTCGAGGTCGTCGACCACGGCGACCCCCTCGATCACGATCACTCGAAATCACCCAGGCTGGCCTGCTGGTCGGCGCCGCCCGTGCCGCCGGTCGCATCGGCGTTTCCAGCGCCGTCCTCGCCCTCGCGCCCGCCGTCGACCGACCCTTCGGCGGCGCTCACGCCCTCCATCGAGGCGTCCTGGCGGCCGGCGTTCTCCAACACGCGCTCGGCCGTCCCTTCGCGGCCCCGGAGCGCGCCGAGGACGACCGACTTCTCCGCCTCGCGGAGGTCGGCCCGCGACTCGACGCCCGCCTCGAACAGCCGGCGGGCACGCTTACGACCCACGCCGCGCACGTCCGTCAGATCCAGCAGTTCCTCGCGCACGCCGTCGGCGACGCGCTTTTTCGCCTCGCGCACCGCCACGACCGAGTCGAGTTCCAGTTCGACTGCGAGCCGTTCGGCCGCACCGAGCAACCACTCCGCGGTGTCGACTTTCCCACGAACGTCACCGGGGCCGACGCCGTACCGCTCCGTGATGCGGTCCTCGTCGAGTTCGCTTGCCCAGTCCTCCAACAGTTTGGCCGTCTTGAGCGCCGACAGCCACTCCTCGAAGCGCACGTCCTCGAACTCCGAGGGGACGCGGCCGAGGAACTCGGACTCGCGTTCGTAGCAGAGTTCGGTGTAGGTCTCGCGGTCCCCCGACTTCAGGTAGAGTTCGTACATGTCGGGCGTCCGGCAGACGAGGTGATAGAGGCCGAGCGCCGTGGGGTCGTCGCCCGCCTCGTCGGCCGCGCGCAGGCCGTCGACGATTTCGGCCGCGCTCATCGGGTCGAGGTAGAGCCGCGAGACGGTGTGACCCAGACTCGTCGCCGCGAGTTCGTCACCCGACCGCTCGACGAAGTCGTTGGCGACGAGATACTCGATCACGCTGTCGACGACCGACTCCAAGCGCTCGGTCGTGTCGCTCTGGGCCGCGTACAGCGTCCGGTCGAGAAAGTCGAGGAGGCCGTCGCGGCTGCGGGCGAACCCGGAGGCGACCGTCGCCAAGAGGTGGGTCCGCATCGCCGGCTCCCGGGCGAGTTTCGACTGCACCGGCTCCGGGTCGGCGTGAACGTACCGGTCGAACAGTTCGTCCATGGTGTCGTGGTCCTTCGCGAGTAGGACCGCTTCGCCGTAGGGGTCGAGCCCCGGCCGTCCAGCGCGGCCGAACATCTGGTGGACCTCCAGTACGTCGAGGGGTTTCATGCCGCCGAACTCGCCGTCGTACCGGCGCCAGTCGCGGACGATCACCCGGCGGCTGGGGGTGTTGACCCCCGCCGCGAGGGTGGGCGTCGCACAGATGGCCTTCAGCAACCGATCGCGAAAGGCGTCCTCGACGAGCGATCGGTGCTCCGCGGAGAGGCCGGCGTGATGGAAGGCCGCCCCCTTCCGGACCACCGCCGCGAGGTCCTCACTGGTCTCGGTGTCCGAGACGCCCGCCACTTCGTCGGCCAGTTCCGCGAGTTCGTCGCGTTCCTCGTCGGTGAGGTGGCGTTCGGTCACGTCGGCCTGTCGCCGAGCCGCGGCCTCCGCGTTCCGGCGGGAGTTGACGAAGACGAGCGACGAACCGCCCTCGTCGAGGGCATCGTCGACGAGTGCGGCCGTCGGCCGCTCGCCCCGCCCCACGGGCACCTCGCGTTTGTCGCCGTCGTCGAAGGTGAGGGCGTCGCCGTAGTGAACGCCGGTCCGGAGGTCGACCGGCCGCCAGTCCGACGCGACGAGTCCGGCGTCCAGCCAGTCGGCCACCTCGTCGGCGTTGTCGACGGTCGCCGAGAGGGCGACCACCTGCAGGTCGGGGTTGACGCGCCGAAGTTTCGCCAGCGTCACCTCCAGGGTCGGCCCCCGGTTCGGGTCGTCGACGAGGTGGACCTCGTCGGCGACGACGCAGGTGAGGTCGTCGATCCACGGCGCGCCGTTGCGCACCAGCGAGTCCACCTTCTCGCTCGTCGCGACGACGATGTCCCGCGAGGCCAGCCACTCCTCGCTGGACTCGTAGTTGCCCGTCGAGATGCCCACGTCGACGTCGAAGTCGCTCCAGCGCTCGAACTCGGCCTTTTTTTCGCTGGCGAGCGCGCGCAGCGGGACGACATAGAGGGCTTTGCCGCCGCGCTCGACGCTCGACAGCATGGCGAGTTCCGCCACGAGGGTCTTGCCGCTGGCCGTCGGCACGCTCGCGACGACGCTCGCTCCCTCGGTGACGCCGGCCTCGACGGCCGCGGCCTGTGGTGGGTAGAGCTCCTCGATCCCCGAGTCGACGAGGAACTCGGGAACGCCCGGCGGCAGACCGGGCACGTCCGTGGGGTTCATCGGTCGGTGGCTCTTGGCGCGGCCCGGCGGTTAGGCTTTCGGGTCGGGTCGGGGCACCCCCACCGCCCCAGTCATCCCCCGCACTCGGCGGGTACCACCTCTCGGCTGCCGAGTCGACCCCGTCCCTGTTCGTGGACGCTTTGTCCCTGGCCGTTCGACGTGTCACCGATGTCCACGCTCACGATCGAGGCCGGCGAACTGACGGTCAGCGAGATTCTCGACGCCCTCGAAGACGGACAACGGGTCGTCGTCAGCGTCGAGATGCTCGGCGGCGTCCACGAGGTGACGCTCCGTCACGACGGCACCACCTACTACTGTGATACCCCGACGACGCTCCACAAGCACGGCTCGGTCGACGAGATGCGGACCTGCATCGAGCGGATGGGGTACGGCCGGGCCTGAACGGTGACACGCGACGGCAGCCCCGCAGTTTTAACGTCGCCCGCGGTCAACGGACGGTATGTCCGACGCCCCCGACATCGAGGAGCTCGTCGGCGTCGAGGAGCCGAGCTTCCAGCACGTCCTCTCCTGTGTTTTCGGCATTCAGGACCACGAGAGTCGGACGTACCTGGTCTTGCTCGACAACCCCGGGAGTACGGTCGCGGAACTCGCGGCGGAACTCGACCGCGACCGGAGCAACGTCAATCGGTCGCTGACGACGCTCCTCGAGAAGCAACTGGTCGAGCGGGAACGGCGCCTGCTCGATCCCGGGGGGTACGTCTACCAGTACACCGCGACGCCGCTCCCAGAAGCCAAAGAGCTGATGCACCGCACCCTCGACGGGTGGGTCGAGCACGTCCACGACGCCATCGACGACTTCGGGACGGAGTCGGCCTGAACCCGCCCCGTTTTTGCCTCCGCGGTCCGTTCACTCGCCAATGAGTCTCGACCTGACCGCGGCCACCCCGGCGGCACCGACGGCAGCCGCCGACGGCGTCTGGCTCGCCTGCATCGAGTGTGGCGAGACGTTCGCTCCCTTCTCGTCGATCCGGTACACGTGCGATCACTGCGACGGGCTCCTCGAAGTCCGCTACGCCGATCCACCGACCTTCGACGACTTCGAGGGTCGCGGCGTCTGGCGCTACGCCGCCGCGCTCCCCTTCGAGGAAGGGGTGTCCCTCCCCGAAGGCGCGACGCCGCTCCACCACGTCCCTCGGCTGGAGGAGGCGGTGGGCGTCGAGCGCCTCCGAATCAAACACGAGGGGATGAACCCCACGGGGAGTTTCAAGGATCGCGGCATGACCGTCGGCGTCCGCGTCGCGAAGGAACTCGGCGTCGGCCGCCTCGCCTGTGCCTCGACCGGCAACACCAGTGCGGCGCTCGCGGCCTACGGCGCCCGCGGCGGGATGCAGACGCTCGTGCTCCTCCCGGCGGGCAAGGTCGCTGCCGGCAAGATCGCCCAGGCCGCCCTCCACGACGCCCGCATCCTCGAGGTCGACGGAAACTTCGACGACTGCCTCGACATCGTACAGGACCTCGCCGCCAAGGGTGAGGCGTACCTGCTCAACTCGCTCAACCCCTTCCGGCTGGAGGGACAGAAGACCATCGGGCTGGAGATCCTCGAGGAGTTCCACGACGACCACGGCACGTATCCGGACCGGATCGTCCTCCCGGTCGGCAACGCCGGCAACACCTCGGCGCTCTACAAATGCTTCCGCGAACTCGTCCAGAGCGGGGCGCTCGCCCCGGCGGACGTGCCGAAACTGACCGGCGTGCAGGCCGAGGGGGCGGCCCCGATGGTCGAGGCCATCGAGGAGGGCACCGACGGGATCCGTCGGTGGCCCGAGGTCGAGACCATCGCCACCGCCATCCGCATCGGCAACCCGGTGAACGCGCCGAAGGCGCTGCCGGGGATCCGGGCGACGGGCGGGACCGCCGTCGCCGTCGCCGACGAGGCGATCACCGACGCCCAGCGAGCGCTCGCGGCCGAGGGCGTCGGCGTCGAACCCGCCTCGGCGACCTCCATCGCGGGGCTCCGCAAACTCCGCGAACGCGGCGTCGTCGAGGACGACGAGCAGGTGGTCTGTCTCACCACGGGTCACCTGCTGAAGGACCCGGACGCCGCCTTCGCCGCCGGCAACGATCCCGAACCCGTCCCGAACGACACCGACGCCGTCCTCGAACACATCGCCGAGTAGGTCGTTCGGGCATCGACCGCCGACCGTTTTACGCCGCCGCCCCGAACGGTGGCGCCCGTCCGGTCGTGGCTGGACCCCGACCCACCGACGGTGTTATCGCTGTAGTAGGCAATAACATACATGGCACAGAAAACCAGACGGACTCCGACGGCCGACGCCGAGTACGAACGGCTGTTCCCGGACTGGGTGTATCAGGTCCCGGGATTCCTTCTCATTCTCTTCGGCTTCGGCGGCGTCCTGTTCGTGACCTTCGCCTGAGGGACCCGTCGGTCCGGCGGTGCGTCGACAACCGATCACGCCGGACACCGGGGCCGCGTCTTCAGGCGCCGATCTCGGGATCGGCCGCCGGGTCGTCGAAGCCGGCGAGCCGATACGGGCGCGAGTCGGTGCAGTCCTCGTGGGCGGCCGCCAGGTCTCCGATCGCCAGATCGTACCGGTGGACGAAGTCCTCGTAGTCGTCGGCGTTCGCGACGGCGTCGAGCAGTTCGTCGGCGGTCAGGTCCGTGGCTACCGCCTCGCGGAACGTCGCCGCCTTCTCCGCGGCCGCGGCGGCCGTCTCGGCGTCGGCGCCGAACCGTGACTGGAACCCCTCGGCGACCGTCGACTGGAAGTCGTCGTCGCTCATGGTCGGATGGTCGGTCCGCTACCTATAGGAACCTTTCCAAGTCACTTTCCGTCCGAGCGCGCGCGGCCCCGCGATCCGGTGTGAGAACGATTCCGGACGCCGCTCCGTGCGTCGCGGTGCCGGTCGGACGACCGTCTGACGGGGGTTTTTACTGCCATGTGAAAAAGTACCATACATGGTTCCGAGCGGCCTTCCGACCGGGACGGTGAGTAGCGGTCGCGACGGGCCGTCGGCGTCGCGTGACGCCACCGACGCCGACCCTGACGCCCGTACGCGCATCGCCGAACTGGAGCGGGAAAACGAGGCGCTCCGTGCCGCGGTCGAGAAACAGCGCCGCGAGAACGAGCGGATCGTCGAGCGCTACGAGCGTTTGCTCGAACAACAGCGGGACGCCGAGGAGTCGACCGACGACGACGACGCGGTGTCGCCGCCCGAGACGACGCCCGGCGCCCTCCGGCGGATCGCCGGCTTCCTCGGGCTCTAGTCGTCCGCAGTCCCGGTGTCCGCCTCGGCCGTCTCCTCCTCGTCCTCGCCGTCCCCGAGCGTGATGCCCTTCACCTCGATGATGCGCTCGTCGGCACGGATCTCTGCTGCGACGTCCTCCGGGACCGGTTCGTCGAGGTTGTACACCGTCATCGCCTCGCCGCCGAGTGTCTCGCGGCCGTTGAACATCCCCGCGATGTTGATGTCGTTGTCGCCGAGGACGGTCCCGATCAGGCCGAGCACGCCGGGTCGGTCGTAGTTCCTGACGACGAGCATCTGTCCGTGGGGGACGGCGTCGACGCGGTAGCCGTCGATGCGGACGATCCGGGGATCGTCGCCGGTGAAGAGGGTGCCACACACGCCGATCTCGTCGGTGCCGTCGCCGACGACGACGGTCACGAGGCTCTGGAAGTCCTCGCTCCGGCGGGTCTTCTCCTCGGTCACCTCGATCCCCCGTTCCTCGGCGATCTTCGGGGCGTTGACCGCGTTCACCTGCCACTCCAGGGGCTCGAACACACCCTTGAGGCCGCTCGCGGTGACGAACTCGACGTCCTCGTCGGCGATGTCGCCCTCGTAGCGCACCCGAACCTCAGAGATGCGGCCGTCGAACATCTGTGCCGCCACCTTGCCCGCGGTTTCCGCGAGTTCGACGTACGGCTGAACGCGGGGGAAGGCGCTCTCATCGATCGAGGGGGCGTTCAACGCGTTCACGACGGGTTCGTCGTTGAACGCCGCGACCATCTGATCCGCGATGCTCGTGGCGACGTGTTCCTGGGCGGCCTCCGTCGAGGCGCCGAGGTGGGGCGTGACGACCACGTCGTCGACGGCCAACAGCGGGTTGTCCGGCGAGATGGGCTCGTCGGCGAACACGTCGATGGCCGCCCCGTCGAGGGTGCCGTCTTCCACCGCCGCCGCGAGCGCCGTCTCGTCGACGACGCCGCCGCGCGCGCAGTTGACGACGTAGCCGCCACCCATCAGCGCGAGTTCGTCCGCGCCGATCATCCCTTCCGTCTCCGGGGTCAGTGGCGTGTGGACCGTCAGGAAGTCCGCCCGCTCCACGCAGGCCTCGAACTCGACGAGTTCGGCGCCGAGTTGGTCGGCGCGTTCCTGTCCGATATATGGGTCGTACGCGACGAGTTCCATGCCGAGCGAGCCCAGGCGCTTTGCGACCTCCTGGCCGACCCGCCCGAGCCCCACGATGCCGAGCGTCTTGCCGTTGAGCTCCGTTCCGAGGTAGTCGCTTTTCGCCCACTCGCCGGCCCGCAACCGGACGTGTGCCTGTGGGATGGAGCGGGCGGTGGCGAAGGCCATCCCGACGGTGTGTTCCGCCGCCGCCCGGACGTTCCCCTCGGGCGCGTTGGCGACGATGACGCCGTGGTCGGTCGCGGCGTCGATGTCGATGTTGTCGACGCCGATGCCCGCCCGTCCGACGATGATCAGGTTCGGCGCCGCCTCGAACACCGCCTCGGTCACGTCCGTCCCCGACCGCACCACGAGGGCGTTGGCGTCGGCGACGGCGTCCAGCAGGTCGTCCCCCGCGATGTCGTACGCGGTCACCACCTCGTGGCCCGCCTCGCGAAGGCGGTCCAGCCCTGCGTCGGCGATCGGGTCCGTGACGAGTACCTTCATACTCGAATCGACCCGAGGACGGCTGTTAAGGGTTTCCAAACGCGTCTTCGGTTCGGCGTGGTGCCGGCAGCCGGATATCGATCCGGGCGCCGTCCTCGCGGTCCGTCACCGTTACCTCGCCGTCGTACCGCTGGGTCAGTGTCACCACGAGATACTGCTGGAACCGGAGGACGCCGCTGTCGGTGTCGATGGCCTCCGGATCGACCGCCTCGACGGGTGGCTCGTCGGCGTCGTCGTCGACGGTCAGGACCACGCTCCCGTCGGTGCGGGTCGCGCCGATCCGGATCGTCACGCCGTCCTCGCCCGCCCGGTCGACCGCCTGCACGAGCAGTCCCTCGATCAGCACGTCCAGCGCGTCGTCCGCGAGCACCGGACAGGGTTCGGGCACCTGATCCACGAGACGGACGTCCGCGTTCAGGTTCGCACGTGCCTTCCGGACTGCGGTCGCGAGATCGACCGGCCAGCACGATCCCTCGCTCGAGAGCAGCGCCCCCAACTGCTGGACGTGGCGTGCCATCCGCCGCCCCGTGTCACCGATCATCGCCGCGTTCTCGTCGTCGGTGCGCTCCGCCAGCAGGTCCGCCCGGCCGACGATCACCTGGGCGGCGTTCAACACGTAGTGGCGCAACAGTTCGTTCAGGAAGTCGATCCGTTCGCGCTCACGCCGCAGCGTCCGCTCGCCCTCCCGCCACCGCGCGTTGCTCGTCCCCAGCCACAGCCCCGCGAGCGCGCCGACGGAGGTGAGGATGGGCACGACCGCCCCGAACGCGAGGGTCGCGGCGGCGAGGTGGACGAGCGTCACGATCCACAGGGCGACCACGACCATGCCCGCGACGACCGAGAGCGTCCACGCCGTCACCACGGCCGTGAACCGTGGCGGCCGTCGGCGCGCGTACGCTACCCCGGCGTAGGTAACGCCGGTAAACAGGAGGATGGGAACGGCCCCCTCCAGCAGCGCCGCCGCCCGGTCGGTCGCGACGAGTAGGCGCAAGGCCGGGACGGAGCCGAGGCCGAGGCCGGTCATCGCGAGCGACCAGCGCTTCAGCGGGCCGGGGATGTCGAACATGGCCAGGGTGATTCACTTCGTATCCCCCGACGGCACGCTTATAAACGTTGTCGCGACCAGATCGGGGTCGGGGGATTCAAACCTCCGGCCGGCGACGGGCCGATATGCGACTCGTCGCCTTCGACTTCGACGGCACGCTCTCGGACTCCGAGATGACGGTCCTGCTCGGCGAGCAGTGTGGCGTGGCCGACCGCATGGCTGACGTTACCGAACGAGCGATGAACGACGAACTCAGCTACGCGGAGAGCCTGCGCGAACGCGCCGCGCTGCTGGAGGGGTTGGCGATCGACCGCGCCGACGAGGCGTTCGGTCGGGTGCGCCTCCGCTCGGGCGCGGCCGACCTGCTCGCCCGTCTGAACGACGCCGGCCACCACACGGCCATCCTCACCGGCGGGTTCGAACGCGGCGTCGAGCGCGCCCTCGCGCGGGAGGGAGTTGAGGTGGACACCGTCGTCGCCAACCGACTCCCCGCGAGCGGTGATCGCCTCACCGGCGCTGTCGAGGGGCCGCTGATCGAGGGCACGAAAGACGAGGCACTGGAGACGCTGGCCGCCGACCGTGACCTGCCGCTGTCGCGGACCGTCGCCGTCGGCGACGGCGCCAACGACCTCCCGATGCTCGAAGTCGCCGGCCTCGCCGTCGGCTTCCTCCCCAAGCCCGCGGTGCGGCCGGCCTGCGACGTGGTGGTGGCGTCGATGGATCGGCTGGAACGGGTGTTCGAGGAGCGCGGCCTGCTCGGGTGAGCTACGTCGCGGCGTCGATGGCCCGATCCAGGTCGGCGACGATGTCCTCGACGTCCTCCAGGCCCACCGAGAGGCGGACCATGTCGGGCGTGACACCCGCCGCTTCCTGTTCCTCGTCGGTCAACTGCTGGTGGGTG
Source organism: Haloplanus sp. HW8-1 (assembly GCF_023703795.1). Taxonomy (NCBI): domain Archaea; kingdom Methanobacteriati; phylum Methanobacteriota; class Halobacteria; order Halobacteriales; family Haloferacaceae; genus Haloplanus; species Haloplanus pelagicus. The sequence goes on along the minus strand of NZ_CP098518.1, from coordinate 2,898,966 downwards.
GTCGAGGCGGGGTGGATGACGAGCGTCTTCGCGTCGCCCACGTTCGCCAGCAGGGAGGCGAGTTCGACGTTGTTCACGGTGCCCTTCGCGGCCTCGTAGCCGGCCGAGAGACCGAACGTGATCATGCCACCGTAGCCGCCGTCGAGGTACTCGCTCGCCGTCGCGTGGGTCTCGTGCGATTCGAGGCCGGGGTAGTTCACCCACGCGACCGCGGGATGGTCGTCGAGGAACTCCGCGACGGCCATCGCGTTCTCGCAGTGGCGGTCCATCCGCATCGGGAACGATTCGAGTTTCTGGAGGGTGACCCAGGCGTCGAACGGCGACTGGGTGTTGCCGAGGTCGCGCAGGCCGCGGGCGATGGCCGCGTAGGTGAAGCCCGCGGGGGCGAACGTCTCGTGGAAGTTGACGCCGTGGTAGGCGGGGTTCGACTGCCCGATTTCGGGGTAGTCCTCGGCGTACTCGCCCCAGTCGAAGGTGCCGCCGTCGACGAGGACGCCGCCGACGGTCGACCCTGACCCGTGGAGCCACTTGGTCGTCGAGTCCCAGACGAGATCCGCGCCGTGTTCGAGCGGCCGACACAGGTACGGCGTGGCGAACGTGTTGTCGACGAACAGCGGGACGCCGTTCTCGTGGGCGATGTCCGCGATCCGTTCGATGTCCGGCGTGATCAGGGCGGGGTTGCCGATCGTTTCGAGGTGGACGTACGCGGTGTCCTCGTCGATGGCCTCGGCGTAGGCGTCGTAATCGAGGGTGTCGACGAACCGGGTCGTGATTCCGCGGCGCTCGACGGAGTGGGTCAGATACGTGTAGGTCCCCCCGTACAGCGCCGACGCGGTGACGATGTTGTCCCCCGCCTCGGCGAGCAGGAAGGTCGCGAGGTCGAGTGCGGCCATGCCCGAGGCGGTGGCGGCGGCGCCGACGCCACCCTCCAGCGAGGCCAGCCGCTCCTGGAGGGTGCCCACGGTGGGGTTCATCAGCCGCGAGTAGATGTGACCCTCCTTCTCGAGGGCGAACTGCCCGGCGGCGTCGTCGGCGTCGTCGAAGACGTACGACGTGGTCTGGAAGATCGGCGGCGCGCGCGCACCGGTCGAGGGGTCTGGCTCCTGGCCGGCGTGCAAACTTCGCGTGTGGAATCCGGGTCCATCTTCGTCGTCTGCCATGCTCGGTGATTCGGTTCCCGCGGCGTAAAACCGACGGGCAGGTGCAGGTCCTGCCGGTGTCTGTGACCGGAATCATCCCGCCTGCCCCCGCCCTTCGTAGCTCCCGACGAAAAAATAATGTGAGTTGACATCTATTCACCGTCGAACGCGAACGCGAATGCCCAACAACGTCGCGAACACCGCCGAAATCACACGAAATCTCGCCTATCGAACGCTGATTTGGGTCGGGGCGTGGCTTCGTGCGTTCGAGAGTGTTCTCCTCGTTCCGCTGCTCGTCGTGGTCGTGTGGTATCTCGTTATCGGCGCCGCGTCCCTGTTCGGCGCGCGGGTCACGAGGGGGTTCGTCGAGGCCGTCGTCGTGGGAATCGCCGTCGACCTGCTCAAGTTGGGAGTGTTCTCGACACTGCTCGTGTTGTTCGTGAAGGCCTCGGTACGCCTGAAGGTCGAACTGGAGACGGTCTGGAACGTCTTGGTGCCGAGATACGAGGGACACGCCGGGATGGAGCGAACGTACGACGAGCGGTCGCTGTTCACGGAGGGATACCTCCCGGAGTCGAAGATACGCGACGCCGAACTCGAAATCATGGCCGCTCGCTCGCGTGCCCTCTTCGGCTATTCGCTGGTCGCGTACGCCGCCGTCAAGGTCGCCGTCTCGGCGATCGGCGAAGCCGCCGTCGTCGCCCACGTCGGGACGGTGTTCGAGCGCAGTACGTCGTCCCAGTTGCTGTTCGCGCTCGTCGGCGTACCGATCCTCTTTGCCAATATGGTCCACGAACTCCGGTTTTCGGTCTATCTCTCCCCCGACGTGGCGGTCTTTCTCGTCGCCATCGGTATCCCCTCGGTCCCGTTCGTCCTCGGGCTACGGAATCGGATCTCGTATTACCGATACCGCCGCGTCAACCGTGTTCTGCACTGCGGGGCGTCGGTTCTGCTCGCGGAGTGCAGACGGGCCGCCCTTCTCGGTTCGAAACTCCTCCTCGGCATGCTGCTGTTACTCCTCGGCTCCCTCTCGGTCGTCGCGTTGGCCCACGCCGCGGAGTTCCTGTTTCGGTGATCGACCGGGGTGGGCGATCCGCGACCCTCACCCGCCGAACAGCGAGTTGTGGACGGGCGCGAAGTCCTCCTCGTCGTCGTCCTCGTCGTCCTCGGCGGTGTCGTGGATGGCACGCCCCGTCAGGCCGTCCGCGAGGAAGTCACGGAGCGGCGGGCCGACCTTCTCGGGTTCGACGAGGAAGGCGTCGTGGCCGTGGTCCGACTCGATCACGTGGTGGGCGACGGGGACCCCCGCCGTCCGGCAGGCCTCGGCCAGCGACTCGGACTGGGCGACGGTGAAATGCCAGTCGCCGGTGAAGGACACGAGCAGCGTCTCGCCCTCGAAGGCGGCGAGGGCGTCGGCGTCCCCCTCGTACCCCTCGCTGAGGTCGTAGTCGTCCATCGCGCGGGTGAGGTAGAGGTAGGTGTTGGGATCGAACCGATCGACGAACTTCTCGGCCTGGTAGTCGAGGTAGGACTCGACCTCTCGATACGGGAAGAAGGCGGCGGCGCGATCGGCGGGGAAGGAGCGCACGGCGTCCCGGCCGGCCGCCCGGCGGCCGAACTTCTCGCGCATCGACGTCTTCGAGAGGTACATCACGTGGCCGATCTGTCTGGCGAGCGCGAGGCCCTCCGTCGGCGTCTCGCCGCCGTAGTAATCCCCGCCCTGCCAGTCGTCGTCGGTGGTGATGGCCCGGCGGGCGATGGCGTCGAGGGCGAGACACTGGGCGTCGAGACGCGCCGCCGCGGCGACGGGGACGATCCGCGCCACGTCGTCGGGGAACTGCACCGCCCAGTCGAGGACGTTCATGCCGCCGGCGCTCCCGCCGACGACGGCGTGCAGACGCCCCACGCCCAGGTCGTCGAGCAGGCGTCGCTGGGCCCGTGTCCAGTCGCCGATCGTCACGGGCGGGAAGTCGGTGCCCCACGGCTCGCCCGTCTCGGGGTTCTCCGCGGGCGGCCCCGACGAGCCATAACAGGACCCGGGGACGTTCGCACAGACGACGTAATACTCCGTGGTGTCGATGGCCTTGCCGGGGCCGACGATGTCGTTCCACCACGCCCGCGCCTGGCCCGCGGTGTCGGCTACCCCGGCGCTGGCGACGTTCTGGCTGCCGGTGAGCGCGTGACAGATCAGGACGGCGTTGCTCCCCTCCTCCGTCGCCTCGAAGTCGCCGTAGGCCTCGTAGGCGACCTGCAGGTCGTCGATGGACTCCCCGCATTCGAAGGTGAACTCCCCGAGGGCCCGCGTGCCGCTCTCGACCGACGTCATCGCAGCCCTCGATCCAGGTCGGCGGTGATGTCCTCGGCGTCCTCTAAGCCTACGGAGAGGCGGACCATGTCGGGCGTGACGCCCGCCGCCCGCTGTTCGGCCTCGCTCAACTGCGAGTGGGTGGTCGATGCGGGGTGGATCACCAGCGTCTTCGCGTCGCCGATGTTCGCGAGGAAACTCGCCAACTCGACGGTCTCACACAGTCCCTTCGCGGCGTCGAAGCCGTCGGCGGGGCCGAAGGTGATCATGCCGCCGTAGCCGCCGTCGAGATACTCGCTCGCGTTCTCGTGGGTCTCGTGTGTGTCGAGACCGGGGTAGGCCACCCACTCGACCGCGGGGTGGTCGTCGAGGAACGCGGCGACGGCCTCGGCGTTCTCGCAGTGGCGCTCCATCCGGAGCGGGAGCGTCTCCAGACCCTGCATCGTGACCCAGGCGTCGAACGGGGACTGGCCGTTGCCGAGGCTCCGCAGCGAGCGGTAGCGCGCGGCGGCCGCGAAGGCCCGGTCGCCGAACCGCTCGGTGAAATCGAAGCCGTAGGCGGGGTTCTCCCCCGCGAGTTCGGGGTACTCGGCATCGGGGTGGTCCCAGGGGAACGTGCCGCCGTCGACGAGGATCCCCCCGAGCGTGGTGCCGGAGCCGTGGATCCACTTGGTCGTCGACTCCCAGACGACGTCGGCGCCGTGTTCGAGCGGCCGACACAGGTACGGCGTGGCGAAGGTGTTGTCGACGAAAAGCGGGGCGCCGTGCTCGTGGGCGATGTCGGCCAGTCGCTCGAAGTCCGGCGTCACCAGCGACGGATTGGCGAGCGTCTCGACGTGGACGAACGCGGTGTCGTCGTCGACGGCCTCGGCGTACGCGTCGTAGTCGAGCGTCTCGACGGGGCGGAACTCGATTCCCCGGCGCGAGGCCATCTTCGAGAAGTACGTGCTGGTCCCGCCGTACATGTCCGCCGAGGCGACGACGTTGTCGCCCGCCTCGGCGAGGATGCTCGTCGCGGCGTCGAGAGCGGCCATCCCCGACGCGGTGGCGACGGCGTCGGTCCCGCCCGAGAGCGAGGCCAGTCGGCGTTCGAGGGCCCGCACCGTCGGGTTCGAGAACCGCGAGTAGATGTCGTCCTCGACGTCGAGGCTGAACCGCGCCGCGGCGTCGTCGGCGTCGTCGAAGACGTACGACGTGGTCTGGTAGATGGGCAGCGCACGCGCGCCCGTCGCCGGATCCGGCTCCCCCCCGGCGTGGAGGCTTCGGGTGTGAAAGCCGTCGGTCATGTGTACAGCGCATATTCCTGGAAGAACTTATAACCGGTAGTTACGTCACCGGGGACGACGTCGCCGCCAGGCCTGGCTCCCGGACCGACCGTGGATAAAGTGTACTCTCGACAATATTTAGACGATCGAGTGAGACGTTCACCCATGAGCGGCGACGATCCCTTCTCCGAGGTCGACCCGGTCGATCCGGCGGACGACGACCGCCTCGAAGCCGAGCGACGGGAACTGGAGCAACGCAAACGCGGCCTCGCGGACTTCGCCGACGAACTCGACGAGCGCGAGGCGGAACTCGACGAACGCGAGCGCACCCTCCGGAGCCGACACGAGGAGTTGGACGAGCGGGAGACCGAACTCGACGACAGGGAACGGCGGATCGAGGAACGCGAGTCGAACCTCGACGATCGGGAGGTCACGATCGAGAACCGCGAGCGCGAACTCGCGACCCGTGCCGACGAACTCGACGAAAAAGAACGGACGCTCCAGGAGTACGTCGACGACGGCATCCGCGAGACGGTCCGGGAGGCCGTTTCGGAAGCGACGGTCGGCGACGACACACCGCACCGACTCGGGACCATCGGTAGCCTCATTCTCGGCCTCGTCGGCGTCACGCTCATCGTCGGCGGCGTGCTCTACGGGTTCGCCGACGAGATTGCGCTGATCCCCCTCCTGTTCGCCAACGACGCGGCGAACCTCGGCGTGACGGTCCTCCTGCTTTTCAGTGGTCTCGCCGCCAACCTCGCGGCGGTGGCCGACTGAGCCCCGATCGGCATCAAAAGGACCATGCCGTCCCGCACCACGCTATACCGTACCCGAGTGGTGCCCATGACGAAGCAACGCGAATACACGGACGACTACCCCGACAAGACCCTGTACATTCCCGGCCCGACCGAGGTGCGCGAGGACGTCACCGAGGCGATGAGCCAGCCGATGTTCGGCCACCGCATGGACCGGATGACCGATCTCTACACGACCATCGTCGAGGACACGAAGGACTTCCTCGGCACCGACAACGACGTGATCGTCCTCACCGCCTCCGGGACGGCGTTCTGGGAGGCGTCGACGCTCAACCTCGTCGAGGACCGGATGCTGGTCCCAACGTGTGGCAGTTTCAGCGAGCGTCACGCCAACGTGGCCGAGCGACTCGGCAAGGACGTCGATCGACTGGAGTACGAGTGGGGGGCGGCCGTCAAACCCGACGACGTCCGCGCGGCGATCGAGTCGGCCGACGCCGACTACGACGTCGTCACCTGCGTGATGAACGAGAGTTCGACCGGCGTCCGGAACCCGATCGAGGAGATCGGCGACGTCGTCGCCGAGTATCCGGACACCTACTTCGTCGTGGACGCGGTATCGGCGCTGGGCGGCGACTACGTCGACATCGACGCCCACGGGATCGACGTCATCTTCGCCTCGACCCAGAAGGCCTTCGCGATGCCCCCCGGCCTCGCGGTCTGTGTCGTCAGCGAGGACGCCTACGAGCGCGAACTCGCCACCGATTCGGCGTCGTGGTACGGCGGGTTCCAGCGCTGTCTGGACTACTACGACCGGAAGGGTCAGACCCACTCGACGCCGGCCATCCCCGTCATGCTGGCTTACCGCGAGCAGATGACACACATGCTGGAGGAGGGCCACCGCGAGCGGGCCCGCCGCCACCGCGAGATGGCCGAGTACACCCGCGACTGGGCGCGCGAGCACTTCGACCTCTTCCCCGAGGCGGGCTACGAGTCGCTGACGGTGAGCTGCATCGAGAACACGCGGGGCATCGACGTCGCGGCGACCATCGACGCCGTCGCCGAGCGGTACGACATGGTCTTCTCCAACGGCTACGGGGCGATCGGCGAGGAGACGTTCCGGATCGGTCACATGGGCGAACACACCGTCGAGAGCATCCGGGCGCTGACCGACGCCATCGAGGACGTCGCCGGCCTCTGACGGCGCTCACGCCCCGCCTACAGGTCGGCCTCGCGGAACCACAGGAGGCCGAGCAGGGGCGGGACGAGGATCCACAGTACCAGCATCAGCGTCGCCGACACCTGCATGTTCACGTCGCCCTGGGTGAACAGGCCACCCTGCAGGAACGCGTTCGAGACGGTCTTGAACGACCCCGTCGGGTTGATGAGCGTCAGCATCCGCAACACCTGCTGTCCCGTCAGGGGGAGCCACGACGGCCCGCCGCCCATGCCGAGATAGAGTTGGAGCGGGAATCTGACGGCCCCCCACAGCGGGACGAAGAGGAAGTAGATGCCGATGGCGCCGGCGACGGCCCGTCGACTGGACGACGCGGCCGCCGAGAAGCCGACCGCGATGCTGACGAAGACGACACCGAGGATCGCCGTCAACAGCGTGTAGCCGACATAGGAGATCGCGTCGAAGGTGATGGGTGGGGCGACGAGGAGGATCACCGCGGGCAGGAGAAACCCGACCGCGATGGGCCCAGCGATGGCGCCCGCCCGCCCGATCACCTTCCCGAACACCACGTCGGCCCGCGAGTGGGGCAGGGAGAGCAGGAGCTTCAGCGACCCCGATTCCCGCTCGCCCACGACGGCCTTGTACGCGACGACGAGCGCCAGCAACGGGACGAGCGTCGTCACCAGTGCGTCGCGGACGACCAGCGAGTTGAGGACGGCGTTCGAACTGATCGTCTCACCCGGCTCTGGCCGGACGAGATACGCCGCCAGCGACACCAGCAGCACGAACAGCGCCGACAGGCCCGCCACCCACCGCGACCGGATGGCGTCCTCGAAGTCCTTGCGCGCGACGGCGGACCAGGTCATGCCGACACCTCCCCTTTCTCGCCCTCGGTGTACGCGAGAAACAGGTCCTCCAGGGAGGTCTCCTCGGTTTGGAAGTCCTTGACCGTCACGCCAGCCTCCTCCAGTGCGGCGATGACCGCCGTCTTCGCGTCGGGATCGCAGGCGACGGTCACCGTCTCGCCGTCGGCGGTCGCACTGCTCACGCCGCCGAGTGCCCGCACGCCGTCGAGTTCCGACTCGTTCGCCGCGTCGACGGTGATCGACAGGGTCTCGCCCTCGTCGACGGCCTCGCGGAGCCCCTCGATGCTGTCCTCGGCGACGAGTTCGCCCGCGCGCATGATCCCCACGCGGTCACAGACGGCCTCGACCTGTCCCAACACGTGACTGGAGAAAAAGACCGTCGTGCCGCGGTCGGCCTCCGAGCGGACGATGTCGCGCATCTCGCGGGCGCCGCCCGGATCCAGTCCGGAGGACGGTTCGTCGAGGATCAGCAGGTCGGGCTCGCCCACCAGCGCCATCCCGAGGACGAGTCGCTGGCGCATCCCCTTGGAGTAGTCACCGGCCTTGCGGTCGGCCGCGTCCGCGATGCCCACCCGTTCGAGCACCGCCTCGGGATCGTCCGCGGTTTCCTTCGACCGCATGGCGAATTCGACGTGCTTGCGCCCCGTGAGACGGTCGTAGACGTCGTACCCCTCCGGGAGGACGCCCGTCCGCCGTCGCACTGCGACACTCTCCTGCCCGGCGTCCATATCGAGGACGCGCACTTCGCCGGACGTCGGGCGGACGAAATCGAGCAACATGTTGATGGTCGTCGACTTCCCCGCCCCGTTCGGTCCGAGGAAGCCGAACACCTCGCCCTCGGGGACCGTGAGGTCGAGGTCGGCGACGGCGGTGACGTCGCCGAACCGTTTGGTCACGCCGTCGAGTTCGATTGCGGTCATGGGGACCCGTTGGACCAGCCCCGGGTAAAGAGTTTAGGTGTCCGTCTCTCCGCCCGGGACTCCGCGATGTTCCGCTACTCCGTCGATGCGACGAGCCAGTGGTCGTAGTCCCGGTCCGTGTACGACTCGAGCGCGAGCGTCACCCGGTGGCGTCCCGCGGGACGCCCGGACACGACGGCGGCGCGCTTGCCGCTCGCGCCCCGGATCCCGGTCACGGCCGTCCCGTTCCGGTGGGTCGCCGTCACGTTCGTGACGATCAGGGCGTGGCCGGCGTCGAACCGCCCGGGCGCGGTGATCCGTCCCAGCGAGCGCCCGTCGTCCACCTCGGTCAGATCGAGGGTAACCGACTCCGAGCGGTGGCAGTCACCGACCGGCGGGGCGATGGGCGTCGGTGTCGGCTTGTACGGCCCGGTGAACGTCTCGCGCCAGCACGGTCCCATATCCTCGGACCGCTCGACGAAGACGACCTGCAGCGTCACGGTCACCGAGCGGACGTCGTCGGGAATCGCACCCGCGCGGACGACGTACTCGACGTCGACGGGCGCCGACGTGGCCGTGGGCGTGTTCGTCGTCGTGGGCGTCACCGTGGGCGTGTTCGTCGGCGATGCCTCGGGGGCCAGTCCCGCACAGCCGGCGAGGACCAGCGAGAGGGCGACAACGAGGGCGGGGATACCTCGTCGCATACGCGGGGCCAGCGGTTTGGCTGACAAATGCTTTTCGGACGATATCGGCGCGTTGAGGCATCCGTAGCGGGGCGTGGCGTCTCACGGCGCCGGCGGGTCGCCGTCGTAGGCGTCGAGGTCCGCGAAGAAGTTCAGCGTCGCGAACTTGAGTTTCTCGGGCGTCACGTCGATGAGTTCGTCCCGCTCCTCCGGCGGGAACGCGTCGCGGACGCCGTACTTCCCCATGTCACGACCGGCGCGCGTGTAGCGCTTGTCGAGCAGGACCCGCACCCCGTAGTCGTCCGGCGAGCGGATCACCCGCCCGAGCGCCTGTCGCGTCTTGCGGATCGTCGGAATCTCGACGGCGTAGCGCCACCCCGGGTCCCGCCGGTCGTCGTACGCCCGGTCGTAGGCGTCCTGGACTGCCCCAAGTCGCTCCGAGAGATTCGGGTAGGGGACGCCGACGACGACGACGCTCCGGGCGTCGTCGCCGTCGAAACTCACCCCCTCGCCGAGGGTGCCCCACAGCGACGTGAACAGGGCGGCCCCGTCGTCGTCGACGAACCGTTGTCGGAGGTCCTCCGTGGGCGTCCCCGCCTCGTCGAGGTAGGCGTTCGGGGCGTCGACCAGGTCGTGGTACCGTTCGGCCTCGCCGTAGGAGGGGAAAAACAGGAGCGCGTTCCCCGGAGTCATGCGGACGACGTCGCCGAGCGTCTCGGCCACCGTCGCCTGCGTCTCGGGGTCGTCCCGGTCGCTGGCGAACAGGGCCGGCCCCTCGACGGCGAAGGTCCGCCGGCGCTCCTCGGGGTACTCCAGGCCGTAGGCGAGCGTCGCCGGGTCCGACAGCCCCAGGACGTCCGCGAGTACGTCGAACGGCCGGAGCGTCGCGCTCATTAGCACGCTCGCGGCCACCTCGTCGAACAGCCCCTCGGTCACCTGTCGCGGGATCGCGGTGTAGAGTTCCGCCCGGCCGTACACCTCGTCGGTGCCCGCGTCGCGACGCACCGCGGCCATCGGGTGGCGCCCCAGACTCGTCCCCTGGCCCATCCAGTCGGCGACGAAGCCGGCCGCCTGCAGGGTCGCGGACTCCTTTCGGGTGGTCGTCTCGCCCCGACGATAGGCCTCCTCGTACGCCTCGTCGAGCGCCTCCCCCACCTGTCGCGCGAGATCGATCTCCGCGTCGATCCCCTCGCCCTCGTAGGCGTCGAGAAAGGCGAGCGTGAGGTCGTCCCGCCGGTCGTCGTTGGCGATCCCGAGTTCGTGCCAGTTCTCGCCGACCTGTTCGCGTTCCCCGAAGCCGAGGGCGTCGTCCACCGCCGTCTCGAGCCCGGTCAGGAACGCCGAGAGCACGTTCTTCGCCCGCCCGGCCCGGGAGTCGTCGGCCTCGTCGAGTTCGGCGAGCGCCCCCTCGAGGGTGCGCGCCGAGCACGTCCGCGTCGCGTGCTCTCGTGCCGCGGATTCGACGTTGTGGGCCTCGTCGAAGACCGTGATCACCTCGGCGGGGTCCCGCCCGAGCCACCGGAAGAAATGCTCGCGGATCGAGGGATCGAGCAGGTGGTGGTAGTTACAGACTGCGAGGTCGATCCCCTCCATCCCCTCCTTGAGGAGTTCGTAGCCACAGAGCCCCCGCTCGTCGGCGTAGGCGTAGATCTCATCGGGCGTGCGCACGTCCTCGAACAGCCAGTCGTGGAACGCGTCGGTGTCCCGCGTGAGGTTCGCGCGGTAATGCTCACAGACGTTGGCCGCCTCCAGCTCCGCGATCTCTTCTTCTACCCCTTCGAGTTCGTCGACGACGGCCGAGCGGGCCTCGGCGGCCCCGTCCTCGCCCGCTCGTACCTCGTCGAGGAGGACCTCGCTCCGCTCGGCGAGTTCCCGGCGGTCACGCTCGGCGTCGACCAGCGAACGGGTGGTCTCCTTGAGGCTCCGGCACTCCTCGTATCCCACGTCGAGGTGGCACATCGAGGCCTTGCCCTTGAAGACGACCGCCCGGATGGGCTCTTGTGTCCGGATGGCGCGGGCGTCCTCGACGAACTGCCGCATCTGCTGGTGGACGTTCGTCGTGATGACGACCGTCCGGTCCTCCTCGCGGGCGTGGGCGAGGGCCGGCACCAGCGCGGACAGCGTCTTGCCCGTCCCCGGCGCGCCTTCGAGCAGCACGTCCTGGCCGCGAGCCAGCGCGTTGGTGATGCGGTCCATCGCCTCGCGCTGGTTCGGATACGGCGATTCGTACGGAAAGAACCGCTCGTGTCCCGCGGTGTCTGCCACGACACCGGGTAGCGCGCGCCGGGATTAAAACCCTCGGCAGTCAGAGTGCGTCCTCGGTCGCGACGTAGACGGCGCCCAGCACGGCGCCGTAGGCGCCGTGCCACAGGAGCGACGGCGGCGCGAAGTTGGGAAACGGGGGCGACGCCGGCGATCCCACAGCGCTCAGCCAGAGGGGCATGAGCAGCGCCGCGAGACCGATCCACGTCGCGACGCCCCAGGCGATGCCGGCGCCGACGAGCCGTGTCGGCCGTTCTACGTCCAGTGCCCCGACCAGCGCCGCGAAGACCACGCCAAGCACCGCGCCGTGCGAGACGTGGACGACCATCCCGAGCCCCGGGTTCGGGGGCGGTGCGAGCGTATAGAGCGACGGGATCGCCACCGCTAGCGTCGGCGGGTTCATCGCCAGGACGAGCGCACCCATGACGAGTGCGCCGACGCTCCCGCCGACGACGCCCGCCCGCCAGTTGCCGCTCGGTTCCCCGGTCTCGTGGGCTGACTGTGTCGTCGTCGCCATGGCCGTTCGGAGGACGGGTGACTACAACCCCGTTCGGGGGTCTGACGCGACGGACACACGACGTCGAAAGAGTGAAGTACTAGTTGGACTATTGACAAAAGTTGGTCGGCGCTCGTTCGGGGGCGCCACCCGGGTCCCGGGCGGGTACTCTTACCCCAGCAGTTCCACGAGCAGGCCGGCCTGGGCGTGCAGGCGGTTCTCGGCCTGTTGCCAGACGATCGCCCGGTCGCTCTCGACGACGTCGTCGGTGATCTCCTCCCCGCGGTGGGCGGGCAGACAGTGCATCACCTTGGCGTCGGTCCCCGAGAGTAGGTCGGCGTTCACTTGGTAGCCCTCGAACGCCGCCAGTTTCTCCTCGCGAACGCCCTCCTCGCCCATCGACACCCACACGTCGGTGTAGACGACGTCGGCGTCGGCGACGGCGTCGTGAGGTTCCTCGACGACCGTAGGGGCCCGCCCCAGTTCGGCCGCGCGGTCCATCACCGATCCGTCGACACCGTAGGTCGGTGGGGTGGTGACCGTGACCTCCAGATCCGCCAGCGCCGCGCCCAGGACGAACGATTGGGCGACGTTGTTGCCGTCGCCGATCCACGCGACTGTCACGTCGTCGAACCCGCCGAACGTCTCGCGGATCGTCAGCAGGTCCGCGAGCGTCTGGCAGGGGTGGGCGTCGTCGGTCAGGCCGTTGACGACCGGGACGTCGGCGTAGGCGGCCAGTTCCTCGGCGTCCGCGTGGTCGAACAGCCGCGCCATGATGGCGTCGACGTAGCCCGCGAGCGCCCGGGCGGTGTCTTTCACCGGCTCCCCGCTGCCGAGGTGGATGTCGTCCGGTCCGAGGAAGATGGCGTGGCCGCCGAGTTGCGTCATCGCCGTCTCGAAGGAGGTGCGGGTGCGTGTGCTCGGCTTCTCGAACACCATCGCGAGCGTCTGCCGCGTCAGGTCGGTCCCGTCCTCCCCGGCCTTGATCGCCGCGGCCCGGGAGAGAACCGTCTCCAGTTCGGCGGCCGTCAGGTCGTCCACGTCGAGTAGGTCCGTCGTTTCGACACTCATCCCTCCACCCCCACGAGGCGCTCGCAGGCGTCGACCAACACGTCGACGGCGCGGTCGTACTCCGAGAGCGAGAGGCGTTCGTCGGGCGCGTGATCCAGGTCCGAGTCGCCGGGGCCGTAGGTGATCATGGGACAGTCCCACGCCGACGCGAAGACGTTCATATCGGCCGTGCCGGTCTTGCGCAGGAGGCGAGGGTCGCCACCGGTCTCCCGGATGGCCGCCCGGAACGCCCGCGCCACGCGCGTCCGCGGGCTCTCCATCACCGGTGGCACTCGGTCGTACCAGTGGACGGTGCCGATGTCGAGTTGGCCGTCGGCCACCTCGCGCACGTCGTCGACGGTGTACTTCGGCGGGACGCGGAGTTGGACCTCCATCGTCGCCTCGACGGAGAGGCCGTCGACGCTGGTGCCGCCCTCGAACTCGACGGGCTTGCAGGTGACCCGCTCGAAGACGGGCAGGTACTCGTCGGGGTCGAACTCCTCTTCGACCCGCGTCCACCAGTCCATCGCGTCCTGGATCGCGTTGTTCTCCGGCCGGGAGGTGTGTCCCGACTCGCTGGTGGCGACGTACGTCCCCGCCAGCAGGCCGCGGTAGCCAAGGGTGATGCCCGTCCACCCGCTCGGCTCGCCGTTGACGACCGCGCCGGGCGCCGGACGGTCGCTCTCGATCACGTGCCGTGCGCCCCGGGAGTCGACCTCCTCGCCGACGACGCCGAGGAAGCTCACGTCCGTCGCCACCGCGGCGACGGCCATCGCCGCCAGCGACCCGGTGGCGTCGACGCTCCCGCGGCCCCACAGCGTCCGGTCGTCCCCATCGTCCCGGATCTCCACCGGGACGTCACCCGGAACCGTGTCGAGATGCGAGGTCAGGAGGACGGTGTCGTCCGCCGGCGCGTGGACGTTGCCCACCTCGTCGACCCACACCTCGCGGTCGTGGGCCTCGAAGAACTCCACCAGCCGCGCCGCGGCGTCCCCTTCCTCGCCGGAGGGGGAGGGAGTGGAGACGAGGTCGACCAGCAGTCGCTGGGCGTCGGTCAACTCCGCCGCCGTCGACTCGCTCACCGTCATCCGAGCACCGCCTCCAGGGAGTCGACGACCCGGTCGGCGTGGTGTTCCTCGACGATCAGCGGCGGCAACAGGCGAAGGACCGTCCGCCCGGCCGGCAGCGCGAGGATGCTCTCCTCGAGGGCCAGATCGCGGAGCAGACGGTTCGATCCCCGCTTCACCTCGACGCCGATCATCAGTCCCTGCCCCCTGACCTCTCGGATCGGGAGGTCGGCGTCCTCGATGGACTCCATCAGGTAGTCCCCAACGTCCGCGGCGTGGGTCGGGAGATCCTCCTCGACGATGGTGTCGAGCGTGGCGTTGGCGGCCGCACAGACCACCGGCCCGCCGCTGAACGTCGACCCGTGTTCGGGGTCGGCGTCCGCGATCCAGTCCGCACAGACCGTCGCGCCCAGTGGCAGGCCGCTGGCGATCCCCTTCGCCGTCGTGAGGATGTCCGGCGAGACGCCCGTCCGCTCACAGGCCCAGAGCGCCCCCGTCCGACCGACGCCGGTCTGGATCTCGTCGAAGACCAGCGCCGCGCCGGCCGCCTCGGTTTCCTCGCGGGCCCGACGCAGGTACGCCTCATCGGCGGGGTGGATGCCGCCCTCGCCCTGAATTGGTTCGAGGAAGACCGCGGCGGTCTCCTCGTCGACTGCCTCGGCGAGTTCCTCGCCGTCGCCGTAGGAGACGAACTCGATCCCGCCGGCGAGGGGTTCGAACGGCTTCTTGTACTTGTCCTTCCAGGTCATCGCCAGGGCGCCGAGGGTGCGACCGTGGAAGCCCCGACGGGTGGCGACGATCTTCGACCGCCCCGTGGCGTTGCGGGCGAACTTCATCGCCGCCTCGTTGGCCTCGGTACCGGAGTTACAGAGCCAGACGTTCTCCAGCCCCGGTGGCGACACCGTCGCCAGTTTCTCGTACAGTTCCGTCCGCGCCTCGACGGGGTAGGACGCCTGTACGTACAGCAGGTCCTCGACCTGCGACTTGATGGCGTCGACGACCCGCGGGTGACAGTGACCCACGGACGCGACGGCGTAACTCGCGCCGAAGTCCAGATACTCGGTTCCATCGTCGGCGTAGAGGGTCGCCCCCTCGCCGCGCTCGATGCCGATCGGTTTCTCCGAAAAGACGAATCCGCTCATGTGTCCTCCCTCTCCAGTGCGCTCGCGTACACGTGTGTGCCGCCACCGCCGAGGGCGCCCGTCACGGGCGCCTCGGCGTTGGCGTCGGCGACGATCACTTCGGACGCGCCCGTCTCCAGGGCCTCCGTCGCCGCCATCACTTTCTTGGTCATGAACCCCTCCGCGGCGTCGGTGAGCGCGTCGTACTCCGCGGGGGTCGTCACCGCGTCGATCAGCGTCGACGGATCGTCGGGCTCGGCGTAGACGCCCGCCACGTCCGTGAGGACGACGAGCGTCGCGCCAAGCGCACCGGCGACGGCCGCAGCCGCGCGGTCGGCGTCCGTGTTCACCGGCACGCCGTCGTCGGCGAGCATCGGGGGCCCGGTGACGGGGGTGTAGCCGTCCGCCAGCAGTGTTTCGAGCAGTTCGGCGTTCACCGACTCGATCCGTCCCGAGTGGTCCCCGCGCTTGATCTTCTTCTTGCCGTCCTCTATCACTCGCACCGCGGATTTCCGGGCGCCGGTGACGAGGCCGCCGTCGACCCCCGAGAGCCCGACTGCGTCGACCCCGGCCGCCCGGAGCGTCGCGACGAGGTCGGTGTTCACCTTGCTCATCGCCATCGTGAACGCCTCCATCGTCGCCTCGTCGGTGAACCGCCCGACGACGCCGTCCGGCGTCTCGACGTACGTCGGGTCGATGTCGAGGCGGTCCAGCAGGTCGTCGACCGCGGTCGACCCGCCGTGGACGACGACGACGGGTTCGCCGTCGGCGACGAGGTCCGCGACGTCCGTGACCGCGTCCGCCGGGTCGACGGCTTTCGCGCCACCGATCTTGACGACGACGGTCACGCGAGCCACCTCCGGTGGCGAGGGGGTCCCGAAGTCATGTCAGGGTGCCCCCACCGGGTGGAGTCCCTGGAACTCCAGTCCGGCCGTCTCCTCGATGCCGAGGGCGATGTTCGCGGCGTGGACCGCCTGTCCCGCCGAGCCCTTCATCATGTTGTCGATGGCCGAGAACACCACTACCCGCTCGTTGCCGGGATCGATCTCGAAGCCCACCTCCGCGTGGTTGGTGCCCGCCACCGCCTTCGGTTCGGGGTAGCGGTAGACGCCGCCACCGCCGGCGACGGTGCGCATGAACGGTTCGTCGCCGTAGCTCTCGCGGTAGGCGCTCCACAGGTCCTTCTTCCGTACCGGATCGTCGGGGAAGACGTGACAGGTCGCGGCGGCGCCGCGGGTCATGTCCACCGCGTGGACGGTGAAGGACACCGAGAGCCCGAGGAACTGCTCGATTTCGGCCTCGTGGCGGTGGCCGGTCGGGGCGTAGGGGCGGACGATCCCCGATCGCTCGGGGTGTGAGGAGGCCGCGCCGCCGCCGGCGCCGCCCTCCGAGGAGCCGACCTTCACGTCGACGACCACCCGCTCGTCGCCGGCGAGGATGCCGGCGTCGAAGAGGGGCTTCAGCCCCAGGATCGTCGCCGTCGCGTTACAGCCACCGGAGGCGATCAGCTCCGCCCCGCGGAGGTTCTCGCGGTTGATCTCCGGCAGGGCGTACTCCGCCTCGGCGAGCAGTTCCGGCCGGTCGTGGCCGTCGTACCACTCGTCGTACTGCCCCTCGGTGGCGAGGCGGAAGTCGGCGCTCAGATCGACGACGGTGTCCGCGGCGTCCCGGAAGGCGTCGATGCGCTCCATCGAGACGCCGTGGGGCGTCGCGGCGAAGAGGACGTCCACCGAGTCGAGGTCGTCGGGCGAGGTAAAGCGGAGGTCCATCCCCCGGAGGTTGGGATGCTGGTGACCGATCGTCTTGCGCTCGTAGCTCCGACTGGTCGCCTGGACCACCTCGAACTCGGGGTGGCCGTCGAGCAGGCGGAGGAGTTCGCCGCCGGTGAAGCCGCTGGCGCCGACGACGCTCGCGGTGTGGGTCATGCGGTCGCTTCCTCCGTCTCCGCTTTGGTCTCCAGCCAGTTGACGATCCGTGCGGGCACGTCGAAGTCGACACAGGAGTCGAGCGCCTTGAACTCCACCGTGTGGTTCACCTCGTGGACGGTGTAGGAGTCGCCCGTCTCCATCAGGTCGACGCCCAGTAGGCCGCCCCCGACGGCGTCGGAGGCGCGTTCCACCAACGCCGCCACCTCGTCGTCGACCTCGAACTCGTCGACCTCGCCGCCCTTCGCAGCGTTGGTGAGCCAGTGGTCCGAACTGCGCGTCATCGCGGCGACCGGCTCGCCGTCGGTGGCGACGACGCGGATGTCACGCCCCGGCTTCTCGACGAACTCCTGAATGTAGAACACCTTGTGTTCGTAGTGGCCGAGCGTGGCCTTGTGTTCGAGGATCGCCTCGGCGGCGCTCCGGCTGTCCACCTTGGCCATCAGCCGCCCCCACGACCCGATCACGGGCTTGAGCACACAGGGGTACCCGAAGTCCTCGATGGACTCCAGTGCGCTGTCGGTGGTGAAGGCGACGTCGGTGTTCGGCGTCGGCACGCCCGCGTCCTCCAGTACGAGGCTGTTTTTCACCTTGTCCGCACACAGTTCGGCGGTATCCGCGGCGTTGATCACGGGCACGCCGTAGGCGTCGAGAAAGCGCGTCACGTACTTGCTCCGACTCGTCGCCAGACAGCGATCGATCGCCAGATCGATGTCGTCGAACGCCGCGGGCGCCTCGCCGATGTTGAACCGCTCCTTCCGGACGTCGATTTTCGTCACCTCGTGGTCGCGGTCCCGAAGCTCCGAGAGCAGGAGCTTTTCGTCGCGCCTGATCCGCGAGTACAGCAGTCCGACGTGCATCACTCCTCGCTCCAGGCCGCGCCGTCGGTCACCGCTTCGGTTCCGTCACCCTTCGCCTTCGCGAGCACTTTCGCGGCGAGACGCTCCTGGAAGCCGTGGTACTTCGCCACGCCCGTCGCGTCCGCCTGTGTGATATCGCCCACGTCCTCCGTGTTGAAGGAGGCGAAGGCCTCGTCGTACACCGCGTACTCGCTGTCGCGGCCGACCGGGCGGGCCTGGCCCCCCTCGAACCGGATCGTCACCGTGCCGGTGACGCGGTGCTGGGTCGCGTCGATGAACCCCTCCAGGGCGTCCATCAGCGGCGCGTCGACCAACCCCTCGTATCCCTTCTGTGACCACTCGTCGTCGACGAGTGTCTTGAAGTCGCGCTCCTCCTTCGTGAGTACGAGGCTTTCGAGGGTCTCGTGGGCGTTCAGGAGCGTCGTCGCCGCCGGGTGTTCGTAGTTTTCCCGCACCTTCAGCCCGAGCATCCGATCCTCCATCATGTCCGTGCGCCCGACGCCGTACTCGCCGGCCACCTCGTTGAGATGTTCGATGAGCGCGATCGGGGCCATCTCCTCGCCGTCGACGGCGACGGGGTAGCCGTTCTCGAAGGTGAGTTCGATCTCCTCGCTGTCGCCCGCGGGCGAGCGCGTCCAGTCGTAGATCTCCTCGCCCGGCACGTGACCGGGCTGTTCGAGGTCGCCGCCCTCGATCGACCGACTCCAGAGGTTCGTGTCGATGCTCCAGACCCCCTCGTTGCCGCCCTCAACTGGTAAATTCTTCTCGTCGGCGTACTCGATCTCCCACTCGCGGGTCAGGCCGAGTTCGCGCACGGGCGCGATCACGTCGAGGTCCGACGCGCGCCAGACGGCCTCGAAGCGCAACTGGTCGTTACCCTTGCCCGTACAGCCGTGGGCGACGGCATCGCAGTCCTGCTCTTTGGCCACGTCGAGGATGGCCTCGGCGATGACTGGCCGCGCCAGCGCCGTCCCGAGCGGATACCCCTGGTACGTGGCGTTCGCGCGCACGGAGTCGAGACACTGCGCCGCGAACTCCGCCTTCGCGTCGACGACGTAGTGTTCCAGATCCAGCGCCTCGGCCGTCTCCTCGGCCTCGGCGAACTCCGCCTCGGGCTGGCCGACGTCGACCGTCACGCCGACCACCTCGTCGTACCCCCACTCCTCTTCGAGGAGCGGGACGCATACTGTCGTGTCGAGTCCGCCGGAGAACGCGAGTGCCACACGTGTCATTATCGACGTATCCGGCCCTCGGAGACTTAAATTCTATGCTTTCGTTGTTGGAATAAAACGGAAAACTGGACGCTCGTGGAGTCGATCGGTGGGAAAGGGAGAACGAAACTGCCGGTGGAGTGGAGTGATAGGTGGGCCTAACGGCCCTGTCGTCGCGGTCGCCGGACTGCGAGGGTGGGGCGGACGAGTGCGGACGAGGGGGTCGTCCGGTCCATTGTACGAACACAGCCTATCTCGATACAAATATCTTCCGAACGGCGGCCGGTACGTGGGCGGTCGACACGCCCCGGAGGCCCCGACGGACGTCCCCGCGGATCCGCCCTCGAGGGAGAACCATTTTTGTTCGCCCGTTCGGGAGTTCGACTCGTGACAACAGACCCCACTCGAATGACGGCCGCAGCGATCGCCAGGGGCGTCCGCGACCGAACACTCTCGCCGAGCGAGGTCGTCGAGGCACATCTCGACCGGATCCACGAGCGCACCGACCGAACGAACGCCTTCGTCACCGTCACCGACGACCTCGCCCGCGAGATGGCCGCGGATGCCGAACGAGCCCTCGAGGACGGGGCCCCGATCGGGCCGCTCCACGGGGTCCCCGTCGCGGTCAAGGACCTCGACGACGTCGAGGGCGTCCGCACCACGTCGGGGTCGCTGCTGTTCGAGGAGCGTATCGCGGACGCGGACGACCCGTTCGTGGCCCGTCTCAGGGAAGCCGGTGCCGTCGTCGTCGGGAAGACCAACACGCCGGAGTTCGGCCTCGGGACGACCACGGACAACCGTCTCGTCGGATCGACGGGGACCCCGTTCGATCCGTCGCGGGTCGCCGGCGGGTCGTCCGGGGGGTCGGCGGCGGCGCTCGGTGACTCGTTGGTCCCGCTCGCACAGGGCTCGGACGTCGGAGGCTCGATCCGAACCCCGGCGAGTCTCTGTGGCGTCTACGGACTGAAACCCTCGTACGGACTGGTTCCGGACGTCGAGCGACCGAACGCCTTCGTCACCCACACGCCGATGTTTCACAAGGGGCCGATGGCACGAACCGTCGAGGACGCCGCCCTCGCTCTGGAGGTCATGGCCGGGACACACCCCCGCGATCCCTTCTCCGTCCCCGGGGACGACGACTATCGATCCGCCGTCGACCGCCCGGTCGACGACCTCGACATCGCGTACAGTCCCGGGCTGGGGACCTATCCGGTCGAGCCGGCGGTCCGGGAAACCCTCGACGACGCCGTCTCGGCCTTCGAGCGGGCCGGTGCGACCGTCGACGAGGTCGACCCCGAGTTCGGCCACGATCGGACCACGATCCTCGACGCGTATTACACGATGGCGACCGTACTGTGGCAGTCGCTCCTGGACGACCTCGAAACGCAGGGGCTCGATCCCCGCGGCGCGGACCGTGACCGCCTCCGACCGTACTTCGTCGACCTCGTCATGGACTCCGAGGTCCCGACCGCCAGCGACCGTCGGCGTGTGGATCGCGTCCGCACCGACGTCTTCGACGGCTTGCAGGACGTGTTCGCGGAGTACGATCTGATCGCGTCCGCGACCCTCGGCACCACCGCGTTCCCGCACGGCGAGGAGCCGACCGCGATCGACGGGACCGAGGTCGAACCGTTCCGAGGGTGGGTGCTTACTCAGCCGTACAACTTCACCGGGCATCCCGCCGCGTCCGTCCCCGCCGGGTTCGTCGATGGGCTCCCGGTCGGGATGCAACTCGCCGGTCGACGGCTCGCCGACGCCGACGTCCTCGCGGCGAGTGCCGCACTGGAGCGCCACCGTCCGTGGCGGGATCGTTATCCGGTGTGAGCACTGTCCGAGTTCAGCCCCCGAGTCCACGCAAGACGAGCCAGATGCCCAGACAGGCCACCGGCGGGATGGTGAGGTTGTCGTCGAGGACGTACCCACGGACGACGGGGGTGTAGCCGTCGGCGACGGTGGCGCCCGCCGCGCCGACGGCCGCGGCGAGGAGCGCCCGCGGGAGCGCAGCGCCCCTCACCAAGACTAGTGTGGCCAGCGAGAAACAGACGACGAACATGGCCGCGAGGACGCCAGCGCGTTTGGCTCGTCCCGCGTCGTTCGATCCCAGGAGACCGCTCACGGGGTCGCCGATGACGAGCATGAGCATCCCGGGGACTGCGATGAGCGGATCGAACGCCCACGCGACGGCGGTCATGCTGAACATGTAGAGCGCGTAGCCGGCGACGTTGTCCCGTTCGTACTCCCGGGTGAGCGTCTCGTAGACGGCCCAGTCGAGGCCGACCAGTAGTCGCACCACCTCCAGTCCCGCGGCGACGGCGGAGCCGACGACGAGGAGGTAGCCGAGCGTCCGCCACTCGACCAGCCCCAGCAGGTACAGCGCCGGAAAGCCGACGCCGCTGGCGTGGACGGCCCGCCGCCGGAGTTCGGCGCCCATCTCAGGAGCGCGTGACGTCGGTGTCGACGCGGTCGTACGTTTCGAGGAGTCGTTCGAATGAGCCGCCGGCGGCGAGGACGCCCTCCAACTCCGTCGCGAGTTCGTCGACCGGGACGCGCACCTGTGCGGTGGTGTCGCGATCGCGAACCGTCACCGTCATGGGCGCCTCCTCGACGCTCTCGTGGTCGACGGTTACCGACAGCGGCGTGCCCACCTCGTCCTGTCGGCGGTAGCGTCGGCCGATGTTGCCGGAGTCGTCGTGGGCGACCGACAGGCCCGCGGCCCGCAGGTCCGCCACCACGCCGTCGGCTAGTTCCTCCAGTGCTGCCTCGCCCACCAGCGGGAAGACCGCCACGTCCGTCGGCGCCACCTCCGGCGACAGCGAGAGGTAGGTCCGCTCCTCACCGTCGATTCGGTCCTCGTCGTAGGCGTGGGCGAGCAGCGTGTAGACGGTGCGATCGACGCCGAAGGATGGCTCGACCACGTGCGGCGTGACGTGTTCGCCCGCCTCCGTCTGCTCCTCGATCCGGAAGTTCGCCACGTCTGTGTCGACGGTCACCTCCTCGCCGTCCACCTCGACGGCCACCGTCTCGCCCTCGAAGGCGTCGGGATCCCGCGCCGCCAAGTCGCGCAGAGCGTCGGCCACGTCGCCGGCCTGCCCGCCGAACGCCGGGCCGAGGACGCTCATATCGGGGTCGACGACCGCTCGCTCGACGGTCCGCGGTTCGTCGTACTGCTGGAAGACGGTGAAGTCGTCGTCGCCGTGTTCGGCGTGTTTCGAGAGGTCGTAGTCGCCGCGGTAGGCGAAGCCGGCGATCTCGATCCAGTCGCCGTCGGCCGGATCCTCGTGGTCCTCGACCGCGCCGCTCACCTCGCTCTCGGCGTCCCAGCAGTCCGCGGCGTAGTGGGCGCGCTCGCCGGGCAGGTGCTGGCGAAACCGGAACCGATCGCCGTCGACGCCGATCCGCTCGTACCACTCGCGGGCGACGCCCAGATAGTAGGCCACCCAGTCGCTCGCGACGATGCCCTCCGCGACCGCCTCGCGAACCGTCGCCTCGACGTACTCGCCGTCGGGGTCCTCCTGTTCGTCGGCGGGGTACAGGCGGAGCGGGACGTCGGCCACCCGGGAGAGCGGTGGCTCGTCCGTGTCGGGGTCGACGAACTGCTCCAGTTCCGCCTGCGTGAACTCGCGGGTGCGGACGATTCCCTTCCGGGGACTGATCTCGTTGCGGTACGCGCGGCCGATCTGTGTGATCCCGAAGGGGAGCGTGTTGCGGGCGTACTCCTTCAGGCGCGGGAACTCGACGAAGATACCCTGGGCCGTCTCCGGCCGGAGGTACCCCGGCTGGCCCGACCCGGGGCCGATCGACGTCGCGAACATGAGGTTGAACTCCTCGATCGAGCGACCGGCGAGCGCCGCGCCACAGGTGGGACAGGCCACCTCGTACGCCGCGATCAGTTCCTCGACCTCCGGGATCGGCAGACTCTCGGCCTCCTCGATATCGCTCGCGTCCTCGATCAGGTGGTCGGCGCGGTGGCTCTCGCCGCACTCGCCACACTCGACGAGCATGTCGTCGAAGCCGTCGAGGTGACCGGAGGCCTCGAAGACGGCCTCGGGCGCGATGGTCGGCGACTCGATCTCGTCGTTGCCCTCCCGGACGGTAAACCGGTCGCGCCAGGCCGCCTCGACGTTGCGCTTGAGCGCGGCACCCTCGGGACCGAAGGTGTAGAAGCCGGCGACGCCGCCGTACGCCTCGTTCGCACCGAAGAAAAAGCCACGGCGCTTTGCGAGTTCCGCGATGTCGGCGCCGTCGCTCATACGCCCTCCAGCAGATCCACGTCCCGGACGATGCCCGCCAGCGTCCCGCCGTCGACGAGGGGGACCTGTTCGATGTCGTTCGAGAGGAGTAGGCGGGCGACCTCCTTCGCCGTCTTCCGGCCGGAGACCGTCACCAGATCGCCGGTCATGAACGTGGACACGGGTTCGTGCGGGATCTCGACGTTCCGGGTGGGATAATACCGGTTGCCGACGGCCTTGATCCCCTCCCACATCCACTCGTCGTCCTGGTTGGCGATGCTCTCGCCGGTGTCGTCCTCACCCTCGACGACCCGGGCCACCTCGATGATATCCACCTCGGTGAGCATCCCCGTCATCCGGCCGTCGTCGTCGAGGACCACGGCGTAGGGAACGTTCGCGTAGCGGAGTTCGCGTTCGGCGACCGTCAGCGGCGTCTCGTGGTAGACGGTGTTCACGTCCCGCGTCGCGAGCGTGCCGACCGCCGTCTCGCCGTCCACATCGCCACGGGCGATGGCCCGGACCACGTCCGTCACGGTGAGCATGCCGTCGAGGCCGTCGCCGTCGACGACGGGGACCCGGCGGGCCCCCTCCGCGACCATCATGTGGGCCACCTCGACGAGGTCGGCGTCCGCCGTCGTCGTCGGCACTTCCCGCATCAGGAGGGCCAACTGGTCCTCGTCGGGGTTCTCGATGAGATCGTCCCGCGAGACGAGACCGCGGTACGCCTCCCCGTCGTCGGTCGCCTTGACGACGGGGATCGACGAGAAGCCCCGCTCTTGCAGATACTCGAGGGCGTCGTCCCGGGTTCCCGGGAGGTCGACGGTCACGACGTCCGCGCGGGGAGTCATCGCGTCGGCTACGTGCATGCCTCCCGTTCCGCCGTCCACCCTCTAATACTCTGCGAACGCCGGGCCACGGTCGCGACGAGCGGGGCGGACCCCAGATCGGGGCGCTGTTTCGGGACCGTCATATCGACGTATTTATATGAGGTTGTCACAAAGTACCACACATGGCGCCCGACGTGACGGCAGCAAGGGGGAAGGGTTCGGATGTCATGGCCTCGGTCGACGAGGGGCCGGGACTCCCGGAGTTCGTCATCGCAGATATCTCCCGCGACGACGCCTGGGTATCGATCCAGCTCGCCGACGCCCCGGGCCTCGACGACTGGCGGTAAGCGCAGGGACTCGACGACCGCCCGCCGCGGTTCGTCACCCTCCCGCGACAGCGCCCCGGATCCGCGGGCTTTATTCGCGCTTCCCACGCACTGCGAGGTATGTCGAGCGACGCCCCCGGGAACGTCCTCTTCGTCGTCATGGATACGGTTCGGGCGGATCACCTGACGCCCTACGGCTACGACCGACCGACCACGCCCGGCCTCGATGACTTCGCCGCCGAGGCGACGGTGTTCGAGGAGGCCGTCGCCCCCGCCCCCTGGACGCTCCCGGTTCACGCCTCCCTCTTTACCGGTCTCTACCCCAGCCAACACGGCGCCGACCAGGAGAACCCCTATCTCGACGGCGTCACCACGCTCGCCGAGACGGTCTCCGCCGCCGGCTACGACACCGCCTGTTACTCCTCGAACGCCTGGATCACGCCCTACACCCACCTCACCGACGGCTTCGACGCCCAGGACAACTTCTTCGAGGTGATGCCCCGCGACCTGCTCTCCGGTCCGCTCGCCCGTGCGTGGAAGACGATGAACGACAACGACCGGCTTCGAACCCTTGCGGACAAACTCGTCTCGCTGGGGAACGTCGCCCACGAGTATCTGGCCGGCGGCGAGGGCGCCGACTCCAAGACCCCCGCCGTTATCGACCGCACCATGGAGTTCGTCGACGACTCGGAGGACTGGTTCGCCTTCATCAACCTGATGGACGCTCACCTCCCCTACCACCCCCCCGACGCGTTCGTCGACGAGTTCGCCCCCGGCGTCGACTCCACCGTCGTCTGCCAGAACTCCAAGGAGTACAATTCGGGCGCCCGCGACATCGACGACGACGAGTGGCGGGATATTCGAAACCTCTACGACGCCGAAATCGCCCACATCGACGCCCAACTCACTCGGCTGTTCGACTGGCTCAAGGAGCGTGGTGAGTGGGCGGACACGACCGTCGTCGTCTGTGCGGACCACGGCGAACTCCACGGGGAACACGACCTCTACGGCCACGAGTTCGGTCTCTACGACCCGCTGGTGAACGTCCCGCTCATGGTCAAACACCCCGCCCTCGACGCCGACCGCCGGACCGACACCGTCGAACTCCTGGATCTCTACCACACCGTCCTCGACGCCCTCGACGTCCCCGGCGGCGACTCCGCCCCCGGCGAGACGGCCGTCGCCCGCGACCCCACCCGCTCCCTGTTGTCCGGGGAGTACCGCGCCTTCGACGCCGCGGCCGACCCCGACCCCGGACAGGCGGCCGCCCCCGACGGGACCGTCGGCTTCGTCGAGTACTCCCGGCCGGTGGTCGAACTCAAGCAACTGGAGGAGAAGGCGGCGGCCGCGGGCATCGACCTCCCCGAGGAGTCCCGGTTCTACGCGCGGATGCGCGCCGCCCGGCGCCCCGACGCGAAGTACGTCCGGATCGATCGGATCGCCGACGAGGCCTACCGCCTCGACGTCGACCCCGACGAGACGACGAACGTGGCCGGCGACGCGGACGCCGAGTCGCCCGTTCACGAGGTCGAACGCGTCCTCGCCGCCTTCGAATCCGACGTCGGCGGCGCGTGGACCGGCGCCGCCGACGCCGACGTGACCGACGACGCCGTCGCGGACATGGACGACGAGGCCCAGGAGCGCCTGCGCGACCTGGGCTATCTGGAGTGACGCCTCCGGGCGCACGGTCCCCATCACCGAAACGTGGCGACGGCCCGTCGCCGTCAGTCGTCCGCGTCGGTGAGTCGTTGTACCGCGGTACTCGCCGCGTCGCTCACCGCTGGATCCGGATCGAGGCGGAGATCACGCAGGCGTGACTCGGCCTCCGTCCCGGCGAGCAGTTCCGGCCGCTCGCCCGCGATGGCCGCCAGTCCACGGGCCGCGTCGGCTGCCTCGTCGCCGTCCGCGTCGAGCGACGCGACCAGGTCGGCCACCTCGTCGTCGCCCACGTCGGCCATCGAGGCCACGCCGAGGTGGTCGGTCACGTCGAACGCCGGTTCGGGATCGGCGGTCACGTCCTCGCTCGCGTCGGCCGCCCCGCCCGCCGCGACGGGATCGTCGGCCTGGCCCTCGGCCGTCCGGTCAGGCCGTGGATCGTCCCGCGGTTCGGCCGCTCGCCGGTCGGGGCCGCCCGGCCCGGCCGCCGGGCGGGTATCGTCGGGTGCTCCCCGGGACGTCCCGCCCCCGGCCCGATCCCGCGGGGCCGGATCCCGCCCGGGCGCCGGCGCGTCCGTCGGACCTCCGGCGTCGGCGCCGCCGCCGGCGCCCGTCCGTTCGCCGCCCGACGCCGGTCGATCGCTCCCGGCCGCTGCCGTCTCCGCGGTCGCGTCGGCGGCCTCGATCGCGGTGACGTTGCTGACGGCCATGACGAGACCGAGGACGGCCACGACCACGATCGATCCGGCGAAGGGAACGGGAAGGGGGATCGAGAGCGGGACGGGCAGGGCCACCGGCATCGGGAGGTGAGTCGACGCGGCGCCCAGCGAGGCGAGCCCTCCGGGACCGTCGGATACGGTCGTCGTCACCGGCGTCGACGGCGCGTCGGTCGGCGCCGGCGTCGACGGTGCGGCGGTAGTGGCCCCGGCGGTCGCCTCGGTCGTCGCCGCACGTTCGCCGCCGAGTCGCAGCGTCTGCTCGTGTTCGCGGCCGTCGGCGTCGACGGCGCGGACGACGACGGTCGTCTCGCCGTCGGCGGCCCGGAGGCGTGCCTGGACGGCGACCTCCCCGGTCACGTCCCCGTCGTAGACGGTCGCCGTCGAGACCGTGGCTCCGTCCGGCCCCACCGTCTCGACGACGACCCGCTGGACCTGTCCGTCGGTCACCATCCCCGAGACTGCGACGCTGCCGTCCTCGATCCGGGTGCCGTCGGCGTCGATACTGACGGTCGGCGCCACGTGTCCTCGGTAGTCGAGGGGGACCGCCCACTCCCGGGTGTTACCGGCCACGTCGGTGGCGACGAGCGTGATCTCCTCCGTGTCGTCGTCGACCCGGACTGAAAATGAAAACTCGGTCGAGAGGCGCTCCCGGTCCGGTTCCTTCGAGGTCCGAACCAGCACGGACTTCTCACCGCTTCCGGCCCGCACCGAGAGCGACTTCACCTTGACGTTGTCGCTGACGACCCCCTCGACGTCGAGTTGGTTCCCGTTTCGCTCGAACCGGTCGAGCTGGATCGCGGGCTTCTGTCCGTCGACCACGTCGACGGTGATCTCGTGGGTCCGCCGCTGGCCGTGGACGTCCATCAACTGAACGTTCAGGGTGTTTTCGCCCAGGCCCAGCAACATGGGAACCGAGAAGTTGTCGCCCGGATCCATGACGCGCTTGGTTCGCTCCTGAGTCTCACTCCGCCCGGCGAACGTCCACTCGTAGCTTCGTTCGATGCGGACCCGCTCGACGCCGCTCAGATCGTACAGCTCACCCGCGATCGTCGCGTCCGCCGTCTCGACCCGGACGGTGCCCGAGGGCTGCCCTCGCTCCGTGGTGAACGGCGAGGTGTAACTCACGCGCGGGCCGTGGGAGTCTTTCCGTACCGTCGCGGTTCGCTCCGTGGTCCCCGAACCCTCCGCGACGACGGTCACCTCGTGTTCGCCGTCGTCGAGGTCGAGCGTGATCCGCTCCGAGAACGACTCCGCGTTCGGCTCGAACGACTGTCGACGCTCCCCGTCGACCCTAATTTCGACCGATTCGATCGCCGCGTCTCCCGATGCCTCGATATCCACTTGTGGGTCGTCGGTGACCGTGATCGTCTCCCCGCCCTCGACGCTCGTGTGTTCCACCGTGACGTCGAGACTCGGGGCCGCCGCGACCGCCGGTGCCAGCCCCGAGACGACGACGAGCGCGACCATCGCCACGACGACGCGTCCCCGTGTGCGTCTCCCCATACTGTACGGGTGTAGAACCGACTACACTAAGTGTTCCGGACGGGGAGAATCCCGCGACGGCGCTGGGCCCCCCCACCTCGTGACTGGCGTCTCTCCGCTCCTCCGAGAAAATCGCTCCTGATAATTTGCGCGCAACTGATATATCAACTGGCTATCTATCGTGTGCCGATCGGCCATGGTGTACGTTTGCACTGTCGTTGGTCCGACCGATGGGGTCGACAAGACCGTCACCGTGGCGGCGCTCGGCACGCTCCTCGTCGACGCCGGACACGACGTGTTGCTCGTCGACTTCGACCCGACGGATCCCGGACTCGCCGAGCAGTTCGACGACTGCGATACCGGGCCGACGGTTCGGGACGTACTCGCCGGCGACGCGCCGCGCCGCTCGGCCCCGGAGGCGGGATCCACGGAAGTCGTCGTTCCGGGACGGCGGGGAACGCCCGCCGCTCCCAAGGAACTGCGTGCGGCGGCGTTCGACGCCTTCGACCTCGTCCTGATCGACACCGGACCGCCGACCGCCCCGCACACGGACGCCGCCCTCGACGTGGCCGACGGCGTGCTCACCGTCTCGACCGTCCACAGTCGTCGAACCCCGTCTGCCGTCCGCGACCGTCCGGACCTCCGGGACCCCGAACACCTCGGTTCCGTTCTGACACGCGCCGACGCGTCCGTCGACCCCGCGGACCCGGACCGTCCCGTCATCGCACGGGTTCCGGGGGTCGGCGACGCGAACACACCGTCTCTCGTTCGTGACGCTCCGGATCACCCGGCCGCCGTCGCCTATCGCCGACTCGCCGCCGTCGTTGCCGAGCGGTCCCGTCCGGGCGACGACGCGACACCATCGGGTTCGAGCGACCGTTCGGACGCGTCGACGTTCGCGGCCGACGAGACGGCCCGCCTCGTGACCAGTCGTCGCGTCCTGTTGACGCTCGTCATGGGCGTCGTCGGTGCGGTCTCGACCGGAGTCCTCGGACCCGGTGACGACGATCCGACCGATGCCGTCGCCGACATCGACGGGTTCGGATACGGCGGTACGCCCGTCGCCGACGCGACGACCGACGCTCCCGGGACCACCGCGACCACAGCCACTGCTACGGCCGTCGTCACGGCCACGCAGACGGACGACGGGACCCCCACCGCGACGCCGGAGGCGACGACGGCCGACGCCACCACGACCACACCGACCGCCACGTCCGAACCCACCGCCACGCCGACGCCCACGCCCGACTCGACGGCGACGGCTACCTCCGAGCAGTCCGCCGGAATGACGGGTGGTGGCGGGGGCGGTGGTGGCGGCGGGGCCGGTGATTCGTCGACGGCCACTGCCACGCCGACGCCGACTGCGACGTCCGACGACGACTTCGGCGAGGTCGGCTACGGCGAGGGCGGCTACGGTGGGAACGTGTAGGACTGCCGAACGGGCGCGGACCCATCCCCCCGTTCACCGGCCGGCGCCGGTGGTAGCGACCGGTCTCCCGGTTTCCCCGTCCCGTCGCGACCGCCGAAAACGTCGGTAATCCTTCAGAAAACTCATGTGTCCCGCCGCTCGTGTACCCCCACGGTCCCGAACTCGGGCCCCGAGCGGCGTGGTCGACAGCCAACCAATGGACCGACGTGACTATCTCACGATACTGGCGGCCGCCACCCTCGGTGGATACCTCGTGGTGTCGACGGTGGTTCCCGACGATTCGCTCCCGAACGCCATGGCGGGACTCTCCCGGCCGGCGGGGCCGGAGACGTACGGCGCCGAGGGCTACGGCACGGGTGGCTACGGGGAGTGACGTGGCGGCCCGTCACTCGCTGAGGATCCGGACTGTCGGCCCGTCGTTGTCGTCGTACGGTTCGACCGTCCACGACGGATCGTGCGGGTACTTCAGGGAGAAGACGACCCGCGTCGAGATGAACTCCGGTGATATACCGATGTCGACTCCCTCGTCCAGCGTATTTTGCCCCTGGTACATCGCCTTCTGATACGGCGTGTGTTCGTTCCCCTGGAAGTCGGTCATCGACCACTGCGACCACCCGACCGTCGTGACCGTGAAGAGGTTCCGGAGTTCGACGTGTGTCACCAGGAACGTCTCGTCGTTCGCGTCCGGCGAGATGGGGACCTCTCCGGGACCTCGCTGGATCTTTTCGGCGGTGTCGTAATGCGTGACCCGGATTTCGAGGCTCGTCCCGTCGGTCTCCATCTCAGCCCACTCGCCCATCCCGATGAGGATGTCCTCCGGTTCCGGCGTGGCGGTCGGCGTCGGCGTTCGCGTGGCGGTCGGCGTCGGCGTCTCCGTCGGCGTCGGTGACGGCGCCTCCGTCGCGGTCGGCGTCGACGTTGGCGTGGCGGTCGGGGCGGGCGTCCGGGTGGCGGTCGGCGTCTCCGCCCCGTCCGAACCCGGCGCCTCGTCTTCCCAGACGCCTCTGGCCGAGACGCCCGTACATCCGGCTAACAACGACGTGAACGCGGCGAGCACCCCTCGGCGATCCATCCCCACAACGAACGAAAGTATCTCTCAACTTAAATATTCTTCGCCGACATGATCGGCGCGCGTCGGTCGCGTTTCCGACACACCAGCCGGTGAGACGACCGGTCGGCGGCGTCGACGCCGTGCCGATTCGGGACGGCGGCTCACGGACTCCGGGTGAGCGGTCTCGGCGCCGCGTCCCCCGCATCTAGCGACAGTAACATTTGTGATGCGCCGACATGTATGGGCACACGACCATGGAACTGCTCGTCGTCGGACTCGATGGGGTGTCGCCCAACATGCTCCGTGAGTTCGACGTGGAGACGACGTTCCTCGACGCCGTCGAGCGCGACGGCGTCGCCGGCGACCTGCGGAGCGTGGACGCGCCGACGACACTCCCCGCGTGGACGTCGTTCGCGACCGGGAAGGATCCGGGCAGTCACGGCGTCGCCACGATGCTCCAGCAGGGAACTGACTACGATATCGTGCCCTCGCGGCCCAACACGACCGACGCGGCGGCGTACGACCTGATCGACGACGCGCTCTTCGTCAACCTCCCGGGGTCGATCGGCCGTACGCCCGCCGCCGCCGGGACTCGCCTCGTGTCGTCCTTTCTCGCGTCGGACAAGGCGGATGCCGTCCCGGCCGAACTGCGGTCGGTCGACGGGTTCGAGGAGTACGTCGTTCACGCCGACACGGACCTCCAGGCGACCCCGGAGCGGTACTTCGAACACCTCGTCGAGACGACGCGGGCTCGTCACGACTTCGCGGCCGAGGCGTTCGGTCGGTTCGATCCCCGGGTCGGGTTCGTCCTGTTCTCGACGCCGGACTGGGTCGGCCACCACCTCCAGTTCGCGCCCGACGGGGCGACCGGTTCCCGATGGTATCGGACCGTCCTAGAGGCGTGCGACGAGTTCGCCGCGGCCCTCGCCGACCGGGCCGAGAACGTCCTCCTGTTGAGCGATCACGGGTTCGAACCCAAGCCGAAGGCGATCCACCTCCAGACCTGGCTGGAACGGGAGGGGTATCTCGCCACGGCCGACGAACGCTCGTCGCTGCAGCGCCTCGCCACGGGGACCGCAACGCAGGTGGCCCGGCGCTTCGATACCCTGTTCGACCTCCTGCGGACCGCGTACCTCCGCGTGACCAGCGCCACGGGTGGCGAGCGACTCGGCGACGTGGTCGATTTCAATCCCGACGTCGACTTCGCCGCCTCGCGGGCGTGGCAGCTCCGATACGGCTGTCTGTACGTGAACGCCGACCGGTTCGACTCGCCGACCGTCGAAGACGCCGACGCGCTCCGTGCGGAGTTACGCGACCGACTCGCCGGGCTCACCGACGACGACGGCACCCCCGTCTTCCAGTCCGTCCACGAACTCGACGAGGTGTATGCCGACCCGGATCCGGACGCCATGCTCCCGGATCTCGTCGCCCGACCGGCCCCGGGCTATCTCCCGCTCCGTGCCTTCTCACCCACGGGCGATCCGGTCATCGACATGCCGGGGCACGACCACTACGACCACCGGTACGACGGGCTCGTCGCCGCCGACGGTCCGCTGTTTGCCGCCGGGACGGTCGACGGCATGTCCATCGTCGACGTACTGCCGACGATCCTCCACGCACTCGGCGAGTCGCTCCCCCCCGACCTCGACGGCGAGGTGCGGACGGGGATGCTCCGGACGGACGCCGCCCCGACCGTCCTCGATCCGGGGGCCGTCCCCGACCCGCGGACGCGCGACACCGGCACGGACCGTGCGGCGGCCGCCCGCGAACAACTTCGGAACCTGGGGTATCTCGAATGATCCGGGACGGCGGGCTGGGGGCGACGATCCGCCCGTACGCCCGGCGCACGCTCCGTCGACTGGGATTGACCGACGTCGCCCGCCGTGCGTTCATGCGCCTCGCCGACGAACGACGGACGGTCTCGGTCGACGGCGCACGGCCCCGCTTCCTGCGCGAGGAGTTCGGCGACCACGTCGAACTCAACCAGATCGCGGCGGAGGCGGGAACGATCGGTCGGCTCCGCGACGAGATCCGCCCGGACGACGTCTTCCTCGACGTGGGGAGCAACCTGGGCGCGTACGCCGTGTTCGTCGGCGAGACACTGGAGACCGGCCACGTGATCGCCGTCGAGGCGGTCCCGTCGACGGCGGACAAACTCCGACGCAACCTCGCGCTGAACGACGTCGACGCGACGGTCGCGACCGTCGCGTTCGGCGCCGACCCCGGAACGGTGTCGATGACGGTCCCGGACGCACACGGCAGTTCCGCCGTCACGACCGACGGCGGCGACGTCGACGTGCGTCGGGTCCGTGGCGACGACTACCTCGACCGGTCGGACCTGCCGTCCCCGACGGTCGTGAAGGTCGACGTCGAGGGGTACGAACTCTCGGTCGTCGAGGGACTCCGAGAGTCGCTCCGCGATCCCGCCTGTCGGCTCGTCTACTGCGAGGTGCATCCGGCGCGGCTCCGGGCGTTCGGCGGTTCCGCACCGATCCTCGCGTCGACGCTTTCGGACCTGGGGTTCGAGACCTCGCGGATCGCCGACCTCCCGGGGGAGCGGTACGTCCTCCGGGCGGCCAAGCCCTGACGGGTGCGACGACCGACCCTCACAGCCGCTCGTCGAGGTGGTCCGCCGCCCGGAGCGCGAGCGCCGCGATCGTCAGCGTCGGCTGCATCGCCCCGCCGGTCACGAAGACGCTGCTGGAGACGATCGAGAGGTTCTCCAGATCGTGTGTCCTGAGCCGCGGGTTCACGACGCTCTCCGCCGGATCCGTCCCCATCCGCGTCGTCCCGAGGTGGTGGCCGATCCCCTTCCAGAACCGGATCTCGGACCGTGCGTGCACCTCGGCGTCCAGGTTGTCGAGGATCTCGTGCATGATCTCGAACGCGCGATCCATCGTCCGCGCGGCGTAGTCGCTCCGCGACCACGAGACGTCCGGCACGGGGTTGCCGTGGTCGTCGGTCACGTCCGGGTTGAGCGTGATCCGGTTCTCCGGATCGGGAAGCTCCTCGACCGCCGCGCTCAACTGGATGGTGGTGCCGTACTGCTCGCGCATCGTCTCGAGGAGGTCGTCTCCCCAGGGAACCCCGTCCCCGGGGCCGGCCAGGTCGCGCCACTCGGCCGGATCGCTCGGGTTCTGCAACACGTCCCGGGCGGCGTGCAGTGCGTCCTCACGACGCAACGCGAGGTCGACCGGCCGCGGCCCGCCGTTGTTGTCGATTTCGAGTTTGATGCTTCCCGGCGGGACGTCGTCGACGGTGTAGAACTGGTGTGATTCGGTCGTGCCGAACCCGATGAGATGCTGACGGGTCGGCTGGTCGATCCGTGCCCGCAGGACGGCCGCCGGTCGTTCCTCGAAGTATCTGCCCACCGCCCCGCTCGAATTCGCCAGCCCGTCGGGATACGTCTCGGACGCCGAGAGCAACAGAAGCCGCGGCGTCTCCACCCCGCCGCAGGCGACGACGAACTCGCGGGCCTCCTGGTGGTGTGTCTCCCCGGCCGGCGTCGCGTACTCGGCCGAGACGATCCGGTCACCCGCCTCGTCGTGGTGGAGTTTCTGGACCGGCACGCGGTCGAGGACGCGTGCGCCACGCGCCTCTGCCTTCTCGACGTGGACGTCCGCGGAGTATTTCGCCCCGGACGGACAGACCGGCGAACACGTGCCGTAGCCGAGACACTCGCTTCGCCCGTCGTACGGCTCCGAGTTGATCGCCCACAGCACCCGGTGGAGCGTGATGCCGGCCTCCTCGCAGGCCGGCGCGACCAGTTTGTCGGTGTAGCTTGGCGGGAACGCGTCCATCGGCGGCGGCTCCTCCCGGGGCGGCCCGAACGGCAACTGCGCCTCGCCGGCGGCGCCGAGTTCCTTCTCGGCCGCCAGGTAGTAGGGCTGGAGGTCCTCGTAGGAGATGGGCCAGTCCGTCGCGACGCCGTACCGCGACTGCATCTCGAAGTCCTTGCGCTTGAACCGCTCCAGGCGCCCGCCCCAGTGGAGGCTGGATCCGCCGATTCCCTTCACCCGCCGCGTGTTCAGCGGGTAGGTGACCTCGCCGCTGTTGGTGTAGTCGTCGCGCGCGCCGCCCATGTCCCAGACGTCGCTCGGATCGTGGCTCGGGCGGAGGGACTGCTCCATCCGGTCGATCCGCTTCTCGAAGTCGAAGCGCGGCCCGGCTTCGAGGACGACGACGTCGTGGCCGCGGTCCGCGAGGGTGGCCGACACCAGCGCGCCGGCGGGCCCCGACCCGATCACGCAGACGTCGACCCGTTCCGAGGGGCGACGCGGATCCTCACTCATCCGCCGGCCCCCGCTGATACGCGGCACGGCCCCCGGGATAGCCGGGCGGGTTCTCGTTGCCCAGGAGTCGCCCACCCGTCGGCGAGGTGTACAGCGTAAAGAGGAGTTGGTTCACGACGTAGTAGCGAACCCGCTCGACGGCCGTCCCGTCCGGATCCGGCGGGACGCGGTCGACGCCAATCTCCCGGAGGAGGCCGTCGCGTTCGGCCGGCGACAGGTCGACGATCCGGTCGCCGTATCGCCGTCGCCCCTGCCGGTCGAGTTCGTCGAGCGCCGCCCCGGTCCGCTCGACGTACTCCGCCCGGTCGTACTCGTTGCCGAGGAGATACGTCCGGAGGTAGCTCTCGGTCACCTCGACCTCGGAGGGGTAGACCACGTCCGCGACCGCCGCGAGCCGTGTCAGGACGCCGTCGAGGTCGCCGGCTTGTTCCTCCCGGTCGCGGAGTCGCTCGGCGAGTTCCCCGGCCGTGGCGACCCCTGCCGTACTCGTCGCGACCGCGACGAGGGCGTCACGTCGTGACAACTCCATGTCTTCTTCCGGCGTACGTGTTCGGAGACTATAACGTTGTGTCACCGGAAAGGGATCCCCACGACGAGGACGACGTACGCGGCAGCGAGCGTGCCGCCCACGACCAACTGGAGGTAGCGTCCGTCCGGCCCGGCGACCGCGAGTA
Source organism: Haloplanus sp. HW8-1 (assembly GCF_023703795.1). Taxonomy (NCBI): domain Archaea; kingdom Methanobacteriati; phylum Methanobacteriota; class Halobacteria; order Halobacteriales; family Haloferacaceae; genus Haloplanus; species Haloplanus pelagicus. The sequence goes on along the minus strand of NZ_CP098518.1, from coordinate 2,863,203 downwards.
TCGGCAGGACGCCCCGGCCGAGCCGGTTGATCAGGAGGTGCGTGGACGTGAGTCCGACGTCCCGGAACACGAAGCTGATCCCGTAGCCGGCGACACACCAGGCGAGGCCGACCGCGGCCACCCACCACCCCGTCGGGACGTTCCACCACGCGGTCGCCGTCCCGCCGTCCACCGTCAGCCGGGAGACGCGGCGGTCCACCCGGTCGGCGAGCGGTGCCAGCGCGTAGAGGAGCGGCGCCCCGACGACGAGGGTTGAGAGCAGGGTTCCGCGAACGCGGGGGCCCACCGTCGCCGCGAACGGACTCTCGGCGAGCATCGCGGTTCCGAACCCGGTGATCGCGGCGGTAATGAGGGCGGTCGTCGCCACGACGAGTCCGTATTCGAGGGCGTTTCGCGGCGTGCGGACGCCGGGATCCGTCCCGCTCGACAGCGGTCCGAAGGCACCCCAAAGTCGGTGGGCGGTCACGACCAGGACGAACTGCCCGAGGTAACCGACGGCCGTCGTCGGTCCGAAGGCTCCCGTGAGGAGGTCGACCGCGACGTAGCCCGCGCCCGCACCCCAGGCCACGACGGGACCGAGTACCAGCCCCAGGGCGACGACCAGACCGGGCGTCAGGGGAACGGCGAGCGCCGAGGCCCGGGCGGCACCGTGGCCGAGCATCGCCACGACGACGTACGCCACCGCGGTCCCGACGACCACCCCGATCGTCCGCCGCCGAGATCCGAACCTGTCTTCGGTCATCCACTGCCTCGGTCTTCGGGCGAGGTGATAGATAAATAATGGGTCTGTTCGCGACCCACTTCGCCCGGTACGGCGACGTTGCGCTCGCGAGGGCCGTTGCGCTCCCGACGGCCGCCCGCGACCGTCGCCGCGCGAACACCGGCGATCCCCGGTCCGGACGCCGGTATGGACCAATTACTAACGGTATAATACTTGTTTAATTGATACGATGTCCGGAATCACAGACCGACTGACACGACGGGAGATACTGAAGGCGACCGGGGCCGGCGCCCTCGGAACCGCCGCGCTGAGTGGCACCGCGAGCGCGAACTGCGATGGGCCGTGTACCCCCGTGACGCTGGGGAAGTTGGATTCGGCGGAGATCAACGAGTTGGAGAACGGTACCACCTCGGAGTTCACCCTGACGCTGGACGGCGATCTCCGCGACGTCGAGAACTGCGCCGCCTGTCAGGGCGACAAGGACGTGACCGTGCGGGTCACGCCGACGGCGGTCAAAGACGGCGGAGAAGACGAAGAGGAGGAAGAGGAGGAAGATCGTGGTCGCGGTCGTGGCCGCGGCCGGGGAGACGACGAGCGGGAGGATCGGGGCCGCGGCCACGACGAGGCCGTGGACGGGCGGTACGGCGCGACGGTCGCTGACGGCGAGCGGTTCCGGACGGACGGCGGGGACGACGGCGAGGTCACCTGTGTCGAACTCGAGATCCTGGACAACAACGGCAAGTGCAAGTGTGCCGACGACGGCCTGTACCTGTCCGGCGCCGAGGTGAAGGGTGGCCCCGAGACGGCGACGTACGACTGCGGCGACGAGGAGAATCGCAACCAGGAGTACAGCCGGATCCCCGACGCCTGCGCCCCGACGAACGACAGGAACGGGAAACGCTACGGGATCAGCAACATCGTCGTCGAGGTCTGCGTCTTCCCGAACTGCTACCGGCCGGGCCAGACCAACTGCGCGAAGGGCGGCGGCGGATAACCCGGCGGTCGTCCGCGGCGCCGTCGCGTCCCGCTAGTCTTTCGGGTCGGTCGGCGCCCCACCGTCGTCCAGCGAGCCACGGAGGTCCCGCCACGCCTCGCGGAAGCGGGCCGTGTCGAAGCGCTCCGCCGTGCGCTGGATGGCCTCGGGATCCCACTCGGTCGCGTACGCTCGATCGACGGCCGCCCGAAGGTTGGCCGTCCCGCGGTCGAATAGCACGCCGTTGACGCCGTCCTCGATCTGGTGGCTAGTGTACCCCTCGTCGACCCCGACGACCGGCTTCCCGCTCGCCATCGCCTCGATCGGGACGATGCCGAATGCCTCCCGGTCGCTGTTGAACACGAGGGCGTCACAGGTCGCCAGCAGGTCACGTTTGCGTTCCTCGGAGACGTAGCCGAGTACCTCGACGTTCGCCCCCGCGGCGCGCTCGACGGCCGCCTGCCGTGGCCCCGTTCCGGCGATCGTCAACCGGTGGTCGGTGGCAGAGAGCGCCTCGACGAGTTCGACGACACGCTTCGCGGGCGCGAGTCGGCCGAGATAGAGGAGAAAGCCCTCGGTCCCCTCGAACCAGTACCGTTCCGTGTCGACCGGCGGGTAGATCACCCGCTCCGGCGTCCGGTGGTAGTACGTCCGCAGGCGCCGGCCGATCGTCTCGGACGGGACGACGAACTGGTCGATCCGGTGGACGGTGCCCACGTCGTGTGCCCGGACCGCCGACTGGTAGAGGCGCTTGCCCCACCGGACGGGGGCCGGACTCCCGTCGTATCGGCCCGGACCGAGGTCGAACAACCACCGGGGCGGCATGTTGAGCAGGTGGAGGCGGTGCTGGTGTGGCCGGTGGACGACCGCCTTCGTCGCCTCGCCGACCGTGACGACGAGGTCGTGTTCGTCGGGCACCTCGAAGGCCTCGTACTCCAGGACGTCGACGACGGCGCCCACGGGGAGGCGGTCGAGGAGGCTCCGGACCCAGTCCGACGCCCGGAACTCGACCACCGTCGGGCGGTCGCCGGTGCTCGCCTCCGGGAGCGACGTGGTCTGTACGGGCGTGTAGATGGGCGCGTCGAGCGTGACCGCGAGTTCCGCGACGTACCGCTCCAGGCCGCCGTCCGTCGTGATGGGCTTGTAGACGAGACACGGATCGGTCGCTCCGGACATCCACCTCCCGATGCGCGGCCGACCGCATTATAACTGTCCCGCGATTCGACCTCAGTCCCCCCGATAGACCCAGCAGTCGAGGGTGCCGCCGTCAGACGGGGCGGGCGTCTCGAAGTCGAGGTCGAAGCCGTCGCGACGCTTTGCGGCGACCGCGTACGACGTCGTCCATCCCGGACTGATCATCACGCCGTAGCCGGCGTCGGGTTCGCCGTCGGGAAGGTCGATCGTCGTCGACGTGGCCCCTGCGGCGACCGGTTCCTCGACGAACGACTGGCGGACCGACACCGGATGGGAGGTCGAGAAGCCGTCGGTCCCGCGGCGACCCCCTTGAATCCCGCTCAGCGCGTTCGCGAACCCGCGGTTGGTCCACTCCGCCGCGCCCGCGAGTTTCAGGTTGTTGCCCGAGACTCGCCCCGGTTCGGACGCGAACAGCTCCACGGCCCCTCCGTCCGAATCCGCGACCGTCGTCGACCCGAGGTCGACGTGGTTGTACTCGCCGCGAAAGCCCGCTTCGCCGCCGCCGATCAGGAACCGACACGCGTGTGCCCGGAGCTGTTCGAGCACGTGTCGTCCGGTGTCGACCACCGGCGGCGCGTTCTCCACCCAGCAGCCGTCGAAGCCGAGTTGGCGCGCGTCGGCGCCCACGTCGACGTGGTGGTCGGCGTCGGCCGACCCCAGCACGACGTCCCGGAGCGAGAGCATCCGCGTGCCGGTCCGGACGGAGTGGTCCCGGCAGTCGACGACGTGCGTTCCCGCGACCGAGCCGAACCCGCCCGCGACCGCGTGTCGGATCCCGACGTCACAACCGCCCACGCGCCCCCGCCGGATCCACGAGTCCTCCACGTCGTCGAAGACGATCCCGTGTCGACAGTTGACGACGTGGACGTCTTCGAGGAGGTGATGGGAGGGTTCCGACGTCGCGTTCGCGAAGCGAACGCCGTCGACGCCGGCGTTCTGGCCGTCGATCTTCAGGTTCCGAATCCGGACGTAGTCCTCGTCCCGGCTCTCGATCACCGCGCCGGAGAGCCCGTCGGGGACCAGGATGGCCCCGTCGAGGGAGCGCCCGACGAGCGTCACGTTGCTCGGGAGTGCGAGCGGGGCCGAGAGGCGATGGACGCCGTTGGCGACGACGATTCGGCCGCCGTCGGGGAGGCTATCGACCGCGGACTGGAGGTCCTCGCCCGGCGCGACGACGCGGACGTCGTCGCTCACGGGCGACTCGCCCCCCGTCGAGGGTCGGTCATCGGTGGGCCACCCTTCGAGCGCCTCCCACCTGTCGCTGTCGCCCGGGGAGCGGTAGAGTCCGTCGTCGGTGAGACCGACGCCCGGGGCCGACGCGGGCACGGGTAATGCGGCCTTCGACGGGGCGACGTACGCCTCCTCGACGCGCTCCGCGGCGGTTGCTCCGCCCCCGACGCCCACTGCCGACGGGTCACCGGCCGCATCGCCGGGGCCCAGCAGGAGCGCGCCCAGGACGCCGACGACGCCGCGCCGGGAGACGTCGGGTCCGTCGCCACGACTCATGTCACCCCACCGTCGTTCACGCGTGATGATAAACGAGTGGCTTCGATTATCAGGCGCGATTCCCGGCGTCCGTGGCCACGACGTGACGCCGGTCGTCCGCCCCGAGGTAGCCGCTCTCCCGTGTCAAACCCTCGTTTCGAGTCCCGTCCCATCACGCCACCGACAGTATTAATATACTGTCGTGAAAGATATCTCACAACAACCGTGCAGGAGATAGCCGCCACCCGGTCCGGACCGGGACGGGCCGGAACCGGCACTTGTTGACAGTATCCGATCATGAACGTTCTCGGAATCAAACCCTCCCTCTCGAACGGCACGCCGTTGAAAGGGGGTGGACGACACGACGCCGGCGCCTGTCTCGTCCGAGACGGCGAGATCGTCGCGGCGGCCGAAGAGGAGCGATTCACGCGGAACAAACACGCCCTGGACGAGTTTCCCCACTTCAGCATCGAATATGTCCTCGACGCGGCCGATCTCTCGCTGGCCGACATCGACGTGATCGGGATCGGCCGCGACCGATCCAACCGGACGAAACTGCTTCGTGACGCACCGGCGGAACATCTCGTCCCGACCTCACCGACCGATCTGTTCTCGCTGTTCAGGGAGGTGAGCACGCAGGTCGCGGTTCGTCGCGGCGTGCACGTCGATCTGGTCGACCGCGAGATCCACCGCGGCCATCCCGCGACGTCGCCACCGACGGGCGCGTTCACGGGCACCTACGAGACCGTCTCACACCACCGTTGTCACGCCGCGTCGGCGGCGTACTGTGCGGACGCCGACCGTCCGGTCGTCGTGACGGTCGACGCCCGCGGCGAACACGACAGCACCGTCCTGTGGGATCGGGATCTCCGACGGGTGAAGACCTTTTCCGCGGCCAACTCGATCGGGGTGTTCTACGCCGCCGGCGTCAACTATCTGGGCTACCCCCGGGGATGGGACGCGGGCAAGGTGATGGGGCTGGCGTCCCACGGCGAGTACCGCGAGCGGTTCGACGCCGGATTCGACTCGCTCGTCGAGGTCGGCGGCGGCGAGTACGACGTGACGGCGATCACGGACGCGTCGGACCCCGTCGGCGTCCTCGAAGACACCTTCGGCCCGCGCCGGCCGCCGACGGACGAGTTCAGCCAGCGCCACCGGGACTTCGCACACCACCTCCAGTCGACGACCGAACGGATCGTCACTCACCTCGTCGACTCCCATCTGGCCGACGTCGGCCACGACCGGCTAGCTCTCGCGGGCGGCGTCGCGCTGAACTGCAAACTGAATCGGGAGATCCGCCGTCTCGATCGCGTGGCGTCGCTGTTCGTCCAGCCCGCCGCGAACGATTCGGGCCTCTGTCTGGGCGCCGCGTTAGAGGCCGTCTCACGGGCGTCCGGGGCGCGACCGGACCCAACGTTCGACACCGTCTACTACGGCCCGGGGTACGACACTGCCGCCATCGAGTCGGCGCTGACGACGGCGAACGTCGACTACGAGTCGGTCGCCGACCCGGCGGTCCGCGCGGCCGCGTTGCTGGCGGAGGGGAACGTGATCGGATGGTTCCAGGGGCGGATGGAGTTCGGGCCGCGGGCGCTCGGCAACCGGAGCATCCTGGCGAACCCCACGGCGCAGGCGTACGCTGACGAGGTCAATCGTGGGGTCAAACACCGGGAGTCGTGGCGGCCGTTCGCACCGAGCATCCTCGACGATCACCGTTCGGAGTATCTGAGCGACGGGGCGGCGTATCCGTACATGATCGTCCTCGATTCGGTGCCGGAGGCCAAGCGCGAGGAGGTCCCCGCCGTCACACACGTCGACGGCACGACGCGACCGCAGACGGTCTCGAAGGCGGACAACCCCCGGTACTACGACCTCATCGAGGCGTTCCACCGCCACACTGGCGTCCCGGTCGTCCTGAACACGTCGTTCAACGTCTCCGGCCAGCCGATCGTCGAATCGCCCGAACAGGCGCTCAGCACCTTCTACTCGACCGGCCTCGACGCCCTGGTGATCGGGGAGTACCTGCTCACGAAGTGAACTGCCCGGCCCGCCTACGCGTGCCCATCCGCCGACCACGAACCGCTCGAGGTCCCCGCCGGCCGGGACAGCCGCCACGCACATCCGCCCGCCGCGACGAGCGACGCCAGCGGGACGATCCCCCAGGGGTACAGCCACGGGCCGCCGCCCTGCGCGGGATCGCCGGGCTCCGTGTAGACGGGGGGAACGTCGGGATCGAACCAGACGCGCACGTCGAGCCACGGCCACTCGTAGAGGACGGCGTACCCGGCCGCGCGCAACTGGCCCGCGTACGCTCGATCCGCCGAGAAGACGAACTTGAGCCCGTAGGCTTCGTGTTCGGCGAGGTAGTGTGCGAGGACGCGCCGGCCCTCGGGCGAGAACTTCGCGCTCGACAGCTGAGCGGCCCCGCTCCGCGCGAGGACCGGCACCCGATCCGGGCGTCTCCCGGCGTTGTAGTTCCCGTCGATCGTTCGCGCGTGTGGCGCCTCGACGCCGATCAGGCCCAGTTCCTGGCTCATCCCGAGCGTCAGGTATCGCCACTTCCAGTGCTCGTCGGTCTCCATGAACTCCCCGATCTGGGCCGCTTCGGCGCGCCGGTCGGGGCTCGCCGACGCCTCGGTCGCCATCTGCGAGGCGACGAGCACCTGCGACGCCAGAATCAGGAGGATCGCCGCGGCGACGACCGGCGCCCAGTCGAGCCGTTCGCGGTCGAGTCGGTCGGCGACCCGGGTCTCGCGCAGTTGCACGATCACGAAGCCCACGACCGGGAGCAACACGAACCCGCCCCACGCGCCGAACCGGAAGTACGTCAGCGACTCCGCGAGGCCGGGATAGAGGAGTCGCGGGAGGGGTGTCGTGAAGCCCAGCGAGAGCGCGCCGCCGACGGCTGCGACGCCCATCGCGGCCCGGAGTCCCGTCGCCGAACGCCGGTCCGCGCGCCGATCGACGACGTACGCACACACGGGGACGAGCAGGAGAAACAGCGTGCCGGTCGCCAGCGTGAGGGCGAACTGCGGTCGCGACCAGACGGCGCCGACGAGCCACGACTGTCGGGAACCGTGGGGGATGACGGGCTGGTCCGGCCCGGTCAGCAGGAAGTCCGCGAACGGGAGGAGCGCCAGCAACGCGAGCGCGACGGCCGCGGCGCCGATCGCGGCCGCCGGTCGGAGCACCGTCACCGCGGTCGCCCGGGGGGCGGCCCACGGATCGTCCATCGCCCGGAGTCGCTCCGCGGCGTGTGTGGCGAACACGACGGCGTAGACCCCCGGCAGGAACGAGATCGCGGTGAAGTGGTGTGTCATCGGGACGAGCGCCGTGAGCAGGACCACCAGGCCGACGTGGGCCGGGCGCTCGGTCCGCAACGCCCGGGACAGCGCCCACCCGCCGACCAGCGTGAGGACGCCGGCGAGAGCCGTCGGAAGCTGTCCGTAGCCCAGGAGGATCAGCCACCAGCCGCCGAAGACGGCGCCGACAAGCGCGCCGTACGACGCCGCGCGCGCCGACGTCAGCACCCGGCCGTACAGATACGTCGCGGGCGGATACAGCCCCGTCAGCACCGTCGCGAGCAGGGCGTACGAGGTTCCGAGGGCGCGGGACTGCTCCCAGCCGAACTGGAGGAAGGGGACGGCCCCGAGCGCGAGCAACTGGTGGGCAAGCGGCGGGTAGCCGGTGACGGGGAAGCCGAGATACCACCGTGTGTCGATCGCGCTGAACCAGCCGTGGAGGTAATGCGAGGCGAAAAACACGTGGGTCCACGAGTCGTAGGGCACGGTCAGGAGTTCGTCGAGTCGAGGGAGCACGAGCAGTATCGCGACCGCGCTGCCCAGGGCGACCCGTCGCCGTGCCCGGTTCATACGACGTTCCCGGTCGACTGCACCAGGTACACCCCGGCCATGATCAGGAGCATCCCGACGTACTCCTGTCGGTTGGGTGACCCGTCGAAGACGACCGTCGCCAGCGCGACCGACAGGACGAGGGTGAACTCGCTCACCATCGCCGTCTGGGCGATCCCGACGTAGCTGAACAGGAACATGCGGAGCAACGCGCCGGTGAAGGCGAGCACGAGGCCGGCGAGAAAGAGCGGATGCGTCGCGATCCGGGCGAAGTACCTGACGACCTCGACGCCGCCGCTCGGCGGCGAGCCGACGTCGCCGAACACGAGGCCGTAGAGCACGAACGCACCCGAGACGACGACCGAGAACGCCAGTATGGAGGCCCACCGGAGGAGGAGGTCACTCATCGGCCCCCTCCGTGGCGATGCGCGTCACTTCGCGGGCGACCTCGACCATCGTGGTGTCGGCCGCGGCGGCGTTCGTCTCGGCCATCGCCGCGAGTCGGTCCGGATCCTCGGCGAGGCGGTCGAACGCCGCGCGCATCGCCGCCGGATCGCCGGGGGGGACGAGCGACGCCGTTCCGCCCGTTTCGATCGTCGCCGCCCGGATGTCCTCCTCGTCGTACACGACCGCCGGGAGGCCGTGGGCCTTCGCCCGCTGGTAGGGGCCGCTCACCCCCGGTGCCGTCCGGTACGGGACGACGAGTACGCTCGCGCGCTCGAAGATCGTCGGCAGCATCTCCTCCTCGACGTGGCCGAAGAAGCGGACGCCCGGTCGGTCGACGGCCTCGTCGCGGATTCGCTCCGCGTGCTCGGGGTGGTCGGGGTGGGCCTCGCCGACGATCCAGAGTTCGGCGTCCTCCCGTTCGGCCCGGAGGTCGTCGACGGCCGCGAAGACGGTCTCGTAGTCCTTGTACGGCGAGAGAAAGCCGAAGAGGAGCAGCCTGAACGGGGCGACCTGGACCGGGCTCGGCTCGCCGCTCCCCCGGACCCCGTGTGGGACGTGGTGGACCTCGCCGAAGGGGTACTTCGCCGCGAGCAGGCGACGGTATCGCTCGGAGGTCACCGTCACCGGGCCGGCGAGCAACACCGCCGCCGTCGCGAGCGTCGCGCCGACCCGCTGGAGGGGTCCGAGTCGCTCGTCGACCGCGTCCGGATCGACGTCCTCGACGAGGTCGTGCATCGTCACGACCGTCGGCTTGCGACAGACGATGCGCGCGAGAAGCGGGACGAACAGCGAGAGGAACCGGTGGACGTTCCCCGACCCGAAGTACGTCGGCTTGACGTTGAAGTGGACGAACTCGTACTGGTGGGCCGACTCCCAGAGACCGTGCAGGATGCCGTACAGGCCGCTGAGTCGCCCCTTCCGCCAGTCCCGCCGCAGGTCGATCCGGGCGTCGGTCACGTCGTCGTCGCCGTCCGTTCTCGATCCGACGACGGTGACCGCGCCCGCCGTCTCGGCGTAGCCGGCGGCGAGGCCGTCGGCGTAGTGTGCCAGTCCGTCGGTGGCGGGGGGATACGCCGACACCAGCGCGGGCCGACCGGCGCGGCCGCCGTCGGGGCTGGTCGACCGCTCGCTCGCCCCGTCGCCGAGGCCGCCCTCGACGGCGGGATCGTGGCGCCGGAGTCGGTCGAGGCGCCTGACGAAGTCGCCGTACTCGCCGAGCGTCCGGTTGCTCTCGCCACGGTCACGCTCGGAGAACACGTACGGCACTTCGACGACCGACCCGGGCGCGTAGTCGCCCTTGGCGAGGATCTCCAGCAGGATCTTGTACCCGTCCCCGTCGATCGCCTCGTGGTCGACGACCTCGCGTCGGACGGCGAAAAACCCCGACAGCGGATCGCTCACCGTCCGGGCCGACGGCAACACCAGTCTGGCGAGCGCCGTGGCGCCCCGACTCACGATCCGGTGCCACAGCGACCAGTTCTCGATTCTCCCGCCGTCGGCGTACCGGCTGCTGATCGCGAGCGCGGCGCCGTCGTCGATCTCGGCCAGGAGCGCCGGGAGCGTCTCCGGTGGGTGTTGCAGGTCGGCGTCGATCACGGCCACGCAGTCGTGGCTGGCCCGCCGAAACCCTTCGACGACCGACCGCGACAGCCCCCGCTTGCCCGTCCGGCACACCACCTGGACCCGATCGTCGTCGCCGAACCGCTCGCGTGCGCGCTCGGCGGTCCGGTCGGGCGAGTCGTCGTCGACGACGATCACCTCGGCCGGCCGGTCCCCGAGCGCGGCGAAACAGCGCGAGACGACCCGGCAGACGTTTTCGGCCTCGTTGAACGTGGGGACGACGACCGAGACACCGGTCGGTCCGACGTCGTCCGCCGTCGCCCCGGCGACCGGACGGTTCCCCTCCCCCCCACCTGGAATCGTTCCGACACCATCTGACATGAATGGATACTCTGTGATTATTGTCGACAGTGTTAGCTGTTTCTTTTGTTTACATTATCGCGGTCGGCCGTAACGACCGGTAAGCACCGATTACTACGGGTCTCACATGGATTGACTCATCCTCCCACCGCGCGTCTCGTCGCGGGGATCGCTGCCCGGAACGTTTCATACCGTTAATGCTTAGTTGTCCAAGAGCGTTGACACGCGTAGCCGTGACAGATACTGACATGGGGTCGGCGGGGTCCGACGGTTCCGACGACTCGACGGACGGCGGGGGTGAGAACGAGCGCTCACTCGGCGCCACCCGCCGTGGGGCACTCGGGTTGCTCGCGCTGCTCGGGGTCGGGACGTACGCGGCGAGCGACACCGCGCGCGCCCAGTCCGACCACGACCACCTCACCCAGACGTGGAGCGGCGATCCGGGAGATCCCGGACTCACGATCGACGTCGGTTCCAACACCGACCGGGCGTACGTCGGCGCCACCGCCCACCCCGAGGGCATCGCCATCCAGGGGGTGGCCCACGATCCCGACGGACAGAACTACGGCGTCGAGGGCAAGACCAAATCGGAGCAGGGCGTCGGGTTGCTCGGCAACGCGACGAACGAGTTCGGGTCCGCCAAGGGGCTGGAAGGGCGGACGAGCGCCGAGTACGGCACCGGCGTCATCGGCTTCGCCAAACACGAGAGCGGCCAGACGAAGGGCGTCCGTGGCCTCGCCCAGTCGCCACAGGGGACGGCCGTCCAGGGGATCAACACCGCCACCTCGGGGACGACCTACGGCGTCCACGGCCGGGTCGACTCGCCCGACGGATACGGCCTGTACACCGGGGACGACGCGCGGGTCGACGGCACGCTGACCGTCGGCGGCGGCCTCGCCAGCGACCCCGTGACGATCGGCGCCGGCGCGTCGACGGCCGACTCCGGCCTGGTCGTCGGCGCAGGGAGTACGGCCCCGAGCGGCGGCGTCGTGATCGGCGACGGCACCGACGCGTCGGGCAACGACCAGTCGACGGTCGTCGGTCAGTCGAACACGCCGGGTGGGAAAGGGGAGGTCCTCGTCGGTCACGGCAACAGCGGGGGTCCCAGCGCCGTAACCGTCGGACGGAACGTTTCGAACGACCGACGGTCGGTCGCGCTCGGCCTCAACGCGAGCGCCGCGAACCGCAACTCTGTCGCTATCGGCGCCTCCGCCAACGAGAACGCGTCGGGGACGGGGAGTGGCTGGGATGGGATTCGGGTCGCCGTCGGGTCGCGAGCGTCCGCCGGTATCCGCGGCACCGCGCTCGGTCCGGGTGCCGGCGAGCGCGGCACGCCCGGCAGCCACGTCGTCAACATCGGTAACGAGGCCTCCTCGTCGGCCGACTACGCGGTCGCCATCGGCGACCAGCGCGCGATCGGCGGCGGCAGCAGCGATCCGGAGCCGATGATCAAATCCGGCGCCCACGGCGCGGTTGCCCTCGGGACGAACGTTGAGGTCGCGACACCACAGGTCGCCCGCATCGGCACCTCGACCTCGCCGGACCCGAGTCCGCGTCAGTTGGTCTGGCAGGGCAGCGAACAGCTCGCCGACGGCGACTACGTCCCCGGGGAAGTCACCCTGTTCATGGACGAGTCCAGCGGGGAGTTCGTCCTCAAGGGCAAGGACAGCGGCGGCACGGTCAGGGAGGCGAGAGTCTCGTGGTAGAGGAGTTGACGATCGAGATCAGCGACGGCCACTACGCGCTGCTGGAGACGCTGCGCGAGGAGATGGACGAGGACGTGGACGCCGAACTCGCGGCCATCGTGGAGTCGGCGATCCACAACAGCCATCAGGAGTATCTCAGATGAACACGGTTGTCACACGCCTGTCTGGACGTCGCCACAGAAGGCGTCCCAGCCTCTCACCGAACTAGCTCGCCTCGGTGCACACAGCGATGATAGGGCCTATCGGATGTGAATCGGTGCGTGAGTAGCAAACGAATGGTCGATAGATTGGCTACTGCTCTCCGAGTTTATCGATCGACTGGACTGATCGGCGTCTGGTTCGGGCTGAACCACTATCTGCTGAACTCCGATCCCCGGAATTGCTTTCTCAGGGAGCATATCAAAACGGTTCAGCGAATGAACGACCTCACAGTGGCCGAAATCGGGGTGTGGAAGGGAGACCACGCCCGGACGCTACAGAACCAGTTGGATATCGACCACTTGTATCTAATCGACTCCTACGAGGACTACAACGGATACGCGGACTTGAATGAGCCTCGATCGAGTCACCGATTAAAGCATGCAAAACGAGAAGCACGGGCCCGGTTGGCGGAATACGATAACATCACGTGGATCGAACGGCGATCCGAGAACGCCTCGGATCACCTCTCCGAATCGTTGGATTACGTCTACGTCGACGGGAACCACGCGTACGAGTACGTACTGAACGATATCCAAACGTACTATTCACTTTTGAGACCCGGTGGTGTTCTGGCAGGACACGACTTTTCCGGAGAGTGGCCAGGTGTCGTCGAAGCCGTCGTCGAGTTCTCGAAAACGGAAGGCATCCCGTTTCGCCTGGAAGACCCCGGTACGGATTGGTTTTTCATCAAACCGAACGAGTAGTCCGCGTGTCGTGCCCCGTCGCGAAGCGCTCCTCATCTGCATCACTCAGACGTCGGCGTGATACGGATTCCACTACGTGGCTGGCCCAGTCGGCCGACTACGTAGCCGCCACCAGTGCCGGGCGTGCGTTCGGCGGCAGCAGCGATCCGGAGCCGAGGATTGGATCCAAGGCAGACGGCACTATCACTCACGGGACGCTGGTGGCGGCCGCGATCTCGCAGGTTGCCCGCGTTGGGACCGTGACCTCCACAAACCCAAGTCCACACCTACAATCCGACAGTGAATTGAATGGATCGCCGGCGCCGACATCGTCGTAGCCATCAGGGCCGAACGTTGAACCACAATGTCCTACGTCCGGTGCTTGAGGACTTCGCTAGGACCGTATCTACCGAGGTTGTGGACACTGGTTGGTTTGTAATGATCACTTCGCGGGTCACGAGAGCCCGGGCGCATTTAATGCGTCGCTGAACGGAGTGTGCCACGAACGGAAGACCCCCACGAAGACGACTCCGATACGGCGGTTCCGCGAAGGGGTCCCTTGGACTGACAGCGATGCATCGCGTCAAGTGGCCGCCGGATCGCCTCGATACACTCGGTGCGTATGCGTTCGCAAGTGACGTTCTCAAATGTCGTCCAGCTCTCGGTCATAATCGGTTCGCGGGGCGCTCATCGGGTCAAATCGTCGCTCGGGAGCAGAGCGTGGCGCAATCGGTTTTCATAATCGGCTATCGTTCCGCAAGAACCGGGGACGAACGGGTATGTGTATGAATCTACGTGCGAGTTCGGCTCTCGAGAAGGTAACGATTCGGAAAGTCGACGAGACGTCGCTGTCCACGCTCCAACCTCGTCTCCCAGCCATCGGCGTCGGTGTACGTGTCGTCGGTTCGACGCCAGCCTCCTCAAGCCCTGTGTTGTGTCGCGTAACGGCCGTACTGGGTGCGAGGCCAGTTGGATCCCGAGGCCACCGCTGTTCCCGCTTCACAATGGTGGGTGGCGTTCCTCAATCTACGAGGATACTGCGATATCTCACAACGAAAAATCGGCAGACGTGAACCGATTATGAAAATTTTGTGCGGACTCAGGTCTCGTTTTACTCTCCTGTTTGCCATCGGTGATCTTCCCGAAATACCGTATTGAGCCATGTCTTGTCCGGAATCAGCCGATCGGGTGGCACTTCCCTGCGGTCATACGACCGCAACCGATGTGTCCCCCTCCTTCTCTTGCGGGGCCTGATCCCGATTATGAATCCTCGACGCGTACCGTACGTCCCCGAAAGCCTCCCTAAGCCCCGCTCCTGTGTTGCCGCCGATCATGATCGTCTGGTGCGCGGGTCCGAATCACTGCCCTAGTGGGATGGCTCCCACCAGCTCTCCGAACGGAGCTGCAGTCCCAGATGAGTCGCGGGGTGGTCGTGCTCGACAGCCTCGGTGGTGATGAGGCGATCCACAACAGCCACTAGGAGTCCCTTCGGGAAGACGGGCCGGCCGGTATCCGGGCGGCCAAGGCCCTTCACACGTCCGCTCGCGTCCGGTTCGCGGGACCGGAACCAGTGAGAAAACGTCCGGCGGTCACGAAGGGTGTCGACGTGGGCGAATCTGACGAGTCGGAGCGACACGAGATCTGCATGCCGGTCGAGTCATAGGCGCCCGGAGTGCTCGCTCACGGACTCCGCCGCTCTCTCGAGGCGCTCCCTCTCGCTCTGTGACTCCTGGAACGCCGCTGCCAGGCGCTCTCCGAGTTCCACCAGGGGATGGCCGTCCGACAGTGGGGTTCGCTCACCGGGGTCCGATTGCAGAGCATACGCCCTCGATTCGTCGGCGGACTTCAAAAACTTCCACTCACTCCCCCGCAATCCGACCGTCGCGGATTTCGTCACCACCCATCGTCGCGAAAATTCGCTCCAGTCGGGGTCCCCACCCGCCGCCGATATCAGAATGTCCCCGAGCGATCGCAGCGAGAGGGGGCGCTCGATAGTTTCTTGATCGACGTTGCCGATCACGAGGGGCACGCGAACGTTTTCCTCGAAGAGCGGCCCGTCGAATCCGACGCTTCCGTGTCCCCACTCACCGTGTTCGCCGAACCCCTCACCGTGGTCGCCGTGGACTGCGACGATCGGTTCGTCGAACTCGCGCCGTATCCGTCCGATGAATTCGTCCACGTGGCGGATGGTCCCCTCGTACAGCCGGAGGAGACGCTCGCGATCCTCGGCCGACGGCGTGGAGTCCGTCGCGGGCGCGCGCCGCAAGTTCGCGCGATACATCTCCAGGATCGAGCTGTCGCGATGGCGACGTGGCGGTCGGTACGGCCAGTGCGGTTCGAGCAAGAAGACCCACAGAAACCACGGTTCCGGAGCTTGGTCGACCCACTCCACGATCCGATCGTAATACGATTCCCAACTCATCGTCAGATCCCCCACACCGAGCATATTCAGGGCGAATCTGATCCCGAACGTCGACCCCTGCTCCATCCATCGGGTGACGACCCGCGAGCGAAGCCGATCGATCCGGCCTCCCGGGTCCAAGAAATCCTCGAACGTGTCAAATCCCTCGTCGAACCCGTAGTGACGCGAGGTGAACGGGTTCGGCGTGAACGCGGCCGTCGCATATCCCGACTGCGAGAACCGCTCGGCGAGGGTCGTTCGAGTGTCTACGTGGCGCTCGATGACGTCCCGGACATCTCCGCCGACGGCCGATGTCGGGTAGCTCCCGGTCCATATCGCGGGCATCGACTGGGGGGTGCTCGGACCGGGTGCGATCGACCGTTCGTACACGACCCCGTCGTCTGCCAACCCCTCCAGTTCCGGCGTGGTCTCAACGTCCGCGTATGGCGCGACGTGGTCCGCGCGCAAACTGTCCACGGTGACGAGAACTGTATTTCTCATGATACGATACGGAACTGTACGACCAGTGGTAAGATAAAGACCTGTGTCGACACGCCTCGGGAACTCATCACGCGACTGCGCCGGTGGACCGCCCCGACTCCGGGCACCGTGGCGCAATCCCGCCGTTTTTGAGGAAAAGTTACATGTCAGCGGATACTACCGACAATCCGGTTGCCTGTATGAACCCGAATATCGTTCTGATAACCATCGACAGTCTTCGAGCCGATCGGTGTGGTCACCTGAATCCGGGCGTCGAACTCACGCCCACCATCGATCGGATGGCTACGGACGGTATTTGTTTTCGGGACGCTATCGCTCCGGGACCGAAGACGCCCGAGTCGATGCCTGCCATCTTCACCGGACAGTATCCGACCGGCCATCGGACGGACTCGGAACTCGACTCCTGGCAGGCGGATATCGAGTCACATATGCTGAAACGGGAGACGATTCCCGAATCTCTCTCGGATCGCGGGTACGAGACGATAGCGTTCACGCCGAACGGGTTCACCTCGCGATACTTCGGCTTCGGCGAAGGGTTCGACTTCTTCAACGACTTTCTCGACGAGGATATCCGGCCCGGGTTCGATATCCCGAACCACCTCAGGGGACTCATCAAACTCGTCCGGGGGGAGGGCAACTGGAAACGGTGGGAGGGGTACTACGACGACGTCGTGGCCCGCGTTCGCGACGCGTCACAACCGTACTTTCTGTGGGTGTTCCTGCTCGACGTTCACTCCCCGTACCTGGTCCCGCGTGCGTATCGACGGAAGAACTCGTGGCTGGGGATGATGTATGCGAACTGGCGCGCGCACAACGTCAACGATCCGGACGCGGCTCACGGACGGCTCGTGAGCGCGTACGAGGATACGGTGCGGTACGTCGACGCGTTCGTCGACCGTCTCACCACCGACCTCGCCGACACCGATCCGGCGTATCTCATCCACTCCGACCACGGGGAAGCGCTGAGCGAGCACGGCGTCTACGGACACGAGCGGCATCTGTACGAGGAGAACCTCCATGTCCCGTACGTGATCGGCGGTGTGCCGGCCAGCGCGACCGTCGACCGGCCCGTCTCGCTCCGGTCGATTCCGGACGCGATTCGGACGATCGCGGACGGTGACGCGGCGTCGCTGTCCCGGCGGTACGAGGCCGGGCGCGTGCCGGTCGTGGCACACTCCACGGAAGGTGGCCGCACCGCCGTCCGGACGGCGCGGTACAAGTACATCGCGACCCCGGACGGCGACGAACTGTACGACCTCGAAACCGATCCGAACGAGCGGGAGAACCTCGCTGCCGAGTTGACCGGGCTGCGGGACGCGCTCCACGAATACGTCCGGTCGTTCCGAAACGACTGGGGCGAGCGTGTCACGCTCCGGTCGACGGCGCCGACGCTCGACGCAGGGGCTCTCTGATCGGGACCGTCTTGCCACGAGACGCCGGCTCCGGACGACCGTCCCGCCGAGACCGGTGGTCCGGCCGATCCGCGTCCGGCCCCGACGGTCGATGGCCGCCCCGGCGACCCTTCGGCGGGCCGTGGTGGGAGCACACCCCATCCGTCACCGCCACTCCTGTGGACGTCGCGCCACCGAACGGGCGTTCGTCGCCTCGACGCGTGATCGTCCTCGACGTCAGTGTTCGTTCGTCCCGAGCGTTCGTTCGACGAGGAACGCGACGGCGAACAGCAACAGGAACGGGGCGCCGACCCGCAGAATGGCGAGCCCTTCCGCGGGAGCGAAGCGCCCGTAGGGAAACACGACGCCGATGGCGACCGGGATCCCGAGTATGACGGCGGTCGTCACGGCCGCCGTGAACACGACGACCGACGATTCGAGGACGCGCTCGTTCATTCAGGCACACCCCCTGTCTCCGGCGGACTCCCCGCGGCGAGGGAGGCCGACGACCGTCGGGTCACAATCAGGTCGCCTCCCCGCCCGTGAACGTCCGCGTGTCGTTTCCGACGAAGTACACGCGGCCGGCGCCGTTCGAGTACACCCTGTGTCGCCTGTCGGTCTCCAGATCGTACGCGCTCATCGGTCGCGAGACGACGTAGTTCACCACCGCTCGGTCCTCCTCGACGTTGTGTCCCATAAGGAGGAGGTAGCCACGCCCCAGTTCCGAGTCGTTCACCGACGTGAACTGGCTGGATTTCCTGAACCGATACGGCGACCGCTCGCTTCGGGCCGCGATTTCGCCGTTCATCCAGTCCGTCGTCTGCGCCCGCGCGTTGCGATCACCGGATATCGGATAGTTGACGTCGCGGTGATCGGCCAGCCAGACGTGCGTCTCGATGTCGTAGGTCGTGTACACGTCGTCGGTGTCGGACTGTGGCACGTTGCTCGGCGCTTCGCCGCCGTACGCGACCGCGGCCATGAACCCCGAGTTCAGCAGGAAGAACACCGCGAGGACGGTCGCGAGGGCGACCTTCCCGCCGAGGAGGGTGGGTGCGCGGTCGACGGCCGCAGCGAGGCGTCCCGAGATCCGACGGGCGCCCGCTTCACACCCCGCAGCTATCGCTCGACCGCACTCGTTGGCCGCCACCGCGGTGAAGACCGCACTGAAACTGAGGACGATCATCATCGGCCGCCCGCCGCCCCACTGTCCGGACATGATGAACGTCCCGCCGAACAGCACGAACAGGAGTGCCGTGGTCGCGAGATACTCGTCGGAGAACTCGGTCCGCAACGCCGGGACGTACCGGCGGACGAAGGCCAGTGCGAGTCCAAAGCCGCTCAACGACGCGACGATCAGGTAGACGTACTTCGAATAGCGGATCGACAGGCCGCCGTAGTCCGTGCTCAGGCGAGTCGCCGTCGCCCCGCCTCCCGACTCGAACAGGCCCGCGAACGAGCTGACGACGTGTTCGGCGATCGAGACGAACTTCGAACTCCGATCGATGTAGTAGTACCACGCCGTGACCACGATGGCGTAAAACGCGACGAAGTCGAGTCTGAGCAGGTTCGGAGGCACCCTGCTCAACAGTCCGTCCTCGGACCCGCTCCCGTCGGCCACGGCCCGCTTCGCCGCTATCGACTCGGCGACGCGGTCGAACAGCCTGAACTGCACGAGCACCAGCAGCGCCCCCCCGAGGGCGAACAGCGCGTAGTAGGACGTCCCGTAGTGGGACACGGCCAGCCCGGCCGCGAACAGCAGGGCCAGGCTACGTCGCACGATGGGCGCCGTCCCGGTATCGCTCATCACCGTCCCGATCAACACCAGAAACAGGACCGGGATCGACGCCCGCGGCGTCGAGGGATACTGGTAGTAAAACGGGTGGGCAAACATGAATATCGCCGCGCCGAGGTAGCCGAGCGAGGGCGACGTGTAGTCGCGGAACGTCACGTAGAGGGCGGGCGGAATGAACGCGACCATCGCCGGCATGACGATCTGTGTCTGGGTGATGATGCCAACATCGAGCACGTGTGCGTACGCGGGCATGAGCACCGCATTCGGCAGGAGCGTCTCCCCGCTCATGGTCCAGACGTGTTGCTCGTACACCCCGACCGTCGACGCGTGTCCGCCGTACACGCTCCCCACCCAGACGGTCTTGTGATAGAGGATCGTCAGCCCCGTTCCCCACGCTGCGAACGCCAGATACCGTTCGTCGACGAACCCCATCACCGCGAACAGGGGAACGCTCGCGACCGCGGCCAGGACCACCAGGAGCGGCGCGGCCTCGTTCGTCCCGTTCAGGTACACGACCGAGAGGACCCCCGCGACCGGCAGCAACAGGACGAGTCCCACCTGCAGGCCGTCCTCGCGGAGCAGCCCACACACCCGCGCGGGGTCGGGCGCGAGGTCGTCGACCGTCGGACCGGAGCGGTACCAGAGGGTCGCGACGGCGATCCCGATCGTCGACAGGGACAGCGCCACCACGAGGGGGAGCGGGGAGAGCGGGTCCGCCAGCCCGAGTTGCAGAAACCCGGCGTTCAGGACGAGCCCGATCAGCATCACGCTCATCAGGCCCACGCCCACGGTGTAGATCAGGGATCGGGCGCGCACCGAGGGCTCGAACCCGAGCGCCGTGAGGACCACACCGCCGGTCGCGAAGGTCAGGAACACGAAGCCGACCACGGGCCGAACGAGGGGGAGTTCCACCAGCGTCTCGTCGAGCAGAGCGATCGCACCGAACAGCACCGTGACCGCGATGGCGAGGTGTTCCACCCGATACCGTCTCACGTGTTCCCACATTTACGTGTTTTATTGAACTGTCCACTCAATTAGAGTTATCGGTCACACGATTGACCAGTGAGGAACGCGCTGACGGGCTTCGATCGGCGGGCACAGGACGCGAATCCGGCCTCGGTCCCCCGGCGGACATTCTCCGAAACGTATGCTTTCGCGGCCGAACCCTCCGGATATCGCGTCTGATACCGTGGCCCTAATGGGTAAATAGATCCGGCCTCACGGTGAGGTAGACGCAATGCCTACTGACAATCACGGGCTAAACACTCCCCCCGAAGGTGCGACCGACTGGCACGTCCCGTTGAACGAGAACTTCAGTTCGCTGGATTCGATCCTGCAGAACATCAGCGGCGACGGCACGACGTTCTCCCCGTCCTCGGTAGCGACGGATCAGTTGACGCTCGACGGCGAGACGCGGACGTCCTGGGAATCGCTGTTCTCGACGGACCCGACGACTGCGGACGACAAGATCATCGTCGCCGACACGGCGGCGGACATCCAGACGGCACTCGACACGCTGGACGGCTCGCAGACCGGCTACGACAGCGACGGCCGGGCCTCCCGGCCCGGCGGCGGCATCGTCATGCTCAAACGGAAGGAGTACACGCCAAGTTCGCCGATCACGCTCAGACAGGGCACCCGACTCGTCGGCGTCCAGCCCGACTGGCTCCTGGGACAGAACCACCACGAGTGGCAGTACTCGGTCATCTCGGGTTCGAACATTTCGTCGGGGCGCCCGATCATCCGGAGCGAGTCCGGCCGGAACCACATGGGCGTCCACAACCTCGTGGTGAACGGCGCCGGCAACGACGTGTACGGCATCAAGTGGGACGTGGGCTCCGGGACGAACATCACGCAGAACGTCATCGTGACCCGGACCCGCCGACCGGGCTACTGGTGTCGCGGCTCGCTCGACACGTGGGTCGAGATGAGCAGCGTCAAGGACTGCGGCGACAGCACCACGCCCGCCGTTCTCATCGAGAGCGAGGACGGCACCATCGGGAGCGGCGGCCAGGACACACAGATCCGCTGGCTCGGCGGCCGGATCTCCAACGACCGCGGCCAGTCGGCGCTGGTGTTCAACTCCGCGCTCGGGCGCTGGTACGACGCCACGCTCAAGTCGAGCGCGTCGCCGGCGACGTCGCCGATGCCGGTGGTCGAACACGACGGCTCGATGCTGGAACTCTCGCGGTGTACCGTCGACGCCTATCGAGGCGCCGGCTCGCACGGCATCCGCCAGTCACAGAACAACCACCTGCGCGTCTCCGACACCCTAATCGAGAAGGGCGACGTCGGGATCTTCCTGAACGGCAACCCGAACACGGCGCTCGATTCCGTTCGCGTCCGGGACATGCTGTCGGCGGGCGTCTACGTGAACACGAACCCGGGCCAGTGGGACCGCGTCGACGTCAGTGGCGTCGACGGCCCCGGCATCGTCTTCGACGGCGCGCAGTGTTTCTCGCAGCTGTCGAACGTCCGGGTCCGGAACTGGGACCGCAACGGGAACGGCAGCCCCGCCGTCGACGTGCGCGGCGTGCAGGGCGGCCAGCCCGGCGACGTTCCGGTGTTCAACGGCCTGGACCTCGGCACCGCCGACTACGCGGCCAACATCAACAACCCACAGCTCTGCATCGTCGACGGCGAGTGGGTCCGCCCCTACACCTACTCGCTCGGCGGGTCCAGCGGCTCGGTCTCCATCTCGGACAAACCCTCGAACCCGACGACGATCCGGATCGACGCCGGTTCCGCCTCGGCGAACCTCCGGGGCATCGACGGCCGCACCACCGACGGGAGCGTCGTCGTCGTCGAGCGCACCGGCTCGAAGCAGGTGATCCTCGAACACGACGGCTCGGCGACCAACCCGCTGCTCAACCGCTCCGGCACGGACGAGACGCTCATCTCGGCCGGCGCCGTCGCCGCGTACCGCTACGACTCCCAGACCGGCGCCTGGCGTGAAGTCTGGAGCAACACCGCGTAATACCTCCCAACCATGCCGACCAACAACTACGACCTCAACACGCCCGCGGAGGGCACGACCGACTGGCACGTCCCGCTGAACGAGAACTTCGAGAGTCTTGATTCGCTGCTGTACCAGCTAGAGACTGACGGCTCGATTAACGACGGCGGTGTGCGGCACGCATTGGAGTTCTCGGGTGAGAACGGCGGTGAAATGATTCAAGCGGCGATTGATGATGCCGATTCATCAAACGGAAAAAACGTGGTCGTCGTGGATAACCATGGTCCGGATTCGAACGGCTCATGGTTGCTGAATGAGGCTATCCGTGTTCCGGGTAACACCTGCTTGATCTTGGAGAGTACCCGATTGGTTCTCAGCGACGGCTCCGACGATAATATTCTCCGGAATGAGAATATTCAGGACGGTGACTCTGACATTACCATCCTCGGCAGAGGGACAGTCCTTGACCACGCTGGTGCTAATCAGACTCGACAGAACACTTATAATGACAACTGTATTACATTAATCAACGTTGACTCGTTCCTGATTTCCGGTTTGGTTATCCGGAATGCGGAGTCCAGGTCGATTCAGACAGAAGGTTCATCCAACGGTACCATTCGCGATATTCAGGTGCATGGTCGTAAAGCTCTCCGAACGGACGCAGTACACATTACTGGACCGGCAACCAAGATCGTGGTTAGTGGTATCATAGGGGAGACCGGCGATGACTTCCTGGCCGCGGATGCTACTCCTAATCCTCACTCCGCCTATGGCGGCGGTGGAGGTGTATCCAATATTTCGTTCTCCAATTGTCATTATAATAGCATAAAGGGTGGTGGACTGCTTCGAACTGCATCGGGTGCATCATTTGTTTGTGATGGCATCATTCTTGAAAATTCAACAATCGGGAACGGCCAGCCAGCGTTGCGACTGGGCGGAAATGACAACCCCGACAGGAGTCAGCATAAGAATATCTTGGTCAATAATGTGTTCTCAGAATCGAAGGGCATCGAGTGCTACCATTCGGTGATGAATCTCTATGTTTCCCAAATGAATGCTAAAGGGGGTCTCTTGGATAATGACCAACAAAATATGGAAAACGTGCAACTCACGAACTGTGTTGCACGGGAAATGACTGGTCCCGCTATCAAGATTACCGGCGGTACCGTCAACAATCTCCAAATGACCGGGATCTCCGTCCATGATAACGGAACCTCCTTGTCAACAGGGATTGGTTTCTCCGGATCAAGTACCACTGTAAGCAACATCCAGGCAAGCAACATGTTATTTAGCGGATGTGATACTGGTGTCTCGATCTCCTCCGCTGTTTCCACCGATAGTGTCTCGTTTGACAATATTTCCGGTGAGCAAGTGGATAATATGTGGGACGTTGATCCTGGTGATGTCATCATAAACAATACTACTGTTGAATCCTCGAATGCCGAGTTGCCACAGGGCGATTACGCCCCTGGGACGATAGTCGTACATAACGACTCCGGTGATGGTACCGGATCGGGGACTTACTTGTTGACTCCCACTCTCAACTGGGTCCAAATCTCATCTTGAGGAACACTTATGTAATAGAACACTTCCCTTTGTCATATGGACATACTCCTCCTGCGGACCTGGATTCGAAACATCGGCAACGGGTTCATCGATAAAGGCGCCAAGGCACAACTCACTGCGGCTTTTCCGGACGCTAATATCGTGGAGGCCAGCGGCTACGGGGTAGCGGCGGCGGACGAGAACGCCATGGGGGGAATCGACGGATTACTCGGACAGATCGCGAACAGGATCGACTACTCGAAAGCCCCGCAGGAGGTCGAAAACGTGTTCAAACTCCCCGAGAGCATGGAGTTCGATCTCGCCGTTCTCCCCGGCTGCGTTCTCACCACGCACGCGCTGAGAAAGTATCACAGCACGCTGCGATCCATCAGTGACCGAGGGATTCCCATCTTGATTTTGGGTGGGGGTGGCACGTACAACGATCCGATGCGAAACTACGTCAGGGGACAGCTCCGCGAACTCGACTCCGTCGGGTTGATATCACGCGACGGAACAGCCTACGAATATTATTCCGATACGGTGGCGTATTCCCGGGAAGGAATCGACTGCGCGTTCTTCATAAACGACTGGTTCGAGCCACCGGACCTGGAAAAAGAGTACATCACGGCTGCGTTCGACAAGCGAACCGAACCGACGCTTCGGTCGGACGCCGAGGTGATCCGTCCGCATCACGATCCCTTCGGGTTCCCGTTCCAGGGAGTGATCAAGGAGTTCCTACGACCCACCGGAAAGAACGTGGAACTGTCCACCGATATCCTCGCCTCGCTCAAATCCATACTCGCGGCACACCTCGGCGACGGCTATTTCGACGATCCGAACGTGTTCGTTTCCGATCTCCTGGAGGATTATCTGACCATCTACGCGAACACCGATCGGACCATCTCGGATCGGGTTCACGCCTGTGTTCCGACCCTCGTTTACGGAAGCGAGGCGTATCTCTACTACGAGACCGGTCGATCCAAACTCTTCGACGAAGTGATGGACAGGGAGATCACGGACGGATTCTCGACGATCGATCAAGAAAAGCTACGACGAAAGAAGCGTGAACAGGTCGAAGCTATCGACACGGCAGTCGACGAACTGTTATGAGGACTGCCTTCGTCTCCTCGTTCCAGCATCAGGTCCACTTGGCGTGGGCGGAGGACATCGATGCCGACATATTTCACTTCAGAGATGAATCCACGGGCGTTCTCGATGGGACGATTCTCGGAGATGTAGTATCCGGCTATCGATGGCCGGAGTACGACGTCTACATCATCGAGGGTTCGGCGCCCCTCTATTCGGCGTTTTCGAACAGTGTCGCCTCCGATTCTATCGTGATCTATCTCGGCGCGGATCGTGGAATGTATGCCCTCTCGTCCGCGTCCGGACAGCATCCGGATCACACGATCCGAGACGTTGTCATCCGCCGGATCGGCAAGTACGTCGGTAGATCGCTGTCTCAGTCGATCGACGGTGTCATTTCCGTCTCCGATTTCGTGGCCGATTACACGAGACTGTTAACGGGTCCCGACACGCCGATACGTGTGGCGCATCCGTACATTCACGACGAACCGTTCGAAGAACTCGGAGACACGTCTCCCGCGTTGGAGGACAACGTTGCCGTGACCGTCGGACGTGACATGCACTACAAGGGATTCGATGAGCTAATCGAGGCGTGGCCGACCGTTCGCGAAGCCCATCCCTCGGCCGAACTTCGTCTCGTCGGCCCCGGCAACGAACCGGGCACGTACGCCGATGTCGATGGCGTGGACTGTCTCGGGTATGTCGATTCGGTCGCCCATCAGCTTTCCGAAGCGTCGCTGTTCGTCCAGCCCTCGCTCGGTGACGCCTTCCCGGTCAGTACGCTCGAAGCACTCCAGGCCGGCCTCCCGCCGATCGTTACCCAGACGACCGGAACCCGATCGGAGGTGCGAGCGGTCAGCGGCGACTTGGTCGTGGACAACAGTCCCCACGCCCTCGCCGAGGGCATCGTCGACTACTTCGACCGTCCCGCCGAGGAGCGCCGCGAACTCTCCCGCCGCGCCCGCGAGCGCGGCGCTCGCTTCGATCCCGACTCCCGAAAGCAGGCCTTTGCCGACGCCTTCCACAGCCTTCTGGACGAAATCGAGGCCTGAGACGGATCGCCGCGCTCGGGGCCGTGGTCGGCGACGACCGGTCCACCGGTCCGACGGTCCGTCCGACTCACTGGAGTTTCGCGACGACCGACCGAACCGCCGTCAGGTCCACGCCGACGCGTTGCTCGAACAGCGAGACCATCTCCTCGTCCTCGCTCTCGACCCCGCCGATGACGACGAGCGCCGGTGCGTACACCGCGAGGAAGGCGATCCCCCACGCGAGCGCCGAGAGGAAAGAGACCGTGACGAACTGGACGAAGAGCAGGTAGCCGACGGCGGCGAGCAGCGACGACACGACGACGGTCTTCACCGTCGTCCGCGTGATCGCGAAGATCCCCTCGCGCCGGTAGAGAAAGAGGGCGAAAGCGACGTCGCGGGTCACCAGCGCCGTCGCGGTGGCGGCCGCCGCCCCCACGATGCCGTACCGCGGGATCAGGGTGAGGTTGAGCAGGAGATTCCCGAGGCCGATTCCGGTGTTCACGTACATATTCACCTTGTTGTGACCCAGCGCGACCAGCGCCCGACCGTTCGCGCCCAACAGCGCCGTCACCAGGACGGGGAGCATCAGGACGCGGAGGGGCGTGGCGCCACCCACGTACCCGCTTCCGAAGATCCGGCCGATGATGATCTCGGGAAAGAGGACGAACCCGAGGACGATGGGGAACGTCGTGATCACCATCCACTTCGACGTGATCTGATACGTCCGGAGGGCGTCCCGATGTTTCCCCCCCTTCTCCAGCCGTGCCAGTACCGGGGGGAGCAGGTAGGCGAACGAGAAGAAAAAGAACATGCCCATACTCCGGAACTGAAACGCGACGTTGTAGACGCCCGCCGCGGCGGATTCCAGAAACATTCCGATCAGGACGGTGTCGGTCTGGAAGACGAGAATATTCATGCCGGCGGACAGCATCAGGGGGAGGCCGAACTGCAACACCTCGGTGTGCATCCGCGTCGTCGGCCCGCGGACCGAGAAGCGCAGCGTCCGGCGTGCCAGATACAGCGCGGCGCCCGTCACCACGACCGTCGCGATGACCTTGCCGGCCACCGCGCCGGGGGCTTCGTAGCCGGCGACGATGAGCGCGGAGATGAAGACCAACCCGGTGACCGGTCTGAGGATGTGGTTGACGATGACCTCGGGCACCGCGCTGCGGGACGCCTTCGCTGCCGCGACACTGAGTGATTTCAGGGCGGTGAACGGGAGGCCGAGCGCGGCGATCCGCAACAGCAGCGTGAGATCGCTGTCGTCGAACACGGCCGCCGAAATCCACGGGGCGGCGAGAAACAGAGACCCCGCGACGATACCGCTCATGACCACGACGATCTGGCCACTCGCCTTCACGACGCCGCGTGCCTTCTCCGGGTCGTCCTCGTAGTACGGGATCTTTCGCTGTAGCCCGCCCGGCAGCCCCAGCACTACGAACAGCACGACGATCCCGACGGTGATGTTGACCAGTACGACGCTTCCGTACGCGTCCACACCGAGCAGGCGCGCCATCACGAGCTGTGAGAGGAACCCGAACAGCAGTTTGGTGATGCGCCCCCCGACGATCAGCCCCGCGCCTCCCGCGATGGTCGACAGGGAGTCGGCGGTTCCGTCCTCCGTGGTCTCCTCCGACATGACTGATCTCGTGGCTCGTTCGGGCTACCCGTTCGTCGGCGCGGTTCTCGTCGAGGCGACCGGACACATCACATGTACCCGAGCGCTTCGAGGTGGGCGATTTCGCCCTCGCTCAGCGCCCGGTCCTCGGTCGCGGCCTCGACCAGTCCCCCGAGACGTTCCTGGCTCGTCTCGAGCAGGTCCGGCGGCGCCTCCCGGGGGTCGCGTTCCGTCCCGTCCCGCCAGACGCGCTCCTCGCCGGTCGAGGCGACGACGGCCGCCCACTCGTCGACGTACGACGCGACGAGGTGTCGGCCGAGGACGTCGGCCAGTTCCGGATACTTCTCGACCAGCGCGTCGTTGTCCGTCGCCGGGACCGCTGCCGAGACGACCGCCTCGGTCAGTAGCGGAGCGAGCGGATCGCCCGTCGACTCGCCCAGCCGGTCGGCTCCCTCGGTCAGCAGTCCGAACAGGTCCTTCAGCGAGACGTACTGCTCGACCGTCCGGTTCCCGAGGTCGGGATGGGCGACGACGAGCGGCACCCGAAGGTGGTGGTCGCTCCCGGAGCAGACGTGGCCCATTCGCCGCTCGCCCAGTCGATCCGTCTCGCCCAGGTTCTCCCCGTGGTCGGCTGTGACGACGATCAGCGTCTCCTCGCGCAACCCGGTCCGGTCGAGGGTATCGAGGAGCCGCCGGAGGTGGTCGTCGGCGGTCCGGACCTCGCCGTGGTACAGGTCGCGAACGGTGTCGAGCCACTCCTCCGAGGGTGGGTCGCCGGCGGCGATCCGCTCCATGTAGTTCCAGGGATGGGTCTCGTGGCTCAGTCGCCGCAACTCTCGATACGAGAAGGATCGCCCGCAGTACTCCCGCTGGTAGCGTTCGGGGGGCGCGTACGGGTGGTGGGGGTCCATGTAGTTCGCGAACACGAAGAACGGCCGGTCGCGCTCCGCGTGCTCCTCGAACACCCGCGTGATGCGGTTCGTGTTCTTCGCGGGATCGTAACAGAACTCGTTGAACCGGCTGAATCGGGGGTGGGGGATCCGACGGAGGGCCGGATACGCCCCGACCAGTTCCGCGAGGGCGGCCGCGCCGAGGTTCAGCGCGCTGGCGACGGGATGCTCGTGCGTGAGCACCTGCTTCGCCAGGGTCGCGTAGTCGACGTCGTCCGTCGAGAACTGCTCGCCCGTCCGGTCCGCGACGCGTTTCGCGTACTCGTGTACGTCGAACCCCTCGGGGGAGACGACCAACCCCTGCGTGTTGTAGAACCGATCGAAGGGGGCGTCGAACCCGTACTTCGAGGACGCGAACCCGTTCGCCGAGACGCCGACCGTGTGGTAGCCCGCCGCGTTCAGCGTGTCGACGAGGGGCACGGAGTCGATCGTATGTGACTGGCGGACGACGCCGTGTTCGTCCGGATACGTGCCGGTCGCTATCGACACGTGTGCCGGCAGGGACGACCCCCCCGGCGTGATCGCGTTCTCGAACCGGACGTTCGACGCGGCGAGATTCGACAGCGTCGGTGCGTGCTCGCGCGCGGCGTCGCGTCGACACGCGTCCCAGACGACCAGCAGGATGTTCGGTCGGCTCATGCTCCGTCCGGCCACGCGGTGCCGTCCGTCGGCGTCTCGATCGTGAAGCTACCCCCACACATTGATCCGTCGACCTCGATATGTCGTGCGATAAATAAAAACCTTGAGACATCCCCGTGTGTTGCCAGGTTCCGAAACGTCCCGCCGTAACTCCGGATAACGTTCGTGCGATCCCGACCGCTCGTGTCGCCACCGTCGCCCCAATCTCGGCGCTCCCGGCGTCGAACGATCGTGACGGGGGTGGCGTTCCCGCCGGCGCCCCACTCGTCGCATCCTCGTCTCGTGTACGGAAAGGAATATGTGTGATGAGAAATCATATACTCCCGACCGATCACATGTCGAACGAGTACGAGCAGGCACGGGCGGTCGAACTGCCGACCCGAATCGTCGAGCGAGTCGAGGACCGCCTCCCGCGGACCGAGTGGGACGACCCGGCCGATTACATCACCTTCGTCATGGAAGAGGTTCTCTACCACGTCGAACAGGAGACCGAAGACGACGACTTCGAGGAGGTTGACGAGGACGAGGTCAGGGACCGCCTGGAGTCGCTCGGCTACCTCGACGGGTGATCTCGCCGATCCGGCTTCGCCCGGACGGGACGACCCCGTGTCGTCCCGTTCCGTATGGTCCCTCGGGGCCGGCGGTGGGACGCGATCAGGTAGCCCACTCCGAGGGAGTGGCCACACAGGCCACCGTCCGTCGTTATCATACGCCGAAATCGGCCGATTAAGCTTTTATAACTACCACTACACCCCTGAACATGTCTCGGATCTCCCTCCCCTCGACGTCCCTCGACGTGGCTCCGGACGTCACGTCGAACGCGATGTTGGCCGTGTTCCTCCCGGCGCTGGGACTCCTCTTGGGTGAACTGTTCCTCTCCGCCGGGCTGGTCCAGTCGGCGCTCTGGGTTTACGTCGTCATCCTCCTGTTCTGTACGCTCCTCCCGCTCCGCGTGCCGAGTCCCGTCCCCGTCCTCGCGGGGTTCGCCTTGCTGACGGTGTTTCGGCTGGTCAACCTCTCGATGCCCGTCTTCCTCGATCTGACCGTCCTCTGGGTGCCGCTGGTGTACGCCCCGTTTCCCCTCGCAGGCATGTGGTATCTCCGGCGTAGCGAGGCCGTGGAACCGCTGCTCGATCCGCGGGGGACGCTTCTGTGGACCCCGGCCGCGGTCGTCGTCGGGGCCGTCGTCGGCGCCGTCGAATCTCGTCTCGTCGACGTCCCTTCCCTCCTCCCGACGGTGACGGGCGACGGCCTGTGGCTGCTCGGCGCGGTCGTCGTCGTCGGCGTGATCGCCGAGGAGGTCCTCCTCCGTGGCGTCCTGCAGTCCGCGCTCCGTCGCTCCGTCGGCCCGTGGTTCGGCGTCGGTACCGTCGCCGTGGTGTTCGCCACGATGCAGGCTGCGTTCGGCGGGACGGCCGTCGCTCTCGCGCTCGGTGCGGGCGTGATCTACGGACTCGGCTACGAACTGAGCGAGTCGCTGGTGGTGCCGATCGTCTGCCGTGGAACGGTGAACCTGTCTCTCATGGTCGTGCTTCCCGCAGTCTCGGCCGGCGTGGTCCCCGCGCTGCCGCTGGCCTGACTCTCGGACCGTGCCGTCTCCCGCCGTCTCGCAACGATTCTCGTCCCGTCGCGTCCCGGACGTGACGTGTCCCATCAGCACGGTCCGAAGCGACGTTCACGAGTACGGCCGCCGTGTCCCCGTGCCTCGGGGCGGGTCGGTGACGAGGACGTGGCCGCGGGCGACGCAGGGGCGACGTCGACTCGGATCGCGCCACGGGTCTCCACGGGTCGACTCGTGGGTCAGCCGAGCACCCCGACGGCGAACAGCACCACTTCGCGCTGGAAGATGGTGAACGTGAGCACGGCGAGGAACGTCACCACGAGCGGGAGCGCCACCGCGAGCAACATGTGTCTGACCTCCCGTTTGTTCCCCGCTGCCGTCTTGATCGGTTCGAGCAGGTAGAGATACGCCAGCAGGTAGACGAGAACGAGCGCGACGAACACGTCTCCCGGACCGATCTCGAACCCCAGCCGAACGGGAAGGGTACCGCTCCCCTCCGGGCCGAGAATCGAGAGTCGCATACCCCGACTGGGTCGGCGGCGAACATATAACCACCGCCGGTTCGGCGTGTCCGGTGTCTCGTCTGTCCTCGAACGCGTCGTTCGGCCAGTGAGATCCACCGGTAGATCTATCAATGATCGTAGACGACTACGGGTCGTGCGGTCGATCACGCGCCGGAGGGGACTCCCGAGATGAGCGAGAACGTGATCCTCGTCACCGTCGACAGCCTGCGTGCGGACCACTGTGGCTTTCTGGGCGCCGACCGCGACCTGACGCCGACCCTCGACGCGATGGCCGCCGACGGCCTCGTCTTCGAACAGGCGTTCGCCCCCGGCCCCCGAACGCCGTCGTCGATGCCGGTCGTCTTCACCGGCGAGTTCGTCCGGCAGCGCGACCTCGGCGTGTACCGGAGCTACGACGAGAAGCGGTCGGCACACGTCGAGCGACGTGCCCGCATCCGGCGACACCTCGATCGCTTTCGCACCGTGCCCGAACGGTTCGGGGCGCTCGGCTACGACACCGCGGGCGTCACCGCGAACCCGTGGACCGACGCGGAGACCAACTTCGACCGGGGATTCGACGTCTTCCACGCCGTCCAGAACAGCGACGTCGAACCCCGGAGCCTCCCGCTCGGACGGGCGATCGGCACGCTCACCGACGCCGGCGTCGACGACTGGCTGCTCACCTGGCCCGACTTCTACGACCTGATCATCGAGGCCCGTGCGGAACTCGACGAACCGTACTTCCTCTGGGTCTTCCTCCTCGACCCTCACCAACCCTACTTCACCCCGTCTCGCTATCGCGAGGAGAACTCCACGCCGGCGATGTACTACAGCAACGTCCGCCACAGTCGGTTTCACGGGTATACGGATCCGCTCCCCGCTCACCTCGAAACCCGCCTCGCGCGCGCCTATCGGGACACCGTCCGGTCGGTGGACGCGTTCGTCGACCGCCTCCTCGACGACCTCGCGGACGACGATCCGACGACCGTCGTCCACGCCGACCACGGGGAGTCGTTCCACGAACACGGCACCTACGGCCACCGTCCCCAACTCTACCAGGAGAACCTCCACGTCCCCTTCCTGATCCACGGGGCCGAGACGACGGGCCGGATCGAGACTCCCGTCACACTCCGGGATCTGCCGGCGTACGTCACCCGTGCCGGTTCCGGCGGTCTCGATCCGACTGCCTCCGCCCGTAACTTCCTCCTCTCCCGGACCGAGGAGGCCGAACGGACCGCCGTCCGGACCGACGACTGGACGTATATCAGCGCCGACGAGACGTTCGCCGACTACCTCTACGACTTCCAGCCGGCGGAGCTGTATCGAACGACCGTCGACCCGGGCGAGACGCGAAACCTGATCGCCGAGGCCGAGATGGCCGAACCCGCCGCCCTCCTGCGGGCGGTCCTCGATCGGTTCGACGCACACGGCTGGGAGTGTGCCGCCGTCTCCGCGGCCGCGGAGACGATCCCCGACGACGGGTAGCGCCGGCTACGTGATCTTGCCCCGGTGTTCGTCGCCGAGTACCAGCGCCGAGTAGACCCCCCTCGCGACGTCACGTCCCGGCCGGCCGAACACGGACGCGACCAGATAGCCGGCGAAAGAGAGCGGCAGCCCCGGCACGTGATAGCACGCCAGCGCCGCCTGCCTGATCGCTCGCGGCGACCACACCGTCCGGTTCAGCGTCAACTCCGCGTCGAGGAGGTGCGTGTGACCCACGGCGGTTCGGCGAACGTGTGGCGGATGTCGGTCGTAGAGGTCCCGATACCGGTCGACGAGCGTGAACCGCCCTTCGATGTTCTCCCGCGAGCCGCCGAGACCGTCGCCGTCGTCGCCCTTGGTCACCAGGGGTTCGTCCACGAAATCGAACGCACACCGCTGGGCCAGTTCGATCTTCATCCCCATGTCGTCGGCGCCGTGGAGGTTCTCGAAGGGGAGGATCGCGTCGAGTACGTCGGCGTCGATCAGCATCGTCGACGGACTACTCGGCGTCATGTCGAACATGAGCGCCCGGTCGAGGACGTCGCCCCGCACGTCGGGATCGGGCAGCACCGGGTGGCCGTTCTCCCACTCGATGCCACAGTAGACCACGCCGACCTCGTCGTTCGCGTCGAGCACCGATCGCTGCTTTTCGATCTTTCGCGGGTGAAACCGGTCGTCGTCGTCGAGGAAGTTCACGTACGCTCCCTCGGCCACCTGTGCGCCCTCGCTCCGCCCGGCGTGTGGCCCCCGGTCCTCGTCCTGTGGGATGTACCGGACGTCGTAGTTCTCGGCGACCGGACGAGCGTGTGCCTCCTCGGAGCCGTCGACGACGATGATCTCGATCGGCTCGTAGGTCTGTGCCCGGACGCTCTCGATGGCCTCGCGCAGCCGTTCGTTCCGGAAGTACGTCGGAATGACCACCGAGACTGTCTCGTCGTTCATAGTAGCTTGCTCGTCAGACTGGTCAGCCATCCGGAGTCGGTCTGTCGTGCGTAATGCCCCAGTCCCGCGAACACCCGTTTGACGTATTCGGCGTCACGGCCGAGCAACGAATATCCCGTGATCAGACACGCGAACAGAAGAAAATTCGCTACGCCGAAGCGGGGGCTCTTCAGAAGGAAGTACGACAGGTTGGTCACGTTGGCGTAGTCCGGTCCGTCCGTCTGCCTGTCGGGACCGGTGCTCCGCTTGTGGACGACCGTCGCACGGGGATTGTACACCAGCCGACGGCCGTCGGCGGCCAGACGCGCACAGATATCGAGTTCCTCACAGGTGAACGAGCCGGTCGCGCCGTACCACTCGTCGAACTCGTACTCCTCGAACACGTCGGCCCGAAACGTCATGTTGCAGCCTTGGAACGCCTCGGCGTCCTGTTCACCGCCGCCGACGAGCGTATGCGGCGCCCAGAGGACGCCGATCGGACTGAAGTCACCGATTCTGTCGTGCAGAAACAGTAGCCGAAACGCGGTGAGCGCCCGGTACCCGAGCGACTCCATGTTGGCTTTCCGGATTTCGTCGGGGTTGAAGTTCAACACGTGCCCCCCGACGCCGCTGGCGTCCTCGTTTCGTTCGTACGTTTCGACCACTTCACGCAGCCAGATCGGTGGCAGAATCACGTCGTCGTCCAGAAAGCAGACGATGTCCCCGGACGCATTCGCGACGCCGACGTTCCGACTCGCCATCCGCCCCTCGCCCGGCCCGCCGATGTGGGTGACGTCATCGAGCATCCCGTTTTCGGCGAGACGGTCCCGTGTGCGCTCGAGATCGCCGTCGTCGACGATGATTATCTCGTCGGGTTGCTCGAACTGATTGCGGAGGGAGTGGACACACTCGACCACGTCGTCCTGGCGTTCGTACGTCGCGATGATGATGCTCGTTTTCATGATCGATCGGGGGTCTTCGCAGTCTCGTCTTCCTCCGCCACCAACGCCGCGGCCCGATCCGCGACGTTCGTCACCTCTTTTCCGTGGTGAAACTGTTGCTGGACCATCGTCCGACATGCGTCGACGACAGCCCTGTGTTCTGCCGCGAGGTTCCGCTGCTCGTCCTCGTCGGACGCCAGATCGTACACCGCTTCCTCGGTGGGGCTTCCGGTCTCGGGATCAACCGTCGCGATGTATTTCAGCCGCCGGCCCCGGACGGCGAACCGCCGCCCGTCCCACGTCGTCGCCGTGGCGATGTCCGGCCGATCGGTCGCCCCGTCCCGTGGGTCTCTGTCGCTCGCGACCGCCCGGAGGATGGCCGGGAGCTGGGTCAACGAGGTCGGTCGCCGCTCCACACCCTCGACCGTCCCGCCGTGGACCACCAGCGGCACGTGGACGTTCTCCTCGTAGAGCGTTCCCTGGTGGCCGTAGGTGCCGTGTTCGCCGAACGCCTCGCCGTGGTCCGCGTGGACGACCACCGCCGGATCGGTGTCGCCCAGATCGGCGAGCAGTCGGTCGAGGAACGCGTCCGTGGCGCGGATCGCGTCGTCGTACAGCGAGACGAGGCTGTCGCGATCCAGCGACGACCCGTCCGAGTCCAGCCACTTCTTGGCCATCCACAGTTTCCAGTTGTGGTAGTACATACCCAGCGGTCCCGTCTCCGATCGGTACTCGCCGTCGACAAGGTACGGCGTGTGCGTATCGAGCAGGAAGATCCAGAGGAAGTACGGCTCCGGGGCATTCCGGACCCACTCGACGATCTCCCGATAGTACTCGGACCACCGCATCGACGCCCGGTCGCCCCGGACGAGCGTCACGAGGTGTTTGAGTTCCGCGAACACCGGGACGTGGGCGGCCTTCTGCATGAGCGTCCCCTCGCCGCCGTCCATGAAATCCTCGTACCGGTCGAAGCCGCGCGCGAACGCGGTGTGCTCGCCCGTGTAGGGGTTCGTGGTGAACGCCCCGGTCGCGTAGCCCTGGCGGTCGAACCACTCGGCGAGCGTCTCGCCGTGCATGTTCCGTGCGATGTTCTCGGTCTTGCGGTCGAGCGTGTCGCCCTCGAACGTCTCCCCGACGGTGTGTGGCGCCATCCGGCGACCGGTGAAGACGGCCGGCATCGAGTCGTACGTGCTCGGGCCGGGCGCGACGGCGTTCTCGAAGTACAGCCCCGTCTCGGCCATCGCGTCGAGGGTGGGCGTGGTGTCGCGGTCGTAGCCCATGAACCCGCAGTGGTCCGCCCGGACACTGTCGACGCTCACCAGCACGACGTTTCGACGGTCGGTCACAGCCGATCCCCCCGGTCCGACACCGCGTCGCGAATCCGACGCCGCTCGGCGACGTGTTCCTCCCGTGCCGTCACCGGCGCCCGAGCCACGGGGTCGAGGTCGCGACTCGGCGACTCCTCCCCGGGGTCGGTCACGAGGTCGTACAGGCGTACCTCGTCCCCGTCGCGCAGGTACTTGTACGTCCGGGCGCGCACGGCCGACCGGTCCACGTCGAGCGTCCGGGCCGGCACGTTCCGGTCGTCGAACGCCGGCAGTTCCCCGTCGATGGCGAGCGATTCGAGGAGCTCCGGCGTCCGCTGGAGCGTGACCGGCGCCGTCACGTTCCGGTCGGCCGCCCCCTCGACGACGAATGGCACGTGGACGTTCTCCTCGAACAGTCGCTGGTGGTGGCCGTAGGTGCCGTGTTCGCCGAACGCCTCGCCGTGGTCGCCGTGGACGGCGATCAGCGGGTCGTCGTCCGCGAGGTCGGTCCGCAGTCGGTCGAGGAACGCGTCCGCGTACGCGATGGAGTCGTCGTACGCCCGCACCAGTCGCTCGTGGGTCGTCTCCGAGAACGGCGGCTCGTGGCCCTGTCGCCAGAGCCGATAGTTGGCGTGGTACATCGCCCGCCACGACTGGGTCCGGTAGTCGTCGGGCACGAGGTACGGATCGTGGGTGTCCATCAGCAGGATCCACAGGAAGTACGGCTCGGGGGCCTGTTCGGTCCACGCGCGGATCGCGTCGTAGAAGTCCTCCCACGGTTTGAACACTTCCTCGCGCTGGATCCAGTTGAGGAGGATTCGGACCGGCAGCACCGATCCGAGCGGAAGGCCGGCGAGTGCGCCGTCGAGCATCCGCTGGTACAGTTCCTCCCGTGAGCCGCCCATGAAGTCCTCGAAGCGGTCGAACCCCCGATCGAATCCGAAGTACCGCGAGGTGTACGGGTTCGGCGAGAAGGCGGCCGTCGCGTACCCCGCCCGGCCGAAGCGCTCGGCCAGCGTCTCCCGTGTCTTCATGTGTCGCCTGATCTTGGCCCGGCGGGTCGCGAGCAGCGACGACCCCGAATCGTCGCTGCCGACCGGGAACTCCCCGGTCATGATCACCGGCATGGACTCCGGCGTCGACGGCCCCGGCGAGATGGCGTGTTCGAAGTTCAGCCCCTCGGCGGCCATCGCGTCGAGTGTCGGCGTGGTGTCGCGGTCGTAGCCCATGAACCCGCAGTGGTCCGCCCGGAGACTGTCGAACGTCACGAGGACGACGTTTCTCACGCCGCCACCTCCCGGTAGACGTCGAGGACGTCGCCCGTGATCCGTGACCACGAGAGATCGTGGGCGCGCTCGTCGACCGCCGCCGCCATCGTCTCGCGCCGTTCGTCGTCGGTGAGTAGCGTCTCCAGGTGCCGCGACAGTTCGTCGACGTCGCCCGGTTCCGAGAGCAACCCGTGTCGTCCGTGGTCGATCTGCTGTCTGATCCCGTCGATCCGCGTGCCGATCACGGGCGTCCCGGCGGCGAGCGCCTCGGCGACGGCGATGCTCGATCCCTCCTCGTACGACGGCAGGACGACGACGTCGCCGAGGTCGTAGAGCGCGGCGAGGTCTCGCTCGGAGACGAAGCCGGTCAGCGTCACGTCGTCGTCGATCCCCGCCTCTGTAATCGCGTCCTCGACGGACTGGACGTACTCGGCGTCCAACTCGGTGTTGCCCACGACGACCACCTCGGCGTCGGCGTCGACGGGGAAGATCCGGCCGGCCGCCCGCGCGAGTTCCAGGACGCCCTTCCGCGGCGTCACCGTGCCGACGAACAGGGCGACCACGTCGGCGTCGACGCCGAACCGCTCGGCCACGCCGGCGCGGTCCGCGTCGGTGACGCCGTCGAACTGCGTCGTGTCGACGCCGTTGGGGATGGTTTCGAGCGCCCCCTCCGAGACGCCGCGGTCGGCGAACGCCTCGTGCATCGAGGGGTTCAGCGCGATCGTCCGGGCCGCCCGCTTGGCCAGGTAGACGTCCGGCGAGACGCGTGGTTCCACCACGCGCTGTTCGGTCTCCCCGAGGTGGGCCGTGTACACGAGTCGGTCCCGGAAGCGGGACGCGACGGTCACGAGGACGTTCGCCGCGAACGGGAGGTGGACGTGGATCACGTCCGGATCGTGGTGGGCAAGCAGGGGAACGGCGGCGCGGGCGAAGTTGGCCCGGTCGACGATCAGTCGCACCGCCCCGAGCGGACTCGACACCATCTCGTAGGGGAGTTGGTCCCAGGGCTCCGCGCTCCCCGTCGCCAGCGCCAGCCGGTGGAAGGCGACGCCCTCGTGGGCCGCCGTCACGTCGAGGTCCCGCCACTGACGTTCGACGACCGTGACCTCGTGGCCGCGCGCGACCGTCTCCCGTGCCAGGTTCCAGACGACGCCCGGGACCGACCCCCGGCCGTCGTACACTTTCTCGTGACCGTCGTAGAGGTGGACGACGTGCATCGCGCTCACCGGTCGCCCGGCCGCCCCCTCGGTTCGGCTGTCCCGACCGGGGCGGCCGACACCGGCGGCCCACCCTGCCGTCCGCCTCGTTCGCGCCCGTTCGTCTCCACCGTTGCCGTCCCGTGCGTTCCGTTGCTCATCGCTCGTGGCACCCTCCTCGACGGCGACGGCGTCCCGACGGTCCGTCGGTGTCCCCCCGACAAGTCATGTGTCTATCACTCCGGTTGTGAGCGCAGGCTATTATTTTTAATCACCGAGACATGTTGCTCGGGCGGACCGTCTGGACGCCGGTTCCCCGTCGCGGCCAGCGCCCGACACGGCCGTCGACGGCGCGACTCTCGGCCCGTCGGGCCGCGTTCCCGTGGTGGGACCCTCGCCGTCCACGGGGTCGATTCGGTGTCTACGAGGAATGATACTTACGTGTCGCCGTCGAGGGTGGACGTATGTCCCTCGCGCTCACGCACTTCGCCCTGGGTGCTGGGCTGATGCAACTCGTCCTCGCCGTCGTCTCCCCGTCGATCGGATACCGCGAGTCGCTCGTCGTCCTGAGTGGGATCTGGGCGCTCGTTCCGGACCTGCACTACCTCTCGCCGGTGTTCCGGGGGCCGCTCTCGGCGATCAAACACACCGCCCTCGGCAACCTGTTCTGGTTTCACGCGGCCCTCGACGCGGCCCGTCAGGGTGAGGGAACCAGGAGGGCGGCCGCCCTCGCGCTCGGCTTCCTCCTGGTCAGTACGGCCCTGAGCGAGTGGCTCCGGGCGTCACGACGTGACCCCGACGCCGAGACGCGGTGAGTTCGCCGGCGTTCCAGCTACGTGACATTTATGTGCTGGGGGGTCCACCTCTCGTCCGAACGGACGGTCGTCGGCGTCGTCGACCGCCCGGCCGGTGGGGGGCCCGAGAATCACATGGAACCGACGGTCGTCATCAGCGTGGAGATCGAACTGGCGTGGGGGTTGAGTCACCTGCCCGGTCGCGAGGGCATCGACCGACACAGTCGCGGACGCACGGCCGAGACGGCGACGCTCGAACGCCTGCTCTCGCTGTGTGACGACCTCTCCCTGCCGCTCACGTTCGACGTCGTCGGCCACCTGTTGCTGGAGCGCTGTGCCGGTCGCCACGACGGTCCGCACGACGACGTGTTCTTCGGCGCCGATCCGGGGACGGACGCCGAGCGCGATCCGCTGTACTACGCGCCCGATCTGATCCGGCGGATCCTGGACGCCGACACGCCTCACGAGATCGGGTCGCACACCTTCTCACACACCCCCGCTCACGAGGTCGGGACCGACGTCCTCGATTGGGAACTCGACGCTGCCCGCCGGCACCACGCCGACTTCGGCCTGTCGGCGCCGACGAGTTTCGTCCCCCCGATCCACGCGCCGGTCCCCCACGACCTGCTCCGGACCCACGGCTTCGACGCCGTTCGGACGCCCACCGAGTACTGGGCGCCGGTGGCGGAGCCCGACCCCCCCGCGTCGCTCCTGCGGGCACTCCCGTGGCGTCTCCGGCACGCGTATCCCGTCGAGGTGTTGTTCCGCTCGCATCCCGTCCGCGAGCCGACCGTCGTCGACGGCGTCGTCGAACACTACTCCTCGTGGCACGCGTCGCTGACTGCCCCCTACCTGCCGAACGGTCGGACCGTTCCCCACCGTGCTTTTCGGCTGCTTCCGCGGTCGCTCCGGCAGTCGATCCACGAACGGTATCTGCGGTCGGGCGTCGAGCGGGCCGTCGCGCAGCGGTCCTGTGCCCACTTCTGGAGTCACCTGTTCAACCTCTCGAACGACGCGCAGTGGGAGCCGGTCGAATCGGCGTTGCGGACGATCGCTCGACGGCGGGATCGTGGCGACGTCGCCGTCCGAACCATGGACTCGCTCACGGAGCGGATCGCCGATGCCTGAGGACGACCCCTCGGACGCCGACGACGCCGGGGTCGACCGCCTTCGCGCGCTGGTGGCCGCGCTCACGGTCCGGGACGTCGCGACGCTCGTCGTCGCGGCGGCCCTCCTCGTCGGCCTCGCCGGCGTGGTCTACGTCGCCCTGACGCCCCAGCAGGCGACCGATCCCTACACCGAGTTCTACGTCCTCGGGGACGACGGGCGGGCCGCCGACTACCCGACGAATCTGACCGTCGGGGAGCGCGCGACGGTCACCGTCGGCGTCGTGAACCACGAACGGCGCCAGGTCACCTACACGCTCCTCGTCCGGACGGACGACCGGACGCTCGTGACCCGACAACTGGCCGTCGACAGGGACGAGCGCCGCGAGGAGACGGTGTCGTACTCGTTCGATCGCTCCGGCCGTGTCAGGGTGCAGTTCCACCTGTATCGCGGGACCGACGCCGGGTCCGGGGCCGAGCCGTATCGCCGACTTCGGCTGTGGACGAACGTCTCTGCGCCGCCCGCGACGGTCGCGGTGGATCTGGCTCCGTCACCTGTCCGTCGTACTGGTGCGCTGAGCCCTGTCGCCGCTCGTTTCGCCCAACCCCTCAATTATATAGTAGTACAGTCTCATTGATGTGTTGATGGCGTCTCCCGGCACCGTCTCGGTGATAATCCCCACACATTACCGGAACGATCCGTTGCGGGATGCGATCCGCAGTGCCCTCGGCCAGACGTACGACCCCGTCGAGGTGATCGTCGTCGACGACTCCGGGGAGGAACACGCCAGATCCGTCGTCGACGAGTACGAGTCGGTCACGTACGTGCCGTTGAGCCAGTCCCGCGGCGCACAGGGGGCACGGCAGGCCGGCGTCGAGCGGGCAACGGGGGAGTATATCCAGTTTCTGGACGACGACGACCAGCTCCTGGCGTCGAAGCTGAGCCGACAGGTGCCGGTCCTCGCCGTCGACGACGACGACGTCGGCGTCGTCTACTGTGGGCTCCGGTGGGAGGACGGTCCCGTCGTTTTGCCGCGACCCGGGGTTCGGGGAGACGTTCTGGTCGATGCGCTGCGGTTCGACACCTCGTCCTGCATGATGGGGACGATGCTGATCGAGCGGTCGGCGCTCGACCGCGTGGATCTGCTCAAACACGACCACGCGGCCGACGACATCGGCTTCAAGATCGAACTCGCCCGCGTCACCGACTTCGATTACATCAACGACGTGTTGCTCATCAGGGGCGACTCGGCGGGGTCGCTCAGCACCACGCAGGCCGCCGTTGCGGGACGATTCGAGATCATCGACATGTACGACGACCTGTACGCACGGTTTCCGGAGGACGTTCGGCGGGAGGCGCTGGCGGAGGCGTACCTCGTCGCGGGGGAGTTCGCTCTCCAAGACGCCGTCTGGTCGACGTCCGCCATCCGGTCGTTCGTGACCGCGGTGTCGTACTCGCCGGGGTTTTCGCTCCCCTACGCGGGATCGCTGGTCAGTTCGCTGTTCGGTCGACTGGTTTACAAGCTCTCCCGACGACTCTACTCGCGACTGGTCTTGGGATCGAAACGGAAGGGCAAGGGGATGTAATCCGTGGCCTCCTACTCCATCCTCCTCTGTTCGGACTATCTCCCACCGAGCGACGGGGGCGTCGAACACGTCGTGGAAAACCTGGCGCTCCGCCTGTCGGAGCGCGGCCACGACGTGGGGGTGTTCACCCTGGCTGACGACTCGGGCATCGATCTCCGCGACGACCCGGCCGTCACCGTGTTCGAGGCCGACTCGCTCGAACTGACCGACCTCCTGGGGCTGCAATCGAGCGTCGCCCCGGCGGCCATCCCCGAGTTTCGACGGGTGCTTCGCGCCTTCGATCCGGACCTCGTCCACGTCCACAACCGATTTTTCTTCACCAGCATCGTCGGCAAACTCCACCACCTGCTGTCGGGGTATCCGCTGGTGACGACGCTGCATCTCGGGCATATCGACGAGATCGACGGTCTCGGCGGCGTGCTGGCGACGGGCTTCGAACGGACGGTCTCGCGCTGGATCGTCTCGGGCAGCGATCACGTCATCTGCGTCAGCGGGGCAGTCGAGGAGGTGGCGACCGAACTGGGAGCCCCGCGGACTACCGTCGCCCGCAACTCCGTGGACACGTCCCGGTTCCAGCCGACCGAGACCGACGACGGCGTGACCGTCCTCTACGTCGGGCGACTGATCCGGAACAACGGGCCCCAGGATCTGCTGGCTGCCGCCCCCGACGTGCTCGAAACCCACCCCGACGTGCGGATCGAACTGTTCGGCGGCGGTCCCTTGGAGGAGACGCTCCGTCGCCGTGTGGCCGAACTCGATCACTCCGATCGGGTCACCGTCCACGGCTACGTCGACGACATCACGGACGCGTACGCGGTCGGCGACGTGTTCTGCCGGCCGTCGTACTCCGAGGGGCTCCCGCTGACGCTCCTCGAGTCGATGGCGTGTGGGATTCCGCCGGTCGTCACGCCGGTCGCCGGCGTCCCCGAAGTGGTCACGGGCGACCGGACCGGGCGCTTCGTCTCGCCGGGCGATCCGGCGTCGATCGGTTCGGCGCTCGACGACCTCGTCGCGGACCGGGAGCAGCGCGTGGCGATCGGGCGCCGCGCTCGCGAGTACGTTCGGACGCATCACTCGTGGGACCAACGGACGACAAAGGTAATTACAGTGTACGAGAGTGTGATGAACCGTGACTGACACGTATCGCGTGGGCGTGGTCGGCTGTGGGTCGATCGCGACTGAACGACACATTCCTGCCATCGAGGCGAACGATCGGACGACACTTCGGGCAGTGTACGACCACAAGTGGTCGAACGCGGAGACGACGGCCGAAGCGTACGACGTCCCCTACGCGTACGACGACTACGACGCCTTGCTGGACTCCGGCATCGACTTCGCGACCGTCGCGACGCCGCCCTTCGCCCAC
Organism: Haloplanus sp. HW8-1; assembly: GCF_023703795.1. NCBI lineage: Archaea > Methanobacteriati > Methanobacteriota > Halobacteria > Halobacteriales > Haloferacaceae > Haloplanus > Haloplanus pelagicus. The sequence continues at coordinate 2,820,080 of NZ_CP098518.1, read as the reverse complement.
GCGGATCGGACGACCTCCGCGCTGCGGGCCGGCGTGGACGTGCTCTGTGAGAAACCGATGGCGGTGACGCTCTCGGACGCACAGTCGATGATCGACGCCGCGGACGAGAGCGGTCGCACGCTGGGTATCGTCCACAACTTCCTGTACTCGAACTCGCTACGGAAGGTCGACCGCATGGCTGCGAACGGGAGACTCGGAACGGTGCGATACGTCAAGGGGTTCCAGCTGAGTAGTCCCCGGCGTGACCTCCCGTCGTGGTACACCGACCTTCCCGGGGGGCTGTTCTTCGACGAATCGCCCCACCTCCTGTACCTGATGGAGCGGTTCGTCGGCACTCTCGATCTGGAGTCCTCGACCGCCCAGCGCGCGCCGGCCGACGCACAGAGTTTGAAGTCGGTGACGGCGACGTTCCGGGGCCGCGAGGACAAGGTCGGCCAATTGACGATGCTCTTCGATGCCCCCCTCTCCGAGTGGTTCCTCTTCGTCGTGGGGACGCGACGCCTCGTCGTCGTCGACATCTTCCGGGACATCCTTCTGACCTTCGACCGGGAGGAGTCCCACTCCCCGCTGCAGGTCCTGAAGGTCCTCCTCTCCGGGACCGGACAGGCCGTCGCGGGTGCGCTCTCGTCCGGCCTCGACGTCCTGCGTGGCGACCTCTACTTCGGGTTCGGGGAACTCCTGTCGCGATACACCGCCGCGCTCGACTCCAACGGTGAGCCCCCCGTCACCGGTGCCGACGGCTACCGGATCCTGCGCACGGTTCACGACGTGGTCGAATCCACCGAGGAGACGGACTGACGGCGAACGCCCGCCGCACCGATACCCCAACCTATTTTTTTCGATCCGCTGACGGTATGATATGAGACTCCGAGACCGCGACATCGTCATCACTGGGGGTGCCGGACTCATCGGCTCTCACCTCGCCGGGGCGCTCGTCCCCGAGAACCGCGTCGTCGTCGCCGATGACCTCTCCAAGGGAAGCGAAGCGTACCTGCCGGATGCGGCGGAACTCGTCCGCGCCGACATGACCGACCCGGACGACGTCGCCGACGTCATCACCGCCGACGTCGACGTGGTCTTCCACCTCGCGGCGTACACGGACACGAACTTCGACCGGCCGCGACAGCTGTTCGAGGAGAACGCCGCGATGACGTACAACGTCTTGGAACGGATGGACGCAGTGGGTGTCTCGAAGCTCGCGTTCACGTCGTCCTCGACCGTCTACGGCGAGGCCCCGCGCCCGACCCCCGAGGATTACGCTCCGCTCGAACCGATCTCGGTGTACGGCGCCGCGAAACTCGCCGACGAGGCGCTCCTCTCGACGTACGCACACTCACACGACATGACGGTCTGGTGTTTCCGCTTCGCCAACATCGTCGGCCCCCACCAGCGCGGCACCGTCATCCCGGACTTCATCGAGAAACTCGTCGCGGACCCCGACACCCTGGAGATCCTCGGCGACGGCCGACAGGAGAAGTCGTACCTCCACGTCGAGGAGTGTGTCGACGCCATCCGCCACGTCGTCGAGCACGCGACCGACGACCTGAACATCTACAACCTGGGGACGCGGACGACGACGTCGGTCACCCGCATCGCCGACATCGTCGCCGAGCGGATGGGCCTCGATCCCACCTACGAGTTCACCGGCGGCGACCGCGGCTGGACGGGCGACGTCCCCAAGATGCGCCTGTCGATCGAGAAGCTGTCCGCGCTGGGCTGGGAGCCCGACCGGTCGAGCGACGAGGCGGTGCGCCGGGCGGCCGATCAGTTGGTCGGGGAGATCAGCGAGGAGACCTAGCTCGCGACGGGCACCGGGGGCTCCGCCCCGTCGCCCGTGTGCCGGCGGTCCGCGTTCGGCCACCCGGCGTCCCGCTCCCCGTCCGTCCGAAATCGCAGGATTGAGGAGCCAACGCCGACCTCGAATCCAGTGTCCCTGTCATGCGCTGCGATCCCCCAGACACGTCGAGCAGTCACTCCTCGCCGGCACCGTTCGGCGAGCGCGAGACGAGTCATCCCCGTCTCGACGACGGCGGTGACCGATCGCCATCCGGCCCGGCGAACCCCCGCCGAGCGGCGAGGTTGCGCGGTCGTTCGATTCGACCGTGCGGGAATATCACCCGTAATACTGGGGGCTCAAGGTTCATAAATACGCATCGCCGGGTGAGAGTACAGTGATCCCGAAGTTATCAGAGCTGATTGGAAGTGATCCCGAATTGACTGAAAACGACGGCGAGACGGAGGGCGACGACGCCCCCATCGCCCGCCGGTCGTATCTCAAAGTGGCCGGTCTCTCCGCCGTCGGTCTGGGTGGGTACCTGCGGACCCGGTCCGACGATTCGGAGCCCGAGTCGGACCACGTCGGCTACGGCTACGGTGGCGTGCCACTCGTGGCGGAGACGGAGTCGACGGCGGGCTCGACCGCCGGCATCGCCGAGGCCGTCGACGACGGCGGCACGGGCGCGGCACAAGTCACGGACTCCTCCGGTCAGTCCGCGTACGTGCGGCAGCTTCCCGGACGGGTCCAGGCGCAGGACTTCGACACCGGCGGCGAAGGCGTCTCGTATCACGACACCGACGCGGAGAACCGCTTCGGCGCGTACCGACCGGACTCCGGCGTCGACATCCAGGAGACGCGAGACACGAGCGGCGAGTACAACATCGGCGCGATCGAGGACGGCGAGTGGCTCGAGTACTCCGTCAGGATCCCCGCTGGGACCTACGACATCTCGGCCCGCGTGGCGGCCAAGTCCTCCGGCGAGAAACTGCAGTTCCTCCTCGACGGGACGGAACTCGGCGTCATCCAGGTCCCTGTCACCGGCGATTGGCAGCAGTGGGCGACCACGACCCTGTACGCCGTCTCCGTCGACAGCAGCGGAGAGCACACCCTCCGCATCAAGTCCATCGGCGGCGACTGTAACCTCAACTGGTTCGAAGTGTCCGAGTCCGACGAGGCTACGACGCCGACCCCGACGCCGACGCCCAGCGATACGGCCACCGCCACGGAGACGGCGACACCCACGGAGACGGCGACACCCACGGAGACGGCGACACCGACCGAGACGGCGACGCCAACGCCGACGCCGACAGCCACGGAGACGGCGACGCCAACGCCGACGCCGACAGCCACGGAGACGGCGACGCCAACGCCGACGCCGACACCGACCGAGACGGCGACGCCAACGCCGACCCCAACACCAACCGAGACGGCGACGCCGACGCCAACGCCGACGGCCACGGACGAGTACGGCGTCCAGGGCTACGGCCAGGACGGATTCGGCGGGTAGTCGCGCCCCCCGACGAACGAGTTCCCCGCTTACGCATCGAGCGGACGCTCACGACGCCGACGGCGGTCGCGGCGATACGCGGGAAGCGATAGGATATATGACGTTTCCCCTCCTAGCACCCCGCGTGAATGTACGATCCGATCCATCCTGGGTTCTACCACTTCTGGTCGTCGTCGCTTGTGGGATTGCTGGGGTTAGCGTGGATCTATTCGACGTCGTCGCCGTCGCGATCGACGGCCCCCGGTGGCTATATAAGCTGGATGTCGTCACGGCAGTTCTTATCACTGCTGCTGTTGGCTACGTGGACGCACGTCTTCGCTGACGTCGTCGAACACGGATACGCCCCGCGAACGATCGAGGGGATTACCGGACTGCTCCGGTGGCTCCTGTGACGACGGAACCACGGCGCTCCGCTCGCGTCGGCCGAGTCGGGGCCACCTGCGGGGGTCGTATTACTATTCCAACACGACCGAAAGTGTTTAGAAGAACTAATTTAATATGAAACATATGGTGGGGCTCGGCGACACGAAATACTGTCCGGAGTGTGAGGAGATCACCGAGGTGCTTCGAGACGAGCCGTGGATCGGTTCGCTCTGCAAGCGCTGTCTGTCGATCAACCAGTGACGTTCCTCGCTCCACGCGAGCGGCCGTCGCCCGTCGCTTCGGGTCGACCGACCGCCCGGATCTGTCAATCCTCCGTCCCGTCAGTGTCGAGTCCGCGAGGTGTGGGACGCTCCCCTCACTTCGCTGAGGCGACGGTTCGCGGGGCGACGACCGTGATCTGCCCCCGCCGGTCGTCGTGCCCCGACGCCCGGAGGTGACTCGTATGCCGAATCCCGAGGAGTGGTCCGTCGGCGCGATCCGCACGGACGGCTCCGCCGCCACGATCGAAGCCGGTGGGGGGCTAGCTCCGGCGACAGTCGACCGCGTCGTGTTCCCCGTCGCTCACTCCCCCAACGACGTGGACGTCCGCACGGCGCCGATCCGGCTGGTCGATTCCCGGGAGCGACGAGAGGGGTCGGTGACGTATTATCGTGCCCACGTCGACGGAACGACGCCCGCCGATCGGTACTGGGAAATGTCTCTGAACTGTCTCGTCTCCGACGGGCCGCTCGTCCTCCGACTCACGCACTCCGCCACCGTCGACGTCGCCGATTGGCCCGCCGAAGAGCTGGACGAACGCCTCCCAGTCCGTGGTCGGCGCCACCAAGACTAGTCCTCGACCTCGTCGTCGATCGCATCGAGCGCGTCCGCACAGGCCTCGGTCGTCGTCGCCAGGAACTGCCGGTCGAACTGATCGGCGTCGACGCCCGCACGGCCGAGCACCAGTCGCTCCTCGGGCCAGTAGCCGAAGGAGCCGTCCGCCCGACGCTGCTCCCGGAGGAACGTCACCGCCGCCTCGAAGACCTGCGGATACGCCGCGGCGGCGTCGGTCCCCGCGACGTCCCGGAGGCGCCGGGCGCCCGACTCCAGTTCGTACTTCGCCAGGTGGTCGAGCGCCTCGCCAAGTCCCAACAGCGTCTCCGGGTCGTACGTGCACGTCCGCCACTCGAACGCTTCTCGGAGCGCGGGCCACTCCGCCCGGACACCGAGCGCACAGAAGCCGGCGACCAGGTTGACGTGGTACTGGCTCCCCCAGTCGACGGCACGGTCCCCGAGGTGGGCCAGCGTCTCCGTGTTGGCGTCGCTGATCGTGTCGAGTCGCGGGTCGTCCCCGGAGTGGTCGGGCACGTGGCCGTGTGATTCGGCGACCTCGACGAGCCGCTGCAGACAGACGCCGACGAGATCCGGCGGTAACTGGTGCTGTAACACGCCCGTCAACAACACTTCGAGTAGTGGATCGTAGAGTTCGGCGGCCAGATATCGCAGCGCGAGCCCGACGTGGGCACACCGCACGTCGTAGGGGAGCGGGTCCGTCGCGAAGCCGAACCCCTCCAGCCCGAAGCCGCGGGCGAACATGATGTCGTGGGTCAGCGGATAGACGTCCTCCAGTTCGGCCCGGATCGGGTGGACACCCCCGACGAGGCTGCTCGTCCGGAGGATGGTGTCCCGGTCGTACGGCGGTTCGATCCCACACAGGGTCGCCATGTGCCAGACGTCGAGCAGCGCGTACGGCTGGCGCTCCCGTGCCCAGGCCGCGTCCCCACCGAGGACGTCACCCAGCGCGTCCCGGACGGCTGGGTCGCGGAGTTCGCCGGCCAGGTCGACGTAGATGGGTGGATAGCCGTACACTCGGATCTCCGCCGGATTCCGGCGGATCGCCTCTCGATACGATCGGTCGTGGACCCGTTCGACGACGAGTTCGTGGCCGTCCGTCCGGTCGGCCGACGGTTCGACCGGAAGCTGATCGCCCAGCATGAGGTAGATGGACAGTTCGCTGAAGGCCTTGAGCCGCGTCTGATACTCGTCCTGTCGTTCCCAGCCGTGCGGGTCGAAGAGGTCGGCCCGGTCGTCGATCCAGCGGCCCGCGATTCGTTCCAGTCGTCGGAGCTCGGCCGGGACGTTCGACGGCCCCACACGACCGATCGGACCGAGGTCGTCGTCGGACGTTTCGGACCCCGTCATGTGGTGTGTCGCGGCGGGGGCCGAGCCGTCGCGTCGATCCGGGACGTCGCATCGTCGGTCGGGAGTCGGCTCGACCCCCGCGTGGCTCCGGGAAGCACCCGACGCGTGCGGCCGCCGGTGTCGACGCGCTCAGTTGTCGTAGCCCGCACAGCCGCTCCCGCCACAGATGACGAAGGTCTGGCCGGCGCCCCCAAGCCCGAATCCGCCTTCGTCGACGGCGCGTGTGACGTCGTCGAGAGTCAACTCCGACAGCGGCCTGTCGACGATGTCCTCGGGAATTCCCTCGATGCTCGCACCCTCCGCCTCCGCCAACTCGCCGATGGTAAACTCGCCGAGCGGCCGCCTGGCGAACTCCTCGGGGAGGTTGTCGGGGAAGTGGTCGGGGAGGTCGTCGGTCCGACCCGTGCCCCCGCCGCCGAGTATCGTCGACTCCGACGCGATATTTCGGATCTCGGCCATCCGCTCGCCGATGTTGATCAGTCTACTGATCTCCTCCGGAATCATGTCGCCACTTTGTGACATACACTCGTTGTCTTGTTAATCAATAATCATAATACTTTTAGTGAATCCGACGAGCGGCCGAAATATCGCGTTCGTTGAGGGGTGTGACGACGGTTGCGCTCCGACGCGACGGCTCACGCACGTTCCGAGACGTCGGTCACGTCGAGGTCGTTCCGGAGCGTCAGCAACAGCCACACCGGGACGGTGATGCCAGCCGCCGCCGAAAGGTACCCGAGTTCCGCGAGCGGCAGCCAGGTCGGAGCGACGAGCAACTCCAGAATCGCCAGCCACCCGGCGGCCACGAGCGCGACGGCCATCCAGACGAGGTGGGTTACGTACCTGTTCGACTCCGCCCCGTCGGGGACGCCGCTCGCCTCCTCGAGTTCGTCGAGGAGGATGCGGAACCCCACGAAACTCAGCGGGAGGACGATGCCGACGAACTCGAACAGCGTTGCCGGATCCGTCATACGCACACTGGATTGTCGCCCGTCGAAGGTAAAACGTGATCCTGCGGCCGTTCGGGGTCCGGACGCCGCCCGACTGCCGCGTTCCGCCGACGCCGGGGCCGGTCGGACCGGGACGCTTACTACGCTCCCCCGTCACCGTCTCTCATATGTTGCCATGGGGACATCTAGCGGTGGGTTACCTCGGCTACACCGTCCTGACGCGGGCGCGGACCCGCCGCCCCCCGGCAGGTGTTCCGGTGCTCGTGCTGGCGGTCGCCACGCAGCTTCCCGACCTCGTCGACAAGCCGCTCAACTGGTGGTTCGGCGTCTTCGACGGCCGGGGCATCGGCCACTCGCTGGTTGCCGTGGCCGTGGTCTGTCTGCTCGCCGTTCTGGTCGCGCGCAGATACGATCGGCCCGCGCTGACCGGGGCACTCTCGATCGGACTCTTCTCTCACCTGTGTGCCGACGCGTGGCGACCGCTGGTCGCGGGACGGTTCGAGCGTGCGACGTTTCTCCTCTGGCCCCTGCTGCCGGTGCCGACCTACTCCACGGACAGTCTGGGGGGCCACCTCGGTTCGTGGCTCGCTCACCTTCGGTTGCTGCCCGTCTCCCCGCTGGAGTTCCTGACGAGTGGGTTCGGCGTCCAGCTCGCGCTCTTCTCGGTCGTGTTCGGTGTTTGGGGACTGGACGGGTTCCCGGGTCTCGGGACGACACGGCGACTCCTCACCCGTCGGTCGTCGGATTCGACCGTGGATACCGAGCGCTGAGGCGGTCGTCAGCCACCGATCGGCGAGTCGCCACACTCGACACAGACGTACCGCCCGTCGACGGTCTTCGCGACCGGCGCGTTACACGGGATGCATTTGATGCGTGAGTCCCGCACCTCTCGTGGATACCGACTCATACGACCGTCATTGCCCGAATAGTGATTAGTTATTGGTCTGTTACCGGGTTACAAGCCAACCCTGTCGGCTTCCTCCCACGGCTAAAGCCGTGGGCTTCCGCCTTCCTACCGCTGTGACGCGTCGGCCGGCCGTCTCGACCCCGAACCGCTCCCGGCCGACGCCGCCGGCGCGGATTCCGGAGCACCGGTCGCGACGCGACCGGGCGCTCGCCGCTACGTCTCCGATTCGTCCGCGTCCGTCGAACGCCCGCCGAGGAGACTGAGAAAGAAGGAATGGAACACCGTCTGGGCCCCGAGGACGAGTGCTGTGAACGCCAGCAGGTTCACCGGGACGATCGGGAGGGCGGTGTAGCCACTCTGGACCCACTGGACGACGAGATAGGTCGTGTAGAGGGCGCCGACGGTGAACAGTCCCAGTCCGATCGTCGTTCCGTGCTCCAGTCGGAACCGGCCCAGTACGAACTCCGTCACCGGGTCGCGGGGCGACCGGATCGGCTCCGCGGCGACGGCGCTGAACAGGCCGAGACTCCCGATCTGGTAGCCGAGGATGACGGCGAGGCTGCCGGCGATCATCGTGTGCTGGCCGAAGAACACGCCGCCGACCGGCCGGTTCATGACCGACAGCACCATCATTGCGACGCCGACGATGCCGAGGCCGATGGCCGGGCCGGTGAACAGGTATCCGGGGGCGTTCAACAGCATGAAGCGGACGTGCCGCCAGCCGTCGCGGAAACTGTCGAGGGTCGCTTCGCCTTCCCGCTCGTGATAGACGATGGGAACTTCCTCGATGTTGAGGTCCCGCTCGGCCGCCTGCATGATCATCTCGCTGGCGAACTCCATGCCGTCCGACCGGAGGTCGAGCCGGTCCAGCGCGTCGCGCTCGATCACCCGGAAGCCGCTGTGGGCGTCGCTCACCCCCGCCTCGTAGAACACGTTGAGGAACGCCGTCAGGAGCGGGTTCCCGACGTACTGATGGAGGTTGGGCATCGCACCGGGCTTGATTTCGCCCTCCAGTCGACTCCCCATCACCATGTCCGCGTCCGTCGCCTGCAGGCGCTTGAACAGGGTCGGCAGTTCTTCGAAGTCGTATGTCGTGTCCGCGTCCCCGATGACGATGTACTTGCCGCGTGCCCGATCGAACGCGTAGCGGTACGCGTAGCCGTATCCCGCGCCGTCCGGCGTGACGACGTGGGCGCCCATCTCGGCGGCGAGATCAGGGGTGCGGTCCTCGGAACTGTCACTCACGATGATCTCGCCGGTCAGTCCGAGCATCTCCAGGGCCGATTTCGCCCGTTCGATACACTCTTCGATGCCCTCCTCCTCGTTCATCGTCGGCATGACGAAGGAGACGATCGGATCGGACGAACTCTGCCGAGGAACGAGGAACCCGCTCTCCGTGGCCACCCGCTCGCTCGTTTCGAACCGCTCGACCGACTCGATCCCGCAGTCGTCCGCCGCTGCGGCCAGCGTATCGACGTCGCCGTTCCGGCCGTCGGTCGTGGCGGTGTCGGGGACGACCCCGACGCCGTCGGCCCGGGGGCCGCCGGTCCTCGCCCCCGGCGTGGCCGCCTCGCCGTTCGTCCGGCGATGATCGTCGGACTCTACGGTCGCCGCCGGGTCGAGCGGCCGGACGTCCCTGATCACCGTCGCCCCGACCAGTGCCGCCTCGTCGAGAGCGTCCGTGTGCAGGTGGTAGCTCACCTCCACGTCGTCGTCCGGCGGCACGACCGTTCGGCAGGTCACAGCCTCCGTATCTAGCGTCCAGCGGTCCTCCCGGTCCGTTCCCGGGGGGAGCGCTACGTTGGACGGACCAAGGTCGGACGGGAGCCTGTCGACGATGGACACGTCGACCGGGAAGTCGTGGTCGGACGACACCGTCATCGTGACGTCCAGTTCCCTGACGGTAGACGAACCGTCGTCCGCCGATTGGATGTCCTTCTCGACGCTCACCCCATCCCTGATTACGGTCTGTACGCTCATCCTAACACGCACCGCAGTCCTTCGCCCGTCCCGACGCTGGTGACACGTTCGGGACCCGGTCGTCCGCACTCCCCCCCGCCGGGCCGATCCCGACACAACGCCGTATCGATACTGTCCCTGTTCATCTACTCGTTCCAATCATTCAGACTCTATGATATAGTTAGTAGCACCTTACCGTGGCTTCCCGAACCCTCGACGGGACGGTAATGTGCTATTACGATGCGAAAACTGTGATTGAATGTCCGGTTTTCGTGCGTCTATATGAAACGAACGTCCTGAATTCGGGGAGTCGTTCTGACGCGGGGGGTGTCGGACAGTATCGGAGACGCCGCCCCGCCCGTCACATGAAGTCGTCCAACCGTGACGGCTTGTTCCGGTCGTTCTGGAAGACGCTCTCCAGACTCTTTTCGAGCACCTCCAACCGTTGTTTCGTGTACGGCCGACAGTCGAACTCCTCGGCCACCGTGATGGCGGTGTCCATGTACTTGTTCACCGATCCCTCGTGGACGGTGAGGTTGACCCGCCCGCCACACTCCCGGCAGTCGCCCGAGAGCGGCATCCGTCGGTAGGACTCCCCACAGTCCAGACACCGCGTCTCCTGCCGGGAGAACGCCCGGAGGTTCCCGATCAGGTCCGGCAGAAAGTGGTACTCGATGACGCGTTCGGCAACGTCCGTCTCGTCGACCGCCCGCAGTTTCCGGGCCAGGTTCAACTGGGCGTCCATCTTCTCCATCATCGACCCCAGCGTCTTGTACGCCGAGAGGTCCGGTCCCAGCGCGATGTTCGAGGTGTCGTGGGTGTGGTCGAAACCGTGGTACTCGTCGGCCGTCTCCAGAGACGCCTCGGCGATCTCGACGTCCACCGTCTCGGGGTCGGCCATCTCCCGGGTCGCCTCGTAGAATTCGAGGGGATACTGCCGGACCACGTCCATGTTGTGGGCCTCGTCGTCGATCTCGGTGGGGTCGATCCGCGAGGACATCACGAGGGGGGCGTCCATCGAGTTGTGTGCGTACAGCCAGTTCGCGGTGAAGATGGGTTCGCCGCCGACCTGCAGGTCGTAGAGGTCGCCCTCGTAGTCGACCTCCTCGACGCGCTGTACCCGGAGATACGAGAGGTCGCCGTCGACGAGTGGGCGGAGTTCGTCGAGTCGAGCCTCTGCGATCTCCGGCAGGTCTCGACTGTCCAATTCCGTGACGATCTCTCGAAGTTTCTCTAGGGACACGTTCTCTCGGCGCTTGAGATACTTCGGAATCGTCCGCTTGATTCCCTCGATCTCCATCCCGCGGAGCGCCATCAGGGCGTCCGGAATCGACACGACGAGGCTCTTCGAGCGATAAGGCTCGTCACCGTCCAGAACTCTGTGTAGCGGGTTGTCGCTCGCTCCACCGGACACCGTCACGGTGTAGATGTCTTGCCTGTTTCCGTCGCGCTCCGTCTTGACCGAGACGTTGGCTACCAGCCCGAGTCGGTGGAGCAGGAACACGATGCCGTCCTTGACGTCCTCGCTGGTCGTGTGGAACCCGACCGTGGTGACGTTGTCGTCGGTCGAGTCGCTCCCGTCGCCCGCAATGAATCCCCGAATGAACGCGATGACGATTTCACGCGGTGCCCGGAGGATGGGTTCGGGGATCACTTTCTCGCTGGAGTCGTACGACTCCGCGTCGACGAATCCAAGCTCGTGGAGTACGTCCTCGAAGACCGCCGGGAACCGGATTTCGTACGTTCGGTTCGACCACCTGATGGAGGGCTCGTGACCGAGCGCCGACTCGGCACGTGAGCGCGCACGCTCGACGATCCCTTCGTCGCTGTTGTGGATCGCCGGATAGGTGCTCGACAGCGTCCCCTCCGCGACGAACAGGCCGAGGAGCCAGGCGAACTCCTCGTCGATGTCGATCTCGGGGGCGATCCCCGTCTCGGAGCCGGACCGCCCCACCGTTACGTCGGCCGGCACCCCCTCGAATCCGCCCGCGCCCAAGATGTGTTCGAACCGTTCGTACCCGATCTTGCGCTTGGCGAGACGGTACGACAGCCCCCGCATGAACTCGTCGTGCGCATCGCTTCCGTGATCGGTCGACTCCCAGACGGTCCGGAGTAGGTCCTCGACGTGGTCGTCGATGAAGACGTACGGATCGTCGACGACCTCGGCGACGTCGACCGTCGTTTCGACCGGATCGACGTCGAGCTGTCGCGGTGCCAGCACGAGGTCACCTTCCTCCAGATCCTCGCCGGCGACCTCCTCGATCCCGTCGTCGTAGCGAAACAGGCTGTGATCCGCAGTGATGTCCAGCGACCGGCCGAACTGCGTCTCGACGCGGAGCAGCGTCTCGTCCTCGTCGGCCGGATATCGGATCGCCTTCTCGATCGGCGCGAGCGACGCCCGGTGATCGTCGTCGAAGACGTACGTCTGCCATCCTTCGTCGACGCACGGCTTCTTCCGGAACTTCCCGTCGCGTACGACTCCGGCGTCGAGTTCGTCCCAGAAGGACTCGACGGTCAGGAAGCGGACCTCGCCCTCGGGCGAGACGGCGACGAGCCGCGAATCGGCGGCGACGCTCCCGCCACGCTGGTCCGGCAGGAACTCCCGACTGAAGTTGAGCAGGCCGTCCATGAGGAGCATGACGCAATCTTCGTCTCCATCACATTGTTTATTTGACAGATCGTTCGTGATCAGGGAGTGAGTATCTGCGACGGTGAGACAGTATACCGAATCGACTTTACCGGTGCCGATATTCGTGGATTCAACGGGATCTAACAGAAACTCATCATTTCCACCGTCGAAACAGCGGGCATAGCCCTCCTTATTATTACGTTCATCGACATTTTGACGAAGCGTTTCGGCTTTCCGAGAGAGGTGAAATCCGACTTGCTTCGAAAATCGAAGGCTGCGTTCACCGGCAAGGTGAACGACGTATGCCGGTTTCGACATAGACATGTCTTCAGCGCCGTAGTGCTCCGGAAACTGGTCTTGGAGCAAGGTCGGCTCAACGTGCCTGATCCGTGCTTCAATACCGAAACGGGTCAGAAGTGCGACGAGATCCTCTTTGAGTTCGCTGCTTACTGTCCACGCAGAAACCGTCGTTCCCGTCGAGTCGATCGATCCATCGCCGCTAAAGTATCCGCGGAGATACGCTGCGACGATTCGATTCGGCGAGTCGAATAGTGGCTGTGGGACGCGCTTGGTTTCTGCGTATACACCGGCGTCCAGGATTGTATCGAAGAACGCACGGGGTAGTCGTCCCGAAACGGTCACCTTCGCCTCGTTTTCACGATACGGTTCGACGCCGAACTCCGACCGCAACGTCTCCATGTAGAACTCTCGGGCTTCGGATTCGGTACCACAGATCGTCGTCTGATGGATCGTCCCTTTAGATGTCTCTTGTGTACGAGCGAATCCTTCCGCAGCGTAGTATCCCAAGAGCGTCGCAACCCGTTCGTTCAGTTCGACGAAGCGATTCATCTGGGTTCGATCTCGCTTGACACCGAGTTTCACATTGTCCGGGACGGCCGATAGGAGCGCGTCGGTAGACTCGAACAGTCGATCGAACAGTTGAACAGGGATGCTCTCCCGATAGACGTAGTTACTCAGTGCCTTTTTCGATAATCCGAGGTACTCGGCAGTACTTTTCAGTGGATAAAACGTCCCTTCCCACCTATCGCTCAGTGACTTGGTGAATAGATCGTAGAGCTCATCCTTCGCTATTCCTCTGATAGTCAGGCTGTCAGCATCGATGATGTCTCTCCGTAGTAATTCCGCAAGCAGATCGATACGGTGTGGCTCGTCTGCTGGTGCCACAGTGTCGAGATGTGTGGGTTTGATTAGCTGGTCATCGTCCACTATTTTCGACGCTCGTTTCGATTCGATCTCCCCTCCGTCGAACACCTGCACTTCGTGATCCGGGGTAACCGTCACCTCCCGCCCACTCCGCGTCTCGATTTCGACCAGATGATCCGGCGCCCGGTGTTTCGACACCGCTTCGACCGGTTTCAGCACCTGGACACCGTCGTCGTCGATGCTCGGAACGTGTACGTCGCCGTCGAGTTCCTGCACGAGCGTGCCGAAGTCGTCCGTCTCCGGATTCGTCAACCGTTCCTCGACCAGCCGATCGATCCGCTGGTGGTGCCACGCGCCGTCTTCGTCCCGGTACCACACCTTCGTCTCGGGGTGGAAGCAGTTGCGCCGCTTCGCCGCGTGGAAGTACGGGTGTGCGTATCCGACCGCCGCCGACGTGAAGCCGACCACCCGCCCGACGACCGCCGCGGAGGTATGTGGTGCCATCCCGAAGACGAGTTCGCCGACCAGTTCCGACCGCTCCTCGACCTCGTAGAACGCGGGCAGGTCGTACAGCTCCGTCAACAGGTCGTCGACGAAATCGGCCGTCTGCAGGAGATGCTGGGCGGCGCCGTCCGAGAGCACGATGTCCTGTACCTTGAGTTCGACCAACTGGTCGTCGAACCGGAGCGGGTCGCCGTCGACGTCCTCCTCGTAGCCGAGTTCGCGGAAGTCCTCGGCCGTGACGTCGAGTTCCTCCGGACGCACCGCCGTCACTGGCAGGTCCGTCATGTCGTAGCGGACGGTGCCGTCCTTGAACGCGCTGACGTCGTGTTTGGCGCGCAACACGCCCTTCTCCATCGGTTCGGGCGTCTTGTTCGCGGAGGTGAGCCCCTTGACGCCTTTGAGGATGTCGAAGGCCGCTTCCCGCTCGCCGACCGTCTCCAGCGCCTCGCGGTAGCGTTCGCCCACGTCCACGTCCCGTCGTTCGACGCTGGTCACGTCCCGGTCGCAGCGCTCGCAGTGAACCCGCCCCGACTCGTCCGGTTCGATCCGCCGGTCGCAGGAGTCACACTCGTAGACGGGATCGGTGTGTGCGCCACAGTCCGGACACTGCGTGCGGTGGGTATCGGTCCCGCAGTCCGGACAGCCACGTCGCCCCACTTGGACGCTCACGACGCCTTTCCCCTCGTCGGTCCGGGCGCCAGCGGCGGCGCCCACGTCGCGCTGGCTCCCGCCGGCCTCGCCGATCGGAGAGAGTGTGTGGACGGCCGGCGAGAGGTCGCGCCGCTCCGATTTCTCCGGGCGTCCCATCCGGTTGCCGATGCGGGTCGGCGCCCGCTCCCGAACCGCGAACGGCGCCACCTCGCCGACCGCGCGGATGGCGTTGTCGCCGTCGTCGTACTCCCGGGCCGCCGTCGAGAGGTCTCCGCTCGTCCACGTCCGGTCGAGATCGGCCGTCAGACCCAGCGACCGGACGAGCGGCCGCCAGTCCGGAATCCGGATCCCCGCGTCGGTCGCGACGTGTTCGACCAGGAGGGTTTCGAGGGTGCGGCGGAGCCCTTCGGTCCGCTCGATCACGAGGACGTCCCCTCGGCCGTCGTCCGCCGAGCGGACGATCCCCCGTCCGCCGTCGCTCTCGACGGTTCGCGTCTCGCCGCTCGCGACCGCCGCGGCGAGCGTCTCGACCGCGTCGACGCTCACGTCGTGCCACAGGTAGGTGTACGCCGGGTGGAGCGGGCAGTCGTACTCGGTGGCCCACGCGAGGGCCTCCTCGGCACTCGGCTCCGCGAGGTCGACGCGGGGGTCGTCGCGCAACGCCTGCACGTCCGCCCCGCTCTCCTCGAACTCCTGAATCCACCACTCGAACGTGTAGGCGGCCGGCGCGAGCGGGTGGTTGTTCTCGACGAACTCGCCGTAGTTGACGAGGTACTCGCCCAGATCGAGGATCTCCTCTACTCCGTTGCGGATCTCCAGTGCCTCCGCCGGATCGTCGATGCGGCGCACCTCGCCGTTCGCAAGCCGCACCGTCGGTCCCTCGATGGTGTCGACCGGGACGACCCCGGCGGCCTTCCCCGGGCGCTCCGTCTTGATCTGTGTCCCCGTCGCGAGGAAGTCGTCGACGAGGTGCATCGTCGCCGGGTGGACGCCGGCGGTGGCGAAGCCGTGGTTCCGGGCGCGGCCGTAGCGGAGACGAAAACCCCCCGACTCCGATGGGTGGCCGAACACCGGCCGCCCCGCGATCAGGTCCCGAAGGTACTTTTCGGAGGAGTCGACCCGTGGCGGTCCCGCCGCCCCGTCGGCGTCGTCGGCCGCGTCCGTGTCGGCGTCGCCGTCGGCGTCGTCCTCGGCACCCTCGCCGTCGTCGCTCCCCTCGTCGTTCCCGACGGTGCCGTCGATGAGGTCCTGCAGCCACGGCCACGCGACCTCGTCGAGGTCGCGGGTGTACCGCTGGATCTTCGGCGCCTTCAGCGCGATCCCCTCCGCGAGGACGAGACACATCCCGCCGCGGGCGGCGTTGGTGTCGACCCGTTCTAAGTCCCTGAACCCCGACACCTCCTCGTCGCCCGTCGCCTCCCCGTCCAGCATGATCGGCATGTGCTCGGCGATGAACTTCGTCTCCTTGTCCTTGGGCGTGTACTGCAGTCCCGTCTCGGTGTCGTAGAGGCCGACCTCCTCGGCGTAGCGCTCGATCTCGTCGTCGCGGGCTTTGAACTCGTCGATGCCCAGCAGCGAGCGTGCGTAGTCCGCGACCAGCACCGAGAGCGCCTGTGCGGTCCCGCCGGCCGAACGGATCGGCCCCGCGTAGTAGACGTTGACGAAGCGGCTGCCGTCGTCGTTGTCGAGTACCTCGACGCGGTCGATCCCCTCGATCGGCGCCGCCACGACTCCCTCGGTCAGGAGCGCCACGGCCGTCCGGACCGCGCCCTCGATCTTGCCGGCGTCGGTGTCGTAGTCCCCGACCGTCCCCTCGACGAAGTCGGTGACGAGCGCCAGCGCCGCCTCCTCGCGGCTCATCTGCCCGTCGAGTTCGCGGACCCGCGCCGCGACCCCCTCGATGCCCAGGATGTTCTCCACCCGGTCGGCCATGTCCCGGGCGATCGGGATCTCGACTTCCGGCCGGGGGTCGACGCCGCGGGACTTGGCCCGTTCGGCCCGGTCGAACGCCTCGTCGAGGCGTCGTTCCATCCGCTCGAAGTAGCGCTCGTCGTCCGGCGTCACGGCCCTCTCCGTCGGTCGAACGGGTCCTCGAAGCCCCGGAGATGCACCTGCCCCTCGACGGCCACGGCGGCGTTGAGATAGCCGCCGACCGCCTGCCCGCTCGGTCGCGTGAGGACCGCGTAGGGGCGGGCGTCCGGCTTCCCGTCGGTCACCGACACCTCGCCCATGCAGGCGGCGACCGAGAGCGGTTCGTCGAACTGTACCGCGCGGTGTTCCTCGGCGTCCGGATCGTAGTGCCACACGTCGGCGTCACGGACCGTACCTACCCCGGTGAACCACGCCGCGGCGACGGCCGCCTCGGCCGTGGCGGCCTCGATCGCTTCTCGCCAGTCGTCGCCCGCCTCGATGGCGACGCGGTACTCCGCGCTCACGGCGAGTTCACGAGCGTCCATAGACGCGAGACGGACCGCCCCCGATTAAACCTTACTCGGTCGCCGTCGGGGACTCGACGGACGGCGCTACCGCTGGCACCGGAACAAACACCGCGGCGAACAGGGTTCAGAACGGCGCCTGCGGGCCTTCGTCGCGGCCGTCGCTCTCGTCGGTCGTCTCGCCGGGGAACGAAGGCTCCATGCCGCCGTGGCCGCCCTCGCCGCCCTCGCCGCCCTCGCCGCCCATGCCCTCCATGCCGGTGTCGGCGTGGACTTTCGTGATTTCGGGAATCTCCTTGACCATCCGGCTCTTGATCGCCTGAATCGTCATGGGGGAGATGCCACAGCCCGAACAGGCGCCGCCGAGCTGGATGCTCACCTCGCCCGTCTCGGTGTCGATGTGCTGGATCGCCGCGCTCCCGCCGTGCATCTGGATCTGCGGGAAGTTGCGCCGCAGGAAGTTGGTGATCCGCTCCCGGAGGTCGTCCTCGCCGTCGGCGTCCTGAGCGTCGGTACTCATGCGCAGAACAAGGATACCGACGGGCTTAGGCCTTTGGTTCGTCCGAGTCCTCGAGGTCGAAGACCGCCCGGAGTTCCCCCTCGATCTCCTCGACGTAGCGCGACAGCGTCGCCTCCAGTTTCTCCTCGTCGACGATCACCGCGGTCACCCGTTCGGCCGGGTTCTCGGGGAGTTCCACGCGGAACTCGCCGTCCTCGTAGAACGGCTCGGATTCGTTGAGCACCTGCTGGTCGATGGCGTGAACGAGTTCGGAGTCGAACCGATCGTTCATCGTCTCGAAGGCGTTCTTGTACGCCCGCTGGAGTTCGGTGAAGTAGTTGGCGTACTTGTCCTCGAACTTCTCGGGGTCGAACTCGGCCATGGGCGCCCTTGCGGGGGGGTGGAGAAAAGTCGGACGGTTACCCGCCCGTCCTCGCCCCGGGTCACGGACCGGGACGGCCGCGTAACGCCCTCACTCCTCGAAGAGATCCGTCGACAGATACCGCTCGCCGGTGTCCGGGAGGACGACCACCGTCGTCTCCGACGGGTTGGCAGTCGCGTACTCGGTCGCCGCGGCGAGCGCCGCCCCCGAGGAGATGCCCACGAGCAGTCCCGCCTCGCGCCCGAGGCGCCGCGCCGCCGCCCGCGCCTCCTCGGCGGTGACCGCCCGCACCTCGTCGATCAGGGCCGTGTCCAACACGTCGGGCTCGAACCCCGGGCCGATGCCCTGGATGTCGTGGCCGTCCGTACACGTCTCGGAGACCGTCGGCGAGGACGCGGGTTCGACGGCGACGGCCGTCACGGGGTCGTCGCGCGCCGCGAAGTGTTCGGCGACGCCCGTGACGGTGCCGCCGGTGCCCACGCCCGCGACCACGGCGTCGACGTCGCCGCCAGTCGCGCGATCGATCTCCGGCCCGGTCGTCTCCCGGTGGGCTCGCGGGTTCGCCGCGTTCTCGAACTGGCGCGCGAGGACGGCATCGTCGGCGTCGGCCAGGTTCTCGGCCCGCCGGTTTGCCCCCGTCATCCCCTCCTCGGCCGGGGTCAGTTCCAGTGTCGCGCCGAGGGCGGCGAGCATGGTTCGACGCTCCGTCGACATGGATTCCGGCATCGTCAGCACGCAGTCGTACCCCCGGGCGGCGGCCACGGTCGCCAGACCGATGCCCGTGTTCCCGCTGGTGGCCTCCACGACCGTCCCGCCGGGCGAGAGGTCGCCCGACGCCTCCGCGGCGTCGATCATCGCCCGAGCGATCCGGTCTTTCACCGAGTAGGGGTTGGCCGCCTCCACCTTGCCGAGCAGTCCGGGCGCGAAGCCGTCGAGCCGAAGCAGGGGGGTGTCCCCGATCAGCGCCTCCACGGAGTCGACGACTCGCGACCCGTCCCCTCGGTCGGCCGTCACGCGGTCGCTCATGCTCGCCGCTACCCCGGCACCGCGGGTAAGGGTTGAGCCGAACCAGTTCGCTATCCGAGCTGTTCGGCGACCAGGTCGTCCACCGCCGCCACGAACGCCGCCCGCTCGCCGTCGGGGATGGTCGCCCCCGCGGCGACGTCGTGGCCGCCGCCGTCGCCGCCGACCAATCGCGCCGCCTCCCGCATGGCCGCGGAGAGATCGAGGCCCTCCCGAACCAGCCGGTGTGAGCCGCGTGCGGAGACCTTCACCTCGTCGTCGCCCGCCGCGGCGAACGCGACGATGGGCAGGTCGCGACGCACGCCGTCGGCGCCCAGCGCCATCCCGGCGACGATGCCCACGATGGTCTCCCTGATCCGGCTGCCGGCGTCGAACCACTGGACGTGATCCTCGACCGTGACGCCCTCCGATTTCACCAACTCCAGTCCGTTCGAGAGGTTCTTGCGGTGGTTGCGCAGGAGCGTCCGGGCGCGCTCCAAGGCCGCCCCGCGGTCGCCGAGACACACCGCCAGCCCCACGTCCGCGCGCTCGTAGCGCGCCGTCGCGTTCAGCAGGGTGGAGAACTCGCTCACGTCGCGCAGTTCGGTCCCCTCGGCCTCGGCGGTGAGCGTGTAGGTCGTCCCGATCAGGTCGTTCACGCGGTCGGCGGGGACGCCGCTCGACACCGCCCGCTTGAGCAGCGCGCTCGCGACCGTCCGCCGGTCGTCGTCCGCGAGGTCGACCCACCGCTTCCACTCCCCGGCGTCGGCCTGTGGCCGACTGCCCGAGGAACGTGGTTCCTCCCCATCGTCACGCAGGTCGGCGTCCAACTCCGCGAGGAAGGCGACGGCGCCCGCCGCGTCGCCCGTGATCCCCGGAATCCGGACGTCGCTCGCGTACTCCAGCAGTTTCGGGAGTGGCCGTGTCTGGCGCCCGTACACCGCGAGGTCTGTCCGTTCGGCGAGGACGCCCGCCTCGACGCCCTCGGTGACGATTCCCGCATTGGCGCCGACGAGGCCGTCGACCCCGCCCTGCATGTCGCCGACGGCGCCGACGACCGCGAGCGCCGCCAGGTCGCGGTTGTCCCCGCCCGCGGGTTCGAGGGCGCGGGCGAGGACGTACGCCGCCCCGGCGCCGGAGAGTTCGCTCGCCCCGTCGATCCCTTCGAGCAGGGGGTTCAGGTGGTGGGTCGTCGTCGCGTCCGCCGGCTGGTGGTGGTCGGCGATCACCGGATCGAACGCGCCCCGTTCCTCGAAGGCGGCGATCACGTCGAGTTGCCCGCTGCCGAAGTCGGTAAAGAGGACGGTGTCGTGGTCGGTCGCTGCGATCCGTCGGATCGCCGCCCCGTCCAACTGTTTCTCGAAGACGGTCTCGAAGGGGATGCCCGCGCGCTCCAGTGCCGTCGCGGCGACGGCGGCGCTCGTCAGGCCGTCGGCGTCGATGTGGGACGCGAGCAGAACGGCGTCGGCCGCCCGGAGGCGGTCGGCACACGCCGCCGCCCGCTCCGCGAGTTCGGGTACCGGTCCCATCGTCGTCGACTCCGTCGCCATCGCGGATAAACCCTCTCACCCCCCGTCGGCGCGCAGGCGGGCGACCGTCTCGCGGGCCAGCGCCTCGAAGGTCGCCTCGCTGGCCACCACGTCCACCGCGATTCCCCTCGCCTCGGCGGTCTCGCAGGTCGGCTCGCCGATGACGCCGACGACGGCGTCGTTCAGCCCCGCGACCGCGGCGTCGCGACCCCCGCGTTCGGCGGCCGCGTCCAGGAAGTGCTCGACCGTCAGCGACGAGGTGAAACAGGCGGCGTCGAGGGCGCCGGCCGCCGCGAGCGCCGCCGACTCGCCCGCTCCCTCGGGGCGGACCAGCCGGTAGAGCACCGTCTCGTGGACGTCGGCGCCGGCCGCCCGGAGGCCGTCGAGCAGGACCGGACTGCCGTGGTCGCTCCGGGCCACCTCCACCGTCGCGTCCGCGGCCCGGTCGGCCAGCAGGTCGACCAGCCCCGTCGAGGAGAACTCCTCGGGCACCAGATCCACCGCGTAGCCCGCCGCCTCCAGTGCGTCGGCGGTCTTGGGGCCGATGGCGACGACCGTCGCCGCTCCCGGCTCCCACCCCGCCGCCGCGACGAGTTCCGCGCCCGTCTTGCTCGTGAACACGACGTAGTCGGCCGCCCGCGGGGTCGCGTCCGTGGGCTCGACCGCGAGCATCGGGTCGGCGACCGCCTCGGCGCCGAGGTCGTCGAGGAGCGACCGGGCCGCGGCCAGGCGGTCGTCGTCCGGACGGAAGACGGCGACGCGCGGGCGGTCCCCGGTCACGCCTCGGCCTCCGCACGGGCGCGCTCGATCAGGTCCGCGGCGCCCGCCTCGCGCAGTTCGGACGCGAGCGCCGCCGCCGCGTCGGCGTGGTCCGTGATCGGCAGGTCGGCGGTCCGCTCGATCGCCTCCTCGCCGTCGAGCGAGAGGACCTGTACGGTCACGTGGACGTACTCGCCCTGGACGACGGCGTAGACGCCGATGGGAGCGATGCAGCCACCCCCCAGCTCCGCGAGGACCGTCCGTTCGACGGTCGTCTCGACGCGTGATACCGGATCGTCGACGCGGTCGTGGATCGTCTCGGTCGCCGCACCGTCCGCCCGGGCCGTCACCGCGATGGCGCCCTGCCCCGGCGCGGGGACGAACCGCTCTTTGGGGAGCCGGCTCGTCTCGACGGTCTCCAGCAGCCCGCTCCGCGCCAGCCCCGCCTCCGCGAGGACGACGGCGTCGTACTCCGTCTCCACGGCGCGTTCCATCGCCCCGCGCTCCAGTTCGGCGAGCCCGTCGAACCAGTCCTCGACCGATCGGTCGAACGCGTCCGGATGCTCGCCCTCGTCCTCGTCTTCCGCGTCCAGCCGCCGCTCGTGTTCGCGCTGGAGCTCCGGCGCGAGCAGCTTCTCCAGACGCGTATCGACGTTGCCCCGGAGCGGCTCGATCCTCAGATCCGGCCGCGCCCGGCGCAACTGCGCTCTCCGCCGGAGCGACGAGGTGCCGACGACGGCACCCTCGGGCAGCTCGTCCAGGTCGGTCCCGTCGGGTGTCACCAACACGTCGTCCGCGGGCGCACGCTCCGGGACCCCGGCGACCACGAGGGCCGCCGGCGACTCCGTGGGCATGTCCTTCATCGAGTGGACCGCGGCGTCCACGTCGCCGTCGAGTACCCGCTCGTCGAGCGCTCGGACGAACGCGCCCGTCTTCCCGAGGCGGTGGATGAGTTCGTCACGGATCTCGTCGCCGCGGGTCGACACCCCCACCGTCTCGACCGTGCGGTGTGGCCCGTCGAGTCGGTCGCTGACGCTCGCCGTCTGTCGGCGGGCGAGGTCGGACTCGCGCGTCGCTAGCCGGATGGTCCCGCGCGTGTTCATGTCCGATGGTCGCTCCCGAGGGTGAAAAGCCCACCAGTTCCCGGTTGCGAGCGGTCGGCCAGCGGGGTGGCCGGTCGCCGACCACCCGCCGTCGTGTCCTACAGTACGTCCTGATACGCGTCGATCGTCCGCTGAACGTCAGCCTCCGTGTGGGCGTAGCTGACGAACTGCGCCTCGAACTGGTTGGCGGTGAGGAAGATCCCGCGATCCCGCATCTCCTGCCAGAACACCCGCTCCCAACGGTCGGTCTCGGCGGCAGCCACGTCCGCGCCCGTCTTGGGACAGGCGTCGAAGTTGGGACAGTCTTCGCGCTGGCGACAGCCGGCCTCACAGCGGCCCTCGCCGCCGCTCCCGTCCCGGGTGAGGATGGTCTTGAAGATGCTGCCGGTGCCGACGACGGTGTACTCCGGGGCGCGCTCTTCGAGGACGTCGGTGATGCCCGCACGCAACTGCTCACCAAGCCCGTTCACGTGTTCGTAGACGTCGTTCTCGGCGGCGTAACGCAGCGTTTCGAGGCCGGCGGCCATCGTCACCGGGTGGCCCGAGAAGGTCCCGGACTGGAACACGTCGCCGCCCGGAGTGAGGTGTTCGACGATTTCGGCCCGGCCGCCGACGGCGCCGACGGGGAAGCCGCCGCCGACGATCTTGCCGAGGGTCGTCAGATCCGGCGTGATGCCGAACTCGCTTTGGGCACAGCCGAGTCCGCCGACGCGGAAGCCGGTGATGACCTCGTCGAAGATCAGCAGCGAGCCGTACTCGTCACAGAGGTCACGCAACGACTCGTGGAAGCCGTCCACGGGCATCACCACGCCCATGTTGCCGAGGATGGGCTCGGTGAGGACGGCCGCGATGTCGTCGCCGTGAGTCTCGAAGACGTCCGCGACGGTGTCGGTGTCGTTGAACGGGACGGGAATAGTGTGTTCGGCGAAGGCGTCGGGGATGCCCGGCGAGGACGGGTGGACGTCCCCGGGACTGCCCTCCACGAGCGTGGACTCCTGGGCGCCGTGGTAGCCGCCTTGCATGACGACGATCTTGTCCCGTCCGGTGTACGCTCGCGCGAGGCGGACCGCGGAGACGGTCGCTTCCGTCCCCGAGTTGACGAACCGGAGCATCTCGATCGAGGGGACGTGTCGGGTCACGAACTCCGCGAGGTCGACCTCGACTTCGGTGGGGGCGCCGTACATCGGCCCGGCGCTGGCGTGTGACTGGATGGCCGCCTCCACCGGGTCGGGCAGGTCGTGACCGTACAGCAGCGGGCCGTACCCCATCACGTAGTCGAGATAGCGGTTGCCGTCGGCGTCGACGACGTGGGCGCCGTCGCCGTGGTCGACGAAAAACGGGTAGGGCATCGTGGCCCGCACCGACGAATTGACACCGCCGGGCAGCACCGACAGCGCCCGGTCGTACAGCGCTCGGGAATCGTCGTGGTTCATACCTACGGCTGTGCGCCGCTGCGGAAAGAATGTACTGGGTTACAGCAGAAACGGCAATCGCGTGGGTGCTCGCCGCTCGCCCGCGGGCCGTGGGATTCGGGGGCCGCTCAGACCGCGTCGGGCCCCTCCTTGCCCGTCCGGACCTGGATGGCGTTCTCGACGGGCATGATGAAGATCTTGCCGTCGCCGGGGTCGCCCGTGTTCGCGCTCTCGCGGATGGCGTCCGCGACGTCCATCGCGGGCACGTCCGCGACCACACACTCGATTTTCACCTTCTGGTGGAGGTCGACCGTGTACTCCTCGCCGCGCCACTGGCTCTTTTTGGCGGGCTGGGAACCGCGGCCGGAGACGTTCGTCACTGTGATCGAGGGGGCACCGACCTCGGCGATGGCCTGCTTCACGTCGCCTAGCTTCTCCGGGCGGAGCATGGCGACGACCATCTTGATCTCGCTGCCACCGTCGGTCCGGACGATCTCGCCGCCGTCGGTGCGAAGCTCTGTCCGCTCGCCGCCGTCCGGAACTGCGTCGGGCTGATCGCCGAACTCGGGGTACGTGTCGACGCCGTGTTCGGCCACGTCGAGTCCTTCGCGCTCGTGATCGGGCGAAACGCGGGCCTGCCCGATGGCTTTCAGAACGCCGAACACCGCCGCCGTCGCGACGATAGTCCAGGCGCCGATGACGGTGACGCTGACGATCTGTGCGAGCAGGACCTGCGCCGAGAATCCGTTGATCGAGACGAACGGGAGCAACACCGCCCCGAGGGCACCGGCGCTCCCGTGGACGGGGTAGACCGCACAGACGTCGTCGATCTTGAGCCGCTTCTCGACGAACTTGAAGACGATGGGAAGCTGTCCGCCGGCCAGCAGGCCGACCAGGAGCGCACCCCACCACGTCGAGAGGTTGGTGATGCTCGTGATGCCGACGAGGCCGGCGAGCATCCCGTTGGCGACGTAGAGCGTGTCGACCTTGTCGGTCTGGAGCAGCGAGACGCCGGCGGCGCCGATCGCCCCGGCGCCCATCGCCAGCGTCGTCGTCAGCGCGACGCGACCGACCGTCTCGGCGAAGGCGCCCAGCGCGACGGAGCCCTCCTCGACGACGAACACCGAGGCGGCCGTGCCGACGTTGAAGCCGTACCAGCCGAAACAGAGGATGAGCGTCCCCAGCACGGCGAAGGTCATCGAGTGGCCGGGAATGACGTTCGCCGAGCCGTCGTCGTTGTAGCGATCCATCCGCGGACCGAGGACCCACGCCGCCGTGAGGCCGGCGACGCCGCCCATGCCGTGGACGATCATGCCCCCGGCGAAGTCGCTGAACCCGACGCCCAGCACCGACGAGAGGTAGCCACCACCCCACGTCAGCCCCGTCACGACGGGGTAGATGACCGCCGAGAGGACGACGGTGTACGTGACGTACGCGCGGAGTTTCGCGCGGCCCGCCACGGCGCCGCTGACGATGGTCGCCGCCGTCATGGCGAACACCGCGCCGAACAGCCAGCCGATCCACGCGTCGGAGCCGCCGGTGATGTAGCCGAACGGATCGGCACTCCCGCCGACCATTCCGGAGACCCCCGCGCCGATCAGGAAGTAGACGATGACGCCGATGCTCCAGGTCAGCATGTTCTTCGTCAGCTGGTTGGCGACGTTCTTCGACCGCACCTGGCCCGCCTCCAGCATGGCGAAGCCGGCGTGCATGAAGAAAATCAGGAAGGTGACGGTCAACACCCAGACGTTGTTGACGCCGGAGACGACGGTCGACGGGTCGACCTGCAGCGGCGTCAGCATCCGTCCCCCTCCTCGAACGGTACTTCGCTATCAGTGCTTGGACAGACGTTCGCGTTTTCGAATTCTTCTACCATGTTCGTTCTCCGTGTTGCGATAGAAGGTACTGTTACGACATAGTATAAGGATTAGCGTTTACAAACGTTTGTATAACGGGTGTGAAGTAGACGCTCGTCAGGTTTAATATCGGATAAGGGTTGTATAAGGATGTAAAATGCGGGATAGCGGGACAAATGTTGCCCGAAAATCGGACGAACGTTTTGTCAGTGAACCTGTATGATTCGGGGCCGGTGCGCGCTCACGCGTCCCGGCAGTCGGGGGCGACGTCCTCGGCGAAGTAGGTCACGATCAGGTCGGCGCCCGCGCGCTTGAGCGAGAGCAACGACTCCCGGGCGGTCGCCTCCAGGTCGAGCCACCCCTGTTCGGCGGCGGCGTGGATCATCGCGTACTCGCCGCTGACGTTGTAGGCCGCGACCGGGCGGTCGAACTCGCGGCGGACGGCGCTCACCACGTCGAGGTAGGGGAGGCCGGGTTTGACCATCAACACGTCCGCGCCCTGTTCGACGTCGAGGCGGGCCTCCCGCAGCGCCTCCTGGCCGTTCGCGGGGTCCATCTGGTAGTGGCGACGGTCGCCGAAGGCGGGGGCGCCGTCGGCGGCGTCACGGAACGGGCCGTAGAACGCGCTCTCGTATTTCGCGGCGTAAGACATGATTCCCACGTCCTCGAAGCCGGCGTCGTCGAGACCGCTCCGGATCGCACCGACCATCCCGTCGGTCATGCTGGAGGGGGCGATCATCTCCGCGCCCGCCGCCGCGTGCGAGACGGCAGTCCGTGCCAGGAGGTCGAGCGTCGCGTCGTTGTCGACGGTCAGAGTGGGATTCTCCCGTGCGTCTGCCTCCAGTACCCCGCAGTGCCCGTGCTCGGTGTACTCACAGAGACAGACGTCGGTGATGACCGTCGCGTCCGTCGCCGCGGTGATCTCGCGCGTCGCCCGCTGGACGACGCCGTCCTCGGCCCAGGCGCGTGACCCCTCGTGGTCCTTCGACGCCGGGATGCCGAAGAGGATGACGGCCTCGACGCCCGTCGCCATGATCTCTTCGACGCGGTCAACCGCCGCGTCGACGGGGACCCGTTCCTGTCCGGGCATCGATTCGATGGGCACCCGCTCCTCGGCGGTCGCGTCGACGAAGACGGGCGCCACCAGATCGGTCGCGTGGAGTTCGGTCTCGCTGACCAGCGGGCGGATGCCGTCGCGGCGGAGTCGCCGCGGGCGGTCTGTCTGCTCCATACGGACGCCTCGCCCGGGACGCTCAAAACCCCGTCGTTCGTGCGGACACGCAACCGCTATATTCTTCCACCGTCGACCGTACGGCGTGCCCACGCCGCTCCAGGTCGCACAGTTGCCCACCACCCTCCGCGAGTTGCTCGCCGCCGACTACGGCCTCCTCGTCCTCTTCGCCGTGTTCGTCCTCGAAGGGGCGATGCTGCTGTACGTCGTGCCGAGCGAACTCGTCGTCCCGGGGGCGCTCGCCCTCCTCGGCGGGTCCGTCGCGAACGCCGTGATCGTCGTCGCCGTCGCCGTCGCCGGCGCGACGGTCGGCCAGTTCGCCCTGTTCACGCTGGCCAAGCGTGCGGGACGGGAGCGGCTGCTCCAGTCGCGGTGGTTCCGCGTTAGCGACGACGCCCTCGCACGCTTCGAGGGCTGGTTCGACCGCTGGGGGCCGGTGGTCGTCCCCGTGAGCAACACGCTCCTGTTCACGCGGGGGATGGTCACGGTGCCCGCCGGCCTCGCCGACATGGACGACCGCCGGTTCGTCGCCCTCTCGGCGCTCGGGACCCTCTCCTTCGAGGCGATTCTGGCCGGGCTGTATCTCTGGTTCGGAACGGTGCTGTGAGCGGGGGGCGGGCGAGAAAAGAGCTACTCGGTCCGATCGATGTCGATCTTCTCGCGGAGCGCGGCGAGGTCGTCCGACTCCGCGAGTTCCTCCAACCGCTCGCGGAAGTGGTTCTCGCAGAGGCCGACGCGAATCCCCTCCTTCTCCGCCGCGTAGGCGGCCTCGCGATCGCAGTAGTGGCAGTTCATACTCCGGGTAGGTGCTCCCCCCGGTTTAACCCTGCGCATCCGGCAGATACGACGCGAACCGGGCGTACGCCGCGGCGTCCAGTCCGGCGACGCCGAGTCGCCGATCGTGGGCGTCGCTCCCACCCGTCGCCAGCAGGTCGTGGGCCTCGATCACCGCGTCGAGACGGTCCGTATCCACCGGCGCGTCGTACGGGTAGTACCGTTCGACCGCGTCCAGTTCCGGCGCGAGTTCGAGCGCCGCGTCCGGGTCGGCGTACCGAAACGGGTGGGCCAGCGAGACGACCGGGCAGGCGTCCGACAGCAGGTCGATCCCGCGTTCGACCGACGGCACCTCACGTGGGACGTAACACGGCCCGTCGTCGCCGATGAGCCGGTCGAACGCGCCCGCGTAGTCGCAGGCGGCGTCACTCTCCGCCACCGCGCGTGCGACGTGTGGCCGGCCCACTCCGGGTTCGAACGACACGTCAAGCTCGACGCCGAGGCGGTCCTCGATCCGCTCGCTCATCCGACGCGCCCGGCACATCCGGTCGCGCTGCAGTCGATCCAGCTCCGCCCGTAGGGCCACCGTCTCCGCCGCCCCGTAGCCGAGCAGATCGATCCGTCCCGTCGCCGTCTCGACCTGGAGTTCGATCCCCCGGATCATCGTCACGCCGTCGCGGACGATCACGGGGGCGTCCAGCCCCGGGTGGAGCCGGTCGTGGTCGGTGACGGCGACCACCTCGACGCCGGCCCGCCGCGCGGCCCCCGGGAGAGCCGAGAGCGACAACCGCCCGTCCGAGACGGGCGTGTGTACGTGCAGGTCGGCGACGACGTCCATATCTTTCCCTCGCTACCCCCGCCGATAGACCTTGTGCCCGACTCACGCCGTCGTCCCGCGTGACACCAGCTGACGCGGTGACGGTGTGCAATTAAGGATGATTAAAGACTTGTCTCGCATTAAGGTCGTACATGGAAAACCATTATATTTATCGAACCCTTGGAACCCAGTGATGAGGTTCAACGGCACTGGCGAAATGATCGAAGCTCTCGACTACCCGACTACCACCGACGAAATCATCGACAACCACGGTCAATACGAACTCGAACTCCAGCGTGGCACCGAACAGGTCGGTGAGATTCTCGAACGACTGGGGACCGAAGAGTTCGAGACGCCCGAGGAGGTCCGGCTCTCGGTTCGCTCCGCGGTCGGTCACAAAGCCATCGGCCGGCGCTTCTACAGCGACCGCGACCCGACGGCTCTCGGCGAATCCGGCCCGACGCCGCTGTCACTCTAATCGAGTATCGCGTCCAGTTCTAGCGGCACGGATCCCTTCAGATACCCCGCCGTCCGTCCGTCCGGCCGCATCCGGTAGACGACCACCGGTCGGTGACCCACGTCCGGACGGGCCTCCTCGACGGCGAACCAGTCGTCGTCCGGGAACGACGAACAGTCGACGAACAACACCACGCCACCCGCGTGTGCCGACAGCTGTCCGTCCGTCTTCGTCCGCGTCGTGTCTCGCACGGCGGCCGCCGGCGTCCCCGCGGAGCGGCGGTTCGGCGGGAGCGGCCGTGTCACCTCCACGAGCGGCTGCTCCCCGCTCTCGGTGCGCGCTTGGAAGTCGATGGAGTGGCCGGTCGTCACCTCGATTTCGGGCTGGGGATCGTAGCCCGCGTCGGCCAGGAGTTTCGCGGCGTGGAACTCTCCCATCGTCGCTGCCATGCGCGTCAGATCCAGCCGTTCGGACGTGCCGAGTTTCCCTGCCATCGTCTCCCGGTCGTCGTCGAGGACGCCCGTCGAGAGGACCGACTCGTAGAACGCCAGCGCGTCGTCGGCGTCGGCGTCCGGGAACCCTGCCGCGTGCTCCGAAAAGAACTCGCGTGTCGTCCACCGACCGTCCTTCGAGAGGAAGACGGGGAGGAAGAACCACGAGAGGTGGGGGTAGGGTTCGAGCCACGGCGACTGCTCGTGCAGTTCCGCGAGGAGTTCGCGCTCGGCCCACTCTGCTACGGCCACCGGGACTTCGGTGAAGCCGTACTTTTCGGTGCGCCAGAGGCTCGACGGCGTCTCCGTGTTGCCGAGCCAGTAGGCGCCGTCGTCGTTCCAGCAGAACAGCGCCGTATCGCCGTTGTCGACGTCGAACCGACGTGCATCGTATCCGTCCGGCGGTTTGAACCACGGCCGACGACTGGTCGCGCCCAAGTTGTCGTCCAGCGGTTCGGCCACCTCGGCGCGGACGCGGCCGTCGGTCCAGCGACCGGGGGCGTATCGAAAACGAAGGGGTCGTGCCACGTCGTCCGGTACGCTCTCGGACGATTTACGCGTTCCGTCCCCGACTGGGACGTCCGTTACATATATATTCGGAGGTGTCCAAGCCAGTATGTACCATGTCAATGGGTGCCTATGACGAGGACGAGCACGAACGCCGCGCACAGAAAACGGGGCAGGTCGACGCGGATTTCGACGACGACCGGTCGGAGTTCCGAGGGACCCTCTCGTACGAATCCGGAGACTCCACCGAAGCCCTCCTGGATCAGTTCAAACAGCTCCAGGGCGAGTGACGACTATTCCGCCGTCCGCAGCCGTATCGTCGCCGCCGTCACCACCACCGCAACGGCGCCGACGTGACTCACCAGCGCCCCGACCAGCAGCGTGTCCCCCCACACGACGGGGACGAGTGCCAGTTCCAGTAAGGCGAACCCGGCCGTGGCGGCGTCGATTCGTCGGCATCGGCGCGCCGTCTCGGCGTCGACCCGATAGCGGCCCGACCGCCACAGCGAGACCAGCGCGGCCCACCAGGCCGTCCCCGACCGGTAACAGAGGTCCCAGAGGAGCAACAGCGCCACGAACACCACGGGGACGGGCGGCGCCTCGGTGCCGACGAGGGTCGCGAGCGGCGTCGGTGCCCCCCCGCCGACCAGGTACGCCGTCAGCGCGGTGAACGAGAGCACCCCGAAGAGCACCTCGACGCTCGACCCGAACAGGAGCCGACGGTGGGCGGCCGAGAGGGTGGCCCCGCGTGCCGCCGCCCCGATGCGGAGCATGGCGACGCTCCCCGCCGCGGCGACGCCGACTGCGACGGTGCCGGCGCCGACGGCCCGTGCCGGCAAGCCGTAGCCGGCGCCGACGCCCAACACGAGCGTCTCGAAGAGGACGACCTGGACGCTCACGGCCTGCCGAGTCGTGAGTCGGAGACCGGGAATCCCCCCCACGAGGCTCTCGTACACCCAGGCGTCGCCGAAGGTCGGTCCGTCGCCGTTGCCCGTCGCGGTCCGCCGGTTCACGTCCCCGTCGCTCCCCGTCACGCCGGCGCCGCGTCTGCGCGCGATCCCTCCTCCCCCGCGAGCGCCCGCCGAACCGCCCCGTCGAACGGCGTCGGATCGACCGGAACGACCTCCCGGAGTCGGTCGTCGTGGACCACCACCGGATTCTTCAGCCCCGCGATCAGCGGCCGGGCGACGCGCCAGGGCACGTCGGTCATCAGACCGACCCAGTACGCCGAGAGCCGCGGGGTCAACACGGGGACCGCGACGATGATCGGTTCGTGACCCAGATGCCGCCCCGTCCGCCGGAGCATCTCGGCGTAGGTCAGCACCTCCGGCCCGCCGACTTCGAAGGTCTCGCCCGCCGTCTCGGGTGCGTCGAGCACGCCGACGAGAAACGCGATCACGTCGTCGACGGCGATGGGCTGACACGGCGTCCGCACCCACCGCGGCGTCACCATCACGGGGAGACGCGTGGCCAGTTGGCGGATCATCTCGAAGCCGGCGCTCCCCGCGCCGACGATGATGGCCGCCCGGAGCGTCGTGAGCGCGTACGTCCCCGTCGCCAGCACCCGTTCGACCTCGCGGCGCGAGCGGAGATGCGTCGAGAGGCCGTTCCGCTCCTCCCCGAGGCCGCCGAGGTAGATCACTCGCTCGACGCCCGCGTCGCTTGCGGCCCGGGCGAAGCCCGTCGCCGCCTGCCGATCGCGGGTCTCGAAGTCGTCACGCGCGGTCATCGAGTGGACGAGGTAGTACGCCGCCTCGACGTCGAGGGCGGCGGCGTACGACGCCGGGTCGAGCAGGTCGCCCTCGACGACCCGGACGCCGTCCGGCGGGTCGTAGCGGTCGGCGTCGCGAACGAGGACGGTCACCTCGTGACCCGCGTCGACGAGTGCGGGGACGAGACGGCCGCCGACGAACCCGGTGGCTCCGGTGACGAGGACGCGCATACCTCTCCGGAGGGCGGCCAGGGGATTAATCGTTCGCGCTCCGGTGGACTCCCCAGCGTCCGTGGACTCCCCCGACGGCGACCTTCGCCCGTCGCCTGCGATGCCGTCCCGCCGCGACCGACCGCAGGGCTTTCCCGCCCCGCTCCCCCGACGTCGGGTATGAGCGCCGATCCCTGTGACGGCTGTGGGACGGACGTTCCCGTCGCGGGCGGGGCCGGGAACTTCTGGACGTTCGAAGCGGAGACCACCGGCGGCGTCACGCTCGAACTCGCCGACGGCACCGAGCATTTCCTCTGTTTCGACTGCATCGAGCGCCTGCCCGACGACCGCGAGGTGACCGCCGCCGACGTGGCGGCGCTGTCCGAATAATTTTACAGTCGAACGGAAGTCAACGGAACGGCCCGACATCCCCGGATGTCGAACCGTTGCCGACAGTTCCGTTCGACAGTATTACCTGCGGCGCCCGGCAGGAGTCACCGTGGACCCCGAGCGCATCCGTCCCTCGTTTCCGGCCCCGTCCTTCCGTGGCAACCAGCGCGAGGCGCTGGAAGACATCCGTGCGGCCTTCGCCGCGGGCAACGACGTGGTGCTGGTTCGCGCGCCGACCGGGAGCGGGAAGTCGCTGCTGGCCCGCGCCGTCGCGGGTGCCGCTCGCACGCCCGACGACGCCGACCCGGCGCAGGCGACCGGCGCCTACTACACCACGCCGCAGGTGTCACAACTGGACGACGTCGCCGCGGACGACCTGCTCTCGGATCTCGCCGTGATCCGGGGGAAGTCGAACTACACCTGTATCCTCCCCGACGAGACGACGACGCCCGTGGACCGGGCACCCTGTGCCCGCGAGTCGGGCTACGACTGCACGATACAACACCGGTGTCCGTACTACGCCGACCGCGCCGTCGCCTCCAACCGATCCATCGCGGCGATGACGCTCGCCTACTTCATGCAGACCGCCGGCTCGGAGGTGTTCGGCACGCGCGACGTCGTGGTGATCGACGAGGCCCACGGCCTCGCGGAGTGGGCGGAGATGTACGCCACCGTCGACCTCCGGCCCGCGACCGTCCCCGTCTGGGACGACGTGGGCATCCCCGACGTCGCCGCCGCCGACGCCCCCCTGGATCGGACGGCCCGCTTCGCCGAGACGCTCGCCGGCGTCTGTGAACGCGCCGTCGAGGAACTGACCGCCACCCCGGAACTGACCGCCGCCGAGGCGGCGCGCCGGGACCGCCTGCAGGACCTCCGTTCGGAGCTCCGGTGGTTCGTCTCGGACTACCGCGACCCGACCAGCACGACGACGTGGGTCGTCGATCAGCCCGGCGGCGAGGGGACAGCCATCACGATCAAACCGCTCGATCCCGGGCGCTACCTCCACCACACCGTCTGGGATCGGGGGAACCGGTTTGCCCTCCTCTCGGCGACCATCCTCGACAAGGTGGCGTTCTGCCGTGGCGTCGGCCTCGACCCGTCGAACGTCGCTCTGGTCGACGTCCCGCACACGTTCCCCTTGGAGAACCGGCCGCTCTACGACGTGACCCAGGGGAAGATGACCTACGAACACCGCGACGAGACGCTGCCGGACGTGGCGCGTCTGCTGGTGCGGCTGATGGCCCGCCACCCCGACGAGAAGGGTCTCGTCCACTGCCACTCCTACGCGATCCAGGAGCGGTTGGCCGACCGACTCGACGACTTCGGCGTCTCGGCCCGGATCAGCGCTCACGACCGCGAGGACCGCGACCGGGCGCTGGAGGCCTGGAAGGACGGCGACGAGCCGACCCTCTTTCTCTCCGTGAAGATGGAGGAAGCTCTCGACCTGCGCGGCGACCTGGCCCGCTGGCAGGTGTGCTGCAAGGCTCCTTACCTGAACACGGGCGACTCGCGGGTGGCCCGGCGGCTGGAGGACGGGCAGTGGGCGTGGTACTACCGGGTCGCCCTGCGGACGGTGATCCAGGCAGCCGGTCGGATCGTCCGCGCACCCGACGACCACGGCGCGACTTACCTCGCGGATTCGAGCCTGCTCGAACTCTTCGAGCGTGCCCGAAGCGACATGCCCGAGTGGTTCGCCGACGCCGTCGACCGTCGAACCCGTCCCGACCTCCCCGAGTTCGACCCGTCGGCGGCGCTCGCCGGCGTCGACGCGACGACGGACACGGCCCGCCACGGTTCCGCCGGTCGGTCGGCGTCCCGCACGGCCGGTGACCGGCGGTCGTCGCTCGACACCGGCGGGACGGGCGGTGCCGACGGCGGCGAGACCGGCCCCTCCGACACCACCGCCGACGACGCCGCGGACGACCATCCGCTCTCGGACGTGTGGGGCGAGTGAGTGGCCTCCCTCGACAACCGTTCCCGTACGTAACGGCCTAAAACCCTCCGTGTCCGTGGTCTGCGGTTCCATCTCACGGAAATCTTAGGCCCGCGCGTCGCCTCAGATCGACCACGCTCTGATGAGCATGCACTCCTTCGGATC
Source organism: Haloplanus sp. HW8-1 (assembly GCF_023703795.1). NCBI lineage: Archaea > Methanobacteriati > Methanobacteriota > Halobacteria > Halobacteriales > Haloferacaceae > Haloplanus > Haloplanus pelagicus. The sequence goes on along the minus strand of NZ_CP098518.1, from coordinate 2,785,807 downwards.
GGCGCTGACCCTGTACCGTAGCGGAACCCTCTCGCTCCCGCAGGCGGCGCGGCTCGCCGGCTGTGCGGAGGCGGCACTGGCGTCGGCACCCGGGCCGCGAACGCGCTCCCGGCAGCCCCGAACCCGGGACGCCGGAGTGGGCGGCCCGACCCCGCTGGCCGACGCCGACTAGTCGGGCAGGACGTGGAGGCCGGCCCGCGTCTTGACGACGGGCACCGTCTCGACGCTCGGATCGAAGAAGTCCGGCCGCGGAATCGTCTTTGCCTCGTAGGTCTCCGGATCGAGCACCTGGACCGCGTGGTCGTCCTCGACGGCCACCACCGTCGTCTCGACGGCGTCGTCGCGGGTGGCCAGCCGAACGGCCGTCAGTTCCTCGTCGTCGAACGGCGTCTCGTAGGCGTCGCCGGAGGCCAACCGCACCCCTTTCAGGTTCCCGCTCACGCTCCGGACGAGGACCGGTCCCGCGCCGTCCTCGGGGTCGATCACGTCCCCCGGCGTGAACTTCGGTAGCCGCACGGCGTAGGTCACGCGGTACACCTCGTTGCCGTCGCCGTCCTCGGTGACGAGGGTCGGGTAGCTCTCGACGCTCCCGCCGAGTTCGCGGACGATGCGCCGGGACACCTCCTCGCCGAGGCCGTTCGTCGAAAGTTTCACGTCCGGGCCGTCGTCGGTCTCGTTGACCTCCGTGACGAACGCCTCCCGGTCGCCGTCGTCCTCCTTGTCGGCAACGTGTGATTCGGCGATTTCGACCGCCCGGGACCGCTCTGCGGGGGTGGGCGTCCGGTCGGTCGCCCGCACCTGGACCGTGCTGGCGTAGTAGCCGCCGGCGATGCGCCCACAGCGATCGCAGGTGCCCCGCGAGATCTTCACGGGGACGACGACCGACTCCTCGAGGGGGGTCTCGCGGACGATCCCGGTGAACTGACAGTGCATCCGGATGGTGTTCTCGTCGACCTGCTCGGGGTCGACCGCCCACGTGACGTTCCGGGCGCCGACGTGGATCCCCAGCGCCTCGCGCGTCTCGTCGACGGCCACGTCGGTGTAGTCGCGGGCGTCGACGTCCACCCAGCGGTTCCCACGGTGGACGGCGCCACACCCCGAACAGACCAGCACTTCGATCCGGTCGGGCGCGTCCACGAGGGCGAAGTCCTCGAAGTAACAGGCGTCACAGAGCCGGCGATCCCGATCCCGCGGCTCACCGGGCAGCGGCTCCGCTCGCGTCGGCACCGGGTCGCCACAGCGCGGACAGAACTCCCGGGACTCGGTGTCGCTCATCGCCGCTCCGTACTCGTCGGCGGCGGTTAAGCCCCGCGACACGGCCGCGGTGATCGGACTGCCGACGCGGCGACGCCGACAGCGTTTACCTTCGTCCGCGTGTAGTTTCCAGCATGGAGTGGAATCCGGACTGGGGGCTCCGTGGTCGGATGGTTCTGACCATGTTCCTCCTCGTCGTCCTCTATGTCGTCTTCATCGCCGCCCTCTCGCAGTACATGGGGCTGTTCGGGGTCGTCCTGATCATGGGGCTGTTCTCGCTCGGCCAGTTTTTCTTCAGCGATCGACTGGCGCTGTACAGCATGGGCGCGACCCGCGTCGACGAGGGCGAGTACCCGACGCTCCACGCGACCGTCGGCCGCCTCTGTCAGCAGGCCGACCTCCCGAAACCCGACGTCGCCGTCGCCGACACCCGGACGCCGAACGCCTTCGCCGCCGGGCGCTCCCGGTCGGCCTCGACAGTGTGTGTCACGACGGGGTTACTCGACACCCTCGACGAGGCGGAACTCGAAGGCGTCCTGGCCCACGAACTCGCCCACGTCAAGAACCGGGACGTGATGGTCATGACCATCGCCTCCTTTCTCTCGACCATCGCGTTCATGATCGTGCGCTGGGGGTGGCTGTTCGGCGGGAACCGGAACCGGCAGGGCGGCGGGGGGATCGTCGTCGCCATTCTCGTCTCGCTGGTCGTCTGGATCGTCTCCTTCCTGCTGATCCGGGCGCTCTCGCGGTACCGCGAGTACGCCGCCGACCGCGGCGGCGCCGCCATCACCGGCAACCCGACCGCCCTCGCCTCCGCCCTCCGCTCGATTTCGGGGCGGATGGATCGGGTTCCACAGGAGGACCTCCGCGAGCAGTCGGAGATGAACGCCTTCTTCGTCATCCCCATCCGGAGCGGATTCGTCGGCCGAGTGTTCTCCACTCATCCGCCGACCGAGAAACGCGTCGAACGCCTGCGCGAGATGGCCGCCGAGATGGAACGGCGATAGATGGGTCTGTTCGACTCCCTCCGCTCGGCGCTCGGCTTCGGCGCCGAGGCCGACGCCACACGCGCGGCCGACCCCGAGGACCTGTTCGGGATGTCGACGGCCTACCTCACGATGGAGGCGGACCTCGAGTTCGCCCCCGTCGCCGCCGCAGCGCTCTGTTTTTCCTCGGTCGACAGCACGGACTTCGCCGGGGCGGTCGACGAGGTCGAAGAGATCCTCCGGGCCGGCGAGGAGGATACCGGCACGGCCTTCCGCCGCCACGAGGACGACCACGGCTACCACTGGGTCGTCCTCGAGGACGACGATCCGGAGGACCTCGTGACGAGTATCCACTTCGCGGCCGACACGTTCGTCGAACGCGGATACGGCTCCCGGATCCTTGCGGCCGTCTTCGGCTTCGAGCACGTGCGCGAGGACCGACGGGCGTACTGGATCTACTCCTTCCGCCGCGGCGCGTACTACCCCTTCGCGCCGACGGGGCGTCACGACCGCGACACGCGACTGGAGTTCAAACTTCAGTCGGTCCTCGACGGCGAACTCGACGTGGAGGACGACGAGGGCTACTGGTATCCACTGTGGCCCGACCGCCCGGACGGCCACCCCTGGGAGTGATCGGACTCGCTCTCGGCACCCGCGCCGTCGAACGCGGCCGATCCCCCCGTCTTCGGGGTTGAACCCCTCGGCTCGGTGTGTCACTGACAACCACGCCGTCTCGCTATTTTCACTTCCACTACGGTGTTAACGAGGCTTTATGTGCGGAGGGGCACAAGCGGAGTCACATGGCAGAAGACGACCTCGAGGACCTTCCCGGCGTGGGTCCGGCGACGGCGGACAAGTTGATCGAAGCGGGCTTCGAGAGCTACCAGAGCATCGCGGTCGCCAGTCCGGCCGAACTGTCCAACACGGCCGACATCGGCGAGTCGACCGCCAGCGACATCATCAACGCGGCCCGCGACGCCGCGGACGTGGGCGGCTTCGAGACGGGGGCGACCGTCCTCGAACGCCGCGAACAGATCGGCAAACTCACTTGGAACGTCCCCGAGGTCGACGAACTCCTCGGCGGCGGCGTCGAGACCCAGTCCATCACCGAGGTGTACGGCGAGTTCGGCGCCGGCAAATCACAGGTCACCCACCAGCTTTCGGTCAACGTCCAGTTGCCCACCGAGTACGGCGGCCTCCGCGGGAGCGCCATCTTCGTCGACAGCGAGGACACGTTCCGCCCCGAACGCATCGACGACATGGTCCGTGGCCTCGACGACGAGGTCATTCAGGCGACGATGGACGACCGGGGCATCGAGGGATCGCCCGGCGACGAGGAGGCGATGGAAGCGCTCGTCACCGACGTCCTCGACAAGATCCACGTCGCCAAGGCGTTCAACTCCAACCACCAGATCCTCCTGGCCGAGAAGGCGAAGGAACTGGCGAGCGAACACGAGGACAGCGAGTGGCCCGTCCGCCTGCTCAACGTCGACTCGCTCACCGCTCACTTCCGGGCCGAATACGTCGGCCGGGGGGAACTCGCCGAGCGCCAGCAGAAACTCAACAAACACCTCCACGACCTGATGCGTATCGGCGACCTCTACAACGCCGCCGTCCTCGTCACCAACCAGGTCGCCTCCAATCCCGATTCGTACTTCGGCGATCCGACCCAGCCCATCGGCGGTAACATCCTCGGTCACACCTCCACGTTCCGGATGTATCTCCGCAAGTCCAAGGGCGACAAGCGGATCGTCCGCCTCGTCGACGCGCCGAACCTCGCCGACGGCGAGGCCGTGATGCGGGTACAGGACGCGGGACTCGTCCCCGAGTAACGACTCTCACCGACGTCGCGTGTTGGTTCCATAGTATTGGAACCGAAGCACAATTTTACCACCCTCCGGTGCGTTGTCGAGAACGGTGACCTCTAAATGACAACCCGTATCGCCGTCGTCGGTGGCGGCACCGGCGGCACGGTCCTCGCCAACAAACTCACGTCGAAACTCGCCGCGGAACTCGACGCGGACGAGGTGAAGGTGATCCTGATCGACGAGACGGGGACCCACGTCTACAAGCCAGTCTGGCTCTACGTCGCGTTCGGCCGGGCTGACCCGTCCGAGGGACTGCGACCGCTCGATGACCTCCTCGACCGTCGGGTTCGGCTCCGGACGAGCCGGGTGACCGACGTGGACACGGCTGGCAAGCGACTGACGCTCGGAGACGGCGAGACGCTCAAGTACGATCACTTGGTCCTCGCGACTGGGGCGCGTCTGGTCCCCGACCGCGTCCCCGGACTCGCCGAGGGCGCTCACGACTTCTACAGCGCGGACGGGGCCGAACGTCTCCGCGACGCCCTCGCGGACTTCTCCGGCGGCCGTCTCGTCCTGTCAGTCGCTGGCATGCCGCACATGTGTCCGGCCGCGCCGGTGGAGTTCACCTTGATGGTCGAGGACTGGCTCCGCGACCGGGGCCTGCGCGAGGCCAGTGAGGTGGTCTACACCGCACCGACCGAGCGGTCGCACAAACTCCCGCCCGTCGCCGACTGGACGGACGAGCGGTTCGACGCCCGTGGCGTCGAGGCACACACCGACTTCGCCGTCGAACGAGTCGACCCGGACGAGCGGACGCTCCACGCGGCGGATGGCCGGGCGCTCGACTACAACCTGCTCGTGACCATCCCGCCACACGCGGGCGTCGACCTCGTGGCCGACGCGGGGCTGGGCGACGACGGCTGGGTCGAGACCGACCCGCGGACACTGGAGGCGGTCAACGCCGAGGACGTGTACGCCATCGGCGATACGACCGACATCGAACGGCCGATGGCCGGCAGCGTCGCCCACTACCAGGCGGGGACGGTCGCCGAGCGCATCGCCGCCGGCGTTCGTGGACACACGCCGACCGCGACCTACGACGGCAAGGTGCTCTGCTTCCTCGAGGCCGGCCTGGACGAGGCGACGTTCGTCTCCTTCGACTACGATTCCCTGCCCGATCTGCGCGAGGAGTCGAAACTCGTCCACTGGGCGAAGGGGGCGTACAACGAGTCGTACTGGCTGACTGCACGGGGGTTGATCTGAGATGAGCGACGACAAGGCGTCGGGGACGACGGCCGACGCCCCAGACGACGCGCTGGCGGCCGCCATCGCCGAGGACCCCGAGGCCGTGGCGGCGTTCGTTCAGCGCCTCGACGACGTGAACGAACTCCTCGACGTGTTGGCCCTCGCCACCGAGGCGGCCGACGACGAGATGGTGTCGTCGGTGGCAGGCACCGCCGGATCGCTCGGCGAACTGGCCGACGAGGCCGCGGAGCCGGAGACGGTTCGAGGAGCGCAGACGCTCCTGCGAGCGCTCGGCGACGCGGGCGATCCCGACACGGCCTATCGGGGTGTGGGTGCGCTCGGCCTACTGCGGGCGCTCCGCGATCCGGAAGTCAAGCGAGGACTGGCGTTTCTGGTGGCGCTCGCGCGGGGAATCGGCCGGGAACTGGACCGACAGGACCGCTGAATCACTCCTCGGTCGTCGTCTCGTCGAGTTCGAGTTCGCCCTCGTGGATCTTCGCCCCGTCCTGTACCACCTTCTCGGCGAGGACGGCACACTTGATCCGCATGGGACTGATGTCGACGCCGAGCATCTCGACCACGTCGTCGCGGTCCATCTCGGCCAGTTCGTCGAGTGTCGTGCCCGGGAGTCGCTGGGTGAGCATGCTCGCGCTCGCCTGGCTGATGGCACAGCCGTCGCCGGAGAAACTCACGTAGTCGATGGTTTCGTCGTCGTCGTCGAGACGCACGTTCATCTTGATGGTGTCGCCACACGACGGGTTCTCGCCGACGTGGCTGAACGTCGGATCCTCGAGATCCCCGTGGTTGCGCGGGTTCTTGTAGTGATCGAGGATCTGCTGTCGGTACATGTCCGAGCCCATACCCATAGTTGCGTCCGGGTAGGGTGGTGCCGAGTAAAAGGATTCCGGGGCGAATCAGGCCGTGGCCGTCTGCCCGGCGTCGTCGTACGCCTCGAGGAGTTCACGGTACCGGTTGCGGATGGTGACCTCGCTGATGTCCGCCACCGCGCTCACCTCGTCTTGGGTCACCGACTCGTTGGTGAGCAGAGGTGCGGCGTAGACGGCCGCGGCCGCCAGTCCGACCGGGTTCTTGCCGCTGTGAACGCCCCGCTCCTTGGCCGCGTCGAGCATCTCCCGGGCCAGGCGCTCGGCCTCGTCCGAGAGGTCGAGTTCCGACGCGAACCGGGTGACGTAGCTCACCGGATCGGCCGGCGCGACTTCGAGGGTGAGTTCCCGCACCACGTAGCGGTAGGTGCGCTTGAACTCCTCCGCCTCGACCCGGCTCACCCGGGCCATCTCGTCGATGGTCCGGGGAACGCCCGCCTGGCGGGCGGCCGCGTACAGCGCGCTGGTGGCGACGCCCTCGATCGATCGGCCGGGGAGGAGGTCCTCCTCCAGTGCCCGTCGGTAGATCACCGATGCGGTCTCGCGGACGTTCTCGGGGAGGCCGAGCGCCGACGCCATGCGCTCGATCTCGCCTAAGGCCTGTCGCAGGTTGCGCTCTTGGTGGTCACGGGTCTGGAACCGCCGGTTCCAGGTGCGCAGCCGCTGCATCTTCTCGCGCTGGCTCGCATTCAGGGCGTTCCCGTAGGCGTCCTTATCCTGCCAGTCGATGGTCGTCGACAGCCCCTTGTCGTGCATCATCTTGGTCGTGGGCGACCCGACCCGGGCCTTCTCGTCGCGTTCGCTGGCGTCGAAGGCGCGCCACTCGGGACCGCGGTCGACCTCGTCGGCCTCGACGATGAGCCCACACTCGCCACAGGCCGTCTCGCCGTGCTCCTCGTCGGTCACTAGGGCGCCGCCACACTCGGGGCAGACGTGTTCCCGTTCGCGTGTCGCCGTCGATTCCTCCCGTTCTCGAATGTCGGTGCTCTCGGTCGTCCAGGTGCGTGTCTCGGTCATGATAGGTGTCGCCACGGACGACCGACGCGGGGGCACGGCCGCCGTGACTCTTCTTAACCCATAGTTAGGTAGTTAGATATATAAACATTTCGCTAAATGGCGCGGAGATATATAAATATCGTGGACGTTTCCGACAGTTATCGGCGTCAGCAGTTTGGACGATAAGCAGAGAAATATAAGTAATGGGGTATCGTCCTCGTGGAAAGCCGGATATATATACTCTTCCACACGAAGCCGCAGGTATGCGCGCCGGCTCCATGACTGCGGACCGCGACCTCGGCGAGATGGCAGTCGTCGAGACACTTCCCGCGACACTCGTCGACCTGTTCGGTCTCCTCACGCGCCTCGGCGATCCCGTGACGCTCCTGCTCGTCGTCGTCACCGGCTATCTACTCGCCGACTACCTCGGCGTCTCCTCGACTCGGATGGCGACGGCGCTCGCACTTGCACTCGGCGGGTTCGCGGCGACGCTCGCGCTCAAACACGCCTTCGCGCTCCCCCGGCCGCCCGGTGCGGGGACGGACGGCTACGGCTTCCCCAGCGGCCACGCCCTCGGTGCGACGGTCGTCTACGGCGGACTCGCCGCCCTCTTCGACGACCGTCGCCTCTCGGCGGCCGCCGCCGGGCTAGTCGTCGTCGTCGCCACCTCGCGGGTCGTCATCGGCGTCCACTACTTGGCCGACGTGGTCGTCGGCGTCGCCGTCGGCCTCGGCTACGTCGCAGCCGGACTCGGGGTTGGCCCCGGCCGTTCCCCCGAGCGCGTGACCGCCGCCGAGACCGGTCGGACCTTCGCCCTCGCCGTCGCCGTCGGCCTCGTGGCGCTCGCTGCGGCGGTGGTCACCGATACCGTCGTCGCCGCGGCCGCCACCGCCGGCGGTTGGATCGGCTGGCGGGTCGCCGGTGATCGCGTCGTCGCCGCCGCTGGATCGACGCGCCGCCTCGTCGCCTCGTTCGCCCTCCTTCCAGGTGTCGTCGTCGTCGCGCTGTTCGTCCTCGACGGCGGCGTCACCCTCCCGGTCGCGGGCGGCCTCGCCGGGGGGACCGTCGCGCTGTTGCTCGCGATCCCCGGTCTGTCGGGGTAGCGTCCCGAAATCGACCGAACGCGGCGCGACGCCGTCCGTTTCAACCTTCCCTTGTATGCCTTCAATGACATGAATACAATGCGGGATTCGGCCGTTCCTACGGCCGGTAGTATGATTCCTTCCGTCCCGATGCCGATCGAATCGATGTCCGAGCGCGCCTCACTCGGGTCCCGTCCGCCCGAGGGGGGGTCACGATGAGCGGGATCACCCTGCAGGACTTCGTCGACGCGTCCGAGCGGGACTTCACGATTCCCGAGGAGGCTTCGGAGCGACTCAACGAGGTACTCCGGGACCTCAATCCGGTGCTGTACGGCGACATCCCGACGAATCTCTCGCCGACGGTGAACGGTATCGACGTCGTCGACTCCTCGGGGCCGGTGTACGAGTTCGAGGTCGACGCCTCCGACACGGAGGATTCGGCGTCGCAACTGACCTACGAGTGGCAGGTCGACGGCGAGGCCGTCGGCGACGACTCGTCGACGCTCTCGTACGCCTTCCAGTCCGAAGGCGACGTCGACGTGACCGTGACGGTCACCGACACCGGCGGGAAATCCGACAGCGAGACGCGGACGGTGTCGGTCAGTCTGCCCGATGTCGAGGATCGGTTCACCGTCGACACGTGGGAGTTCGTCGGTCCCCTCGGGCAGACGCAGTCGATCAAGTACGGAGTGTCGGACGCCGACGGCGACGACGACATCTTGGCCCTGCGGCTGTCCATCTATCCCGGCGATGGGTCGTCGATCTCCCGAACGACCTCCACCCTGACCGATCAGGATCGGGGAGCGGTCGCGTCCCTCGACGACGAGTTCCTGTATCTCAACGGCTTCGGGAAGTACACCGCGGCGCTGGAGGCGATGGATCTGGACCTCTACGACGGTCCCGAGGTCGACGAGAACGGGAACCTGCCGAACGGCGAGAACTTCACCGGCGGGATCGCAGCGGAGAACGGCGAGTTCGTGACGCTGCGCGAGACGACCGACAACATCACCGACTGAGCCGTCGTCCGGGCCGTGTCGCTCCCCGTCGTCGACGCGTACGGAAAAATGGATGCGGGTGGGTCGCGCTCAGAACTTCTCGAGGTAGCGGTCGAGTTCCCAGTCCGAAACCTCGACGATGTACTCGCCGAACTCCTGGGACTTGGCCTCGATGAACTTCTCGGTGACGTGTTCGCCGAGCGCAGTCCTGATCGTCTCGTTGGCTTCGAGGGCGTCGACGGCCTCGCCGAGGTTCGAAGGCAGCGTCGTGATGCCGTACTCCTCGCGTTTGGTCTCGTCGAACTCGTAGATGTTCTCGCGGACCGGGTCCGGGCAGTCGAGGTCGTTCTCGATGCCGTCGAGACCGGCGTGGATCATGGCCGCGAAGGCGAGGTAGGGATTACACGACGGGTCGGGCGACCGAAGCTCGATCCGTGAGGCGGCCGGGACGCGGGCGGCCGGCTTGCGGATGAGCGCCGAGCGGTTGCGGTCGGACCAGGCGACGTAGACGGGGGCTTCGTAGCCCGGCACCAACCGTTTGTAGCTGTTGACGGTCGGGTCGGCGACGGCCGTGATCGCCGGGGCGTGTTCGAGGATGCCAGCGAGGTAGCTTTTGGCCGTGTCGCTCAGGTTGAACTCGTCGTCCTCGTCGTGGAAGGCGTTCTCGCCATCCTCGGTGAACAGCGACATGTGGGTGTGCATCCCCGAGCCGTTGATCCGGGCGATCGGCTTGGGCATGAACGTCGCGTGGAGGTCGTGTTCGGCCGCGATGGCACGAACGACCGCGCGGAAGGTGGCGACGTTGTCGGCCGTCGACAGGGCGTCGTCGTACGTGAAGTTGATCTCGTGTTGCCCCTGGGCGACCTCGTGGTGGGAGGCCTCGATGTCGAAGCCCATGCTCTCCAGGCCGTAGATGATGTCACGGCGCACGTCGGACGCGAGGTCCTTGGGTGCGAGGTCGAAGTAGCCCCCGGCGTCGTTCGTCTTCGTCGTCGCGCGGCCGTCCTCGTCCTCCTCGAACAGGAAGAACTCCGGTTCGGGGGCCATGTTCACGTGGTAGCCCATCTCCTCGGCACGCTCGATGGCACTCTTGAGGACGCCACGCGGATCGCCCGAGAAGGGTTCGCCGGTCGAGGTGTCGATCACGTCACAGATGAGCCGGGCCGCCGCACCGCCACCCGAATCCCCGTTCCGCCACGGGAGCACGGCGAACGTCTCCGGGTCGGGATCGAGGCGCATGTCCGACTCCTGGATGCGGACGAACCCGTCGATCGAAGAGCCGTCGAAGTAGATCCCCTCGGTGAACGCCTTCTCCGCCTGGCTCGCCGGGACCGAGACGTTCTTGACCGTCCCGAGGATGTCGGTGAACTGGAGCCGCAGGAAGTCGACCCCTTCCTCGTCGATCTCGTCGATGACGTCCTGTTCTTCCGCCGTCAAGCCGCCGTCAGTCGCCGTAGTGTCGTCCGTCATGTTCTGGACAGGGTTACTCTATACTCCCAGTATTAAGCCCTTTTTGTTGGCTGCAATTTCCTCTCGCGATCTCTCGTAATTGGATATTCGTAAACTTCTATACCCCCCGGGACGTTCGTAACTGCCATGACGTACGAAAATCTGGATGCGAAGCTGATCAACGCGCTCCTGGGCGACGGTCGTGCCAGCCTGCGGAGCCTCGCCGAAGAACTCGACGTCTCCGTCACCACCGTCTCGAATCACCTCCGTGACCTGGAAGACGAAGGTGTCATCGAGGGGTACACGCCCCGCGTGAACTACGACGCGCTCGGCTACGACGTGACGGCCATCCTCCAGTTGAAAGTCGAGGGAAGCGCCCTGCCCGGGATCACCGAGAGCCTGCGCGATCAAAAGCAGATGGTCAGCGTCTACGAAGTCACGGGCGACTACGACGTCATCGCCGTCGGCAAGTTCCGCGACACGGACGGCATGAACGAACAGATCAAGACGCTGCTGACCGACGCCGACATCCGCGAGTCCAACACCAGCGTCGTCCTGAACGCCGTCGTCGAGAACAAGCAGTTCGAACTCGAAGTCGACGGGGAGTGACCGTCCCCGCGCGGGTCAGCGGTGGACGCCGTGTGGCGTCCCGTGGTGCCGTGCCCGGCGGACGACGTTCACCCGCCAGCGGCGCAGGCCGCCCGTGAGGACGCCCGCGACGACGTAGAAGGCGAGTTCGTGGCCGCCGGTCAGTTCGGCGACCCGCACCACGAGCGCCGCCCCGGCGACGCCGGCCATCGACCACGCGGTCGGCGTGACGCCGTGATCCCGGCGGAGCCCGCCGGAGACGTTGACACACCTCGCCCGCCGGATCGGGGACGACTGCGGCACCGGGAGCGCATCATCGAAGCCGACGACCACGTCGGCGACGCTCGTCGGCTCTCGCTCGACGAGCGCTCGCTGAAGGATCAAAAAACCCCTACGCGAACCCCTCCTCGAACACGAACGTGCCGTTTCGCTGGACGACCTCGCCGTCCACTTCGATGGTCGAGTCCTCGGACATGTCGACGATCATGTCGACATGTTCGGCGCTCTCGTTGCGCTCGTTTCCCTCGCCGACGGTGTCCTCGTAGGCGTTGCCCACCGCCATGTGGACCGTATCTCCCATCTTCTCGTCGAACAACATGTTATACGTGAACTGATCGATGGAGCGGTTCATGCCGATGCCGAGTTCGCCCAGGTAGCGCGCCCCGCCGTCGGTCTCTAAGATTCCGGTCAACACGTCCTCGTTGCGCTCGGCGCTGTGACCCACAACCTTCCCGTCCTCGAACCGGAGGCGGGCGCCCTCGATCTCCTTGCCCTTGCGGTAGAGCGGCAGGTCGAAGTGTACCTCGCCCTCGACGGACGTCTTGATCGGCGCCGTGAACACCTCGCCGCCGGGCAGGTTGTGTTCGCCGTAATCGTTGAGGGTAGGGTTGCCCGCCACCGACATCCGCACGTCCGTCCCCTCGCCGCTCCTGATCCGCACCTCGTCGGCGCCGTCGAGGATGTCGACCATCCGCGCCTGGTGGTCGCGCTGTGCGTCCCAGTCCAGCGTGACGGCGTCCCAGACGAAGTTCTCGTAGGCCTCGGTGCTCATGCCCGCCAGTTGGGCGTGCCCCGAGGAGGGGAACTGCGTGAGACACCAGCGCGTCCCCAGTCGCTCGTCGAGGACGGGCCGCATCGCGCGACGGTAGGCGGCGTTGGTCTCGGGAGTCACGTCGCTCTGCTCGGAGACGTTCGGCCCCCCGCGGGCGATGATGGCGGCGTCCGTCTCCTCGTAGAGTGCGAGCAGGTGGCCCGGCGTCTCGAAGCTCCCGTCGTCGCTCGCGCGAAGATACGCCCGGTCCGCGCGCTCGGAGTTGTGCAGGTACACCGGGTTCGCCCCACGGTCACCCAACACCTCGTGGAGCGCGACGGCGAGGTCCTCGGCGACCGCCGGCATGCTGACGACCACGTCGTCGCCCGCCTCGATCCGGGTCGAGTGATCCACGATGATCTCTGCGTGCGTGCGAATGCGCGGGTCCATGTCACAGGCGTTCCGCCGCGGGCGGCAAAGCCTTTCGGAGTCCGTTCCCCGTATGCGGTACGGACACCCGAGGCCGTCCCGCTCGCTGCCGGACGGCGGTGTCGGCTAGGAATCACCCACTCGGCGCTCACGGGGACACGCAGTGCGTTCGCTTCGCCCGTCCACACCGTCACGCCGGAACCGGCGGCCTACGAACCGGAACTATCTCAGCCGAGCAGGTACCTGAGCCACGGGTTGTTCTCGACGACGGACGTCCGTTCGAGATACGCATCGACACCGAAGATGCGACCGGCACCAAACGCACCCAGACCGAACAGCAGGGCGGCGTACACGATGTGGTCGTCGACGACCCATCCGTGGGCGAGGGGCAAGCCGGCGAGGAGGCCCCCCTGGAGCGCCGCCGCCCAGTAGAAGAGCATCATGATCGCGCCCCAGAACGCGTTCCACCGAACCAGCGCCCCGACCATCAGTCCGAGGCCGGTCAGCGTCAGCCCCCACATGTTCAGCATATCGATGAGCGGGCTTCCGGCGAAGTTCGCCCACAGGAACACGAAGGGGTTCCCTTCCGGGATCGCGTTCGCGAGGTAGCCGGCGGCGGTCCAGTTGTTCTCCGGGTTTCCGTCGAGATACGTGATCAGTTTCGTGACCCCACCCTGGAACAGTGTCCATCCCATCACGACCCGAAGGACGAACAACGAATAGCCGACCCACTGCTCGGAGTAGTCGAAGGTAGTGTGTCGGCCGAAGATCTCCGTTTCGAGTGTTTCTTTTGACGACATATCCTGGACTCACCGCTGGTGATAATCAACGTTGCGTCGATCCCAACGCAGTGGTGTGGCTCACCGGTCACCACGAAGAGAGGTTCGCCGGCAGCGGCGTGGACGGACCGACGGCGCGCCCACATTCCTTAGTACCGGCGCACGAAACGGCCGGGACGGTGACCTCGAACGCCCGATCGATCGATCGGTTCCTCGACGAGATAGCCTCCGAGAGCGTGGCGCCCGCCGGCGGGACCGCCGCCGCAGTCGCCGGCGGCCTCGGCGCGGCGCTGTGCGAGATGGTCTGCATCCACACCGTCGGAAGGGGCGCGGACGCGGCGGGACTGGCCGACGTGCGCGACGAACTTCGCACTCAGCGCGGTCACCTCCTCGATCTCGCCGAGACGGACGCGGCTGTCGTCGACGAACTGTTCGGTGCGTCCGGGACCGAGGCGAGACCGGAGTCGGGAG